>CAYTYV010000360.1:0-6846 GCA_964441055.1 uncultured Polyangiaceae bacterium | reverse complement strand
CGCACTTGCATATACCCGGATAAGCGGTTATATGCAAGTGAGTGCACCGAGGAGGTCCCATGAGCGACACCGATACCCTTCGTCGACACGTGGCCGAAGACTACGCGCGCGCCGTGAAAAACCCCGGCTCGGGCTGCGGCTGCTGCGCGAGCCCCGCCCCCGTCCCCAAAGGCGTGGTGGCCAAGCTCGCTGGCTACTCCGAGGAGGAGCTCGGCGCGCTGCCAACCGAGGCGGTGGTCAACTCCTTTGGCTGCGGCAACCCGCTGGCCTTCTCGGCCGTGCAGCCGGGTCAGGTGGTGCTGGATCTGGGCTCGGGCGCGGGCATCGACCTGCTGCTGGCCGCCAAGAAGGTGGGCGCGGCAGGCAGGGTCATCGGCGTGGACATGACCGACGAGATGATCGCCCAGGCCGAGGAGAACATCGCCGCCGCTGGCCTAACCAACGTCGAGGTGCGCAAGGGCATCATCGAACAGCTGCCTGTAGACGGCGACAGCGTCGACTGGGTCATCTCGAACTGCGTCATCAACCTCTCGCCCGAAAAGCCCCGGGTGTTTGCCGAGATCGCCCGCGTGCTCAAGCCGGGCGGGACCATGCTGGTATCGGACATCGTGGCCGAAGAGCTACCGCCCGAGATCGCGCAAAACCGCCGCCTGCACTCCTCCTGCCTGTCAGGCGCCATCGGCGAGGCCGCCTACCTCGACGGCCTGCGCCAGGCGGGCTTGGTCGACGTCGAGGTCAAGGACCGCCTCGTCTACGACGCTCCCGAGCTCGTGGCCTTCATCGGCTCGGAGCTCGCCGATCCGGCCGCCCCAGCCTGCTGCGGCGGCGATGTGGGCATCGACGACACCCTGCGCTGGGCCCACGAGCTCGCCGGGCGGGTGGCGAGCGTGAAGGTGTTTGCGCGCAAGCCAGGCCCCTAGGCTTCGCCGCCAAGCCGCTGTATGAATCCCCCCAGCCGGTAGCGGGCAATCGCCGCTTAGCTGGCCCCGAGGTGACGCGCCATGACCAAGTACGAATGCACCGCGTGTTCCTACGTCTACGACCCCGAGCAGGGCGATCCCGATGCAGGCATCGAGCCCGGCACGGCCTTCGAGGATCTGCCCGACGACTGGGTGTGCCCCGACTGCGGCGTGGACAAGGAGATGTTCGAGCCCCAGGGCTAGATCACAGCGCTCGCAGCCGCAGCCCTAGCTCGGTGGTGTAGCCCACCACGCGATCCTCGACCGCGCCCGCCTCGTCGAGCACGTAGACCGTGGGGAAGGCGCGGATGCGGTAGGCCCGCTGCACCTGCTCGTCGCCTGCCACGACAGGCATGTTGAGCTCGTGCTCGCGGGCGAAGCGGCGAAGCTCGTCGGGGTCCTCGTAGGCCAGCCCCACGGCGACCACGGCGAGCTCGGACGGGCTGCGCGCCTCGCGCAACGCGCGCACGTTGCTCGAGGAGTACTCGCACATCGCACACCACGGCGAAAAGAAGTACAGCACCACCTTGCGCCCGCGCAGATCGGCAAGCCGCACCGTCTCGCCCTCGAGCGAGCGCAGCGCGAAGTCCGGGGCTGGCTGGCGGCGCGAGAGCAGATGGCCTGCTTGGCACTCGCTCACACCCCAGACGGCGACCAGCACGAGCGCCACCTGCCAGCCGTAGGACCAAAGCCGTCGGAGCCAGGCTCGCCTCGGCGCCTTGGCTTGCGCCTGCTCAGCCGAGCTCGCCTCGTCCGCGCGCTCGGCATCGTCGCCCGCAGCGCTCGTTGGGCCGCTGTCTGCTTCTGCTCTGGGCACGGTCGCTGCAAGCCTTTCCGGTTTTGCCGTTCGCCCCCGCCCGGCCATCCATAACCACGCGACAGTCGCCTCGCAACGAGCGGGCCGCGCGGCTCGCGGCCAAAGCGAACGGCTAATTGTCGTCCACGGCGACGCGGGAAAAGAGCTGTCCGTCCGTTCGCGTCCCGTAGGTCTGGGCCAGCGTGTGCAGGATCTCGTCGAGCGGCAAATCGGCGTAGTGGCCGCGATCGCGCACGTACTCGATATGGGGATGCCCTTCGGGGTCCACCGGGTGCAGCATGGCGTCGTTGCTGCCGTCGAGCTCCACCAGCAGCGCGCCCGCCTTGACGGCCGAGGCGCGGTCAAAGGCAGGAGTAGCCTTGAGCCAGCGACCGTCCAGGAAAAGCTCGGTGTAGCCGTGGAACACGAACAGGTCCGTGCCCATGAGCTCGAGCATGGCTGGCGGGGTCTGGTGGTTGCGCACGTCGGCGAAGCCCAACCGCGCGCCGATGCCCGCAGCGCGGCACAGGGCGGTCAGCAGCACGGCCTTGTGCACGCAGTAGCCCCGTTTGCGCGCCAGCACAGCCGAGGCGGCGTAGGTTTCGGGACCGCCCACGGCGGTGTAGGGGTCGTAGCGGATCTCGTCCCGCACCCAGTCGAAGGCGGCGATGGCAGTCTCTCGAGGCGTCTCGCGAGCCAGCGAGGCCGCCAGCGAGACGATGGCGGGAGCATCGCTCTGGATGAACGCGGTCGGTGCCAAGTAGGGATCCATGCCGCGGTCAGTGTAGTTCGCACGGCCGACCAAGGCGAGCCCGCTGCCGAGACGCGGACGCACTCGTAATTGGCCCGGAGCCTGCTATCCTACCGCGCCAGCTACCCGGAGGGTCCCGTCGGCGCATGCCGTGCCGAGGGTCCGCATCGGCGAGCCTCGCCGAGATGTCCGGGGCCATTCGCCAAACCGTTCGAGACCAGGAGAGAGAAGATGCCCGCGGAGCGATTGCAGGTCTACCACTGCCCCAAGTGCGGAAACCAGGTCGAGGTGTTGCACGGCGGCTTAGGACAGCTCGTCTGTTGCGGCATGCCGATGGAGCTGCTCCGCGAGAACACCACCGACGCCGCCCAAGAAAAGCACGTGCCCGCGATCGAGGCCGTGGCGGGCGGCTACGTCGTGAAGGTCGGCTCGGTAGCGCATCCCATGGAGGACAAGCACTTCATCGAGTGGATCGAGCTGCTGGTGGATGGCAAGACTTACATCCAGTTCCTCGAGCCGGGCCAGGCGCCCGAGGCCGAGTTCTCCGTGACGGGACAGGGCGCTTCCGCCCGCGCCTACTGCAACCTGCACGGGTTGTGGAAGTCGGGCTGACGCCGCTAGCCCCACCCACCGCTCAGCCGGGCTGGCGTGCCCGTCGAGCTCTGCGCTGCCAGCCCGCCCCGCAAAGCGCAAGCCCCGCGAGCAGCAGCGTCCAGGTGCGCCCGGCTGGGGGAGGGACCTGGGCGCAAGCGCACCCCGAGTCGGCCTCGTCCGCGCCCATGGCGCCTGCGGGCACGCAGTCGCCGTTCGACGCACATCGATAGCCGTCCACGCAGTCTGTAGTGGACTGGCAGCGGTGGATGCACTGGCCGTCGTCGGTGCAGCGATAGGGCGAGCAGTCGGTGGGCGCGCCGTTGGGCACGATGACCAGGTAGTCGTGGCATTCCGGTACCGCCACGCAGCTTCCCGATTGGACGTCGCAACGGAAGGGCTGGAGGCAATCCGCATCGGAGGAGCACGAGGTCTCGCAGGCACCCTCGCCGCAGGCGAAGGGCTCGCAGCTCTCCGTGCCCCAGTCGACGCAGTGGCCGCTGCCGTCGCATCGGGAGGCCAAGGTCGCCTCGCCGTTGCTGCACGACCACGGCACGCACTCGACGAGCGCGGCTGCGAAGAGGCGACACTGCCCCTGCCCGTCGCACAGGCCATCGGCACCGCAGGAGCTCGGGTAGTCGGGATCGGCGGGGCAGTCGTCGTCGGGGTCGCTGTCGGCGACTACAGCATCGCACACGCCGTCCTCGCCGCCTCCCTTTAGTGCGGCCGAGCAGGCCTCGCAGGTTTCGTCGCACGGGCCATCGCAGCAAACGCCGTCGACGCAATGGCCGCTCAGGCATTCGGCGGGCTCGGCGCAGCCGTCGCCGTCAGTCCTCCCCCATGCGAACGCGTAGGCCGCACCCGCCCAGGCGCCGTAGTCATCGTCTCCTTGCGCACCGACCAGCGAGCTCCGACCGCTCTGGCTCACCGCGATGCCGAAGTGGTCGAAGGCAGCGCCGTCGCTGGCCGTCAGCTTGACCTGCTCGGACCAGTCGGCGCCGCTGCGGGAAAAGACATAGGCCGCACCCGCCTGCTCCCCGCGGTCGTCGTCCCACACGGCGCCGAGCAGCGCGACCTCGCCGCTCAGGCTCACCGCTCTGCCGAACAGATCCCCGGCCGCGCCGTCGCTGGCCGTCAGCTTCGCCTGCTCGGACCAGCTCGTGGCGGCTCGCGAAAAGACGTAGGCCGCGCCCGCGTCCTCGCCGCGGTCGTCGTCCCAGTAGGCGCTGATCAATGCCGCCTCGCCATCGAGGCTCAGTGCGCAGCCGAAGTCGTCGCCCGCCTCCGCGTCGCTGGCGGTGAGCTTGGCCTGCTCGGACCAGCCGGAAAAGCCGTAGGTAAAGACGTAGGCCGCACCGGAGTTGTTGCCACCATCGTCGTCGTAGTGCGCGCCGACGAACGCCGTGTCCCCACTCAAGCTCACGGCCACGCCGAAGCGGTCCCCGGCCGCGCCGTCCGCGGCGCTCAGCTTGCCTTGCTGTAACCAGCTCGTGGCGTTTCGCTCGAAGGCGTAAGCCGTGCCCGACTCGCCGCCGCCATCATCGTCCCCCACTGCGCCGACCAGCGCGGTCTCGCCGCTCACGCTCACGGCCACGCCGAACTCATCGCCCGCCTCTCCGTCGCTGGCCGTCAGCTTCGCCTGCTCGGACCAGCTCGTGGCGCTGCGGACAAAGACGTAGGCCGCGCCCGCGCCGTCGCCTTCATCGTCATCGCCCGAGGCGCCGACCAAGGCGATCTCGCCACTCAGGCTCACCGCGCTGCCTAGTCGGTCGCCCTCGCCGCCGTCGTCCGCCGTGAGCATGGCCTGCTGCAGCCAACTGCCCGCCGCGCGAACGAAGACGTACGCCGCGCCCGTCGCCTCGCCGCTGTTGTCGTATCCAAAGGCGCCGACCAGAGCGGTCTCGCCGCTCAGGCTCAACGCCACGCCGAAGTAGTGGCCCGGGCCGCCGCCGCCGCCCAGCAGCTTGGGCTGCTCGACCCAGATCAGAGGGTCGACCTCGATGGGGTAGACCGCCCCCCGGTCGTCGATCACCAGCCGCAAGCTCGCTCGGTCGAGCTGCATCTGCGCCGTTAGCGGCACGCCCAGGGCATCCTTTGCCCAGAGGTCGCTGTAGTGCGCCACCACCGCGCCGCCCGGCTGCCGCAGCTCGATGCTCTGGCCGTCGGAGGCCAGCGCGGGCTCGAGATCGCCCGCCAGATCCAGCTCGAAGACCAGCACGCCCGCGCCAGGCGGAGGCTCTGCCACGGAAAAGCCGTGCTCCAGCCCGGCGGGGCCGTTTTGGTACCACGCTTCGAGCCCCGCGCCGTGCACCAAGGTAGCGCGGTGCTCGGGCCAGACCGCGGATCGCGTGGCCACCGCCGCGGCAACGGGCGCAAGCCTGTCCGCTCGCCCGAAGCGGGCCAGGCCGAGCTCGATCGACCAGGGCTGCCCACGCACGGTCGCTCCCCGCCCGCCCACGGCCACGCCGAAGCCCTGAGCCGGGTTGCTCGCTCGCAGCCCTCCGCTGCGCCGCTCGAAAAACGCGTAGCGGGCGCCCGCGCCGAGCTCGGGCGTTGTCGTCGGGGCCACAGGCCGCGCCGCAGCTTCGTCTCCCTCGGCCATCGCCGAGGCCGAGCCCGGCTCGCCCGCTCCCAAAAAGCCGCCATCGGACGGGCTACAGCCCAGCGCGACGGCGAGCAGCAGCGCCGCCCCAACCAAGTGCGCAACATGGCGCCGACGCAGGTGGATTCGCTGGACTTTCGCGGTCATCTTCCCCCTCCGAGTCCCGCCTCGAAAGGCCGCGGATGCCGCGAGCCCCGCGGGGTCGGAACGAGCACGCCGTCGTCGGCTAGGCCATGCCGCCGCGCCTTCATCGCTTGTGCAACATAACACCGCGATTTGCCGATGCTCGGCCAACTTGCGGCAGGGGCTCGTTCTGCCGGGCTGGGCACGACCCGGCCGGACGCGCTCGGCCACGCGGGGTTTCTTGGGTGCCGCAACATCTGGTATGGGGTAGGTCCTGCAACGGCAGAGCACATCATGACGCTCAGCGGCATCCAGCTCGGCGCGGTCGTCCTCGGCCTCACCGTCTACTTCGCGGTTCTCTACCACGTGGACAAGGTGATCCCGCACCCGTTGCGGCACGTCTTCCGCATCGGCATGACGGCCTTGCACGTGGTGGTGGCCGCGGTGCTGTGGCTGCTGTACGTGCCCACCGACCGAGGGCTGGTGCGGCTGCTACCGCATCAGGTGGGCTTGCTGGTGGTGGGCTCGGCCAACTACTTCGGCTTGGCCTACTTCGTGGATCAGGCCTTGCCCGAGCGGCTGCGCTCCTACTGGCGCTACGTGGTCGCGGCGGGCACGGCGTGGGTCTTCTTCTACGCCATGCAGGAGTACGTCCCGGACCACGACAAATCGGTCAAGATCATCAAGGCCGCCGTGGCCATGACCGCCGCGGCCGCGGTCTTCTACGAGCAGCACCGCAAGAGCATCCAGCGGCCCGTCGCCGAGCGCTGGAAGAAGTTCGTCGGCATCACCCTCGCCCTGGCGGCCATCACCCTCTACTTCAACGGGTTCCGCTTCGGCTACCCGCCCTACTACCACCGCTGGGATCAGTACCACTACTACATGGGCGCCAAGTACTTCGACGAGCTCGGCTACGACGGGCTCTACAAGTGCGCGGTGGTGGCGCAGGACGACATGGGCGTGGTCACCTACTCGCCCAACGTACCGACAGGGGCCGACCTCAAGTACAAGCCCACGCGTCGGG
>CAYTYV010000359.1:0-6912 GCA_964441055.1 uncultured Polyangiaceae bacterium | reverse complement strand
GATGGATTGCCTCGATGGCAACGATCTCGACATCGACGCGTGCGTCGTAGAGATGGAGGAAGGCGAGGAGTACGCCGACCTGTGGGACTGCGACGAGTGGTACGACCTGCTCTGGGAGTGTGCCGAGACGGAGTACGACTGCGACAACGACCAGTGGGTGATCGACGACTCGTGCGAGGACGAGTTCGACGACTTCAACGCCTGCATGGGTTAGGGAGAGGACCACGACGATGAACAAGGCACACCACAGTACCGGGTTGGTCGTTTGGCTGTCCGTCGCGGGCCTCGCGGTCACCGCTTGCGCCTGCGACAGCCGAGCCGTCGAGTTCTGCGACGCCAAGTGCGAGTGCACGCTCTGCAACGATCGCGAGTACGACGAGTGCGTGATCGACAAGGAGCACGACATCGACGCGGCGGCGGCCTACGAGTGCGACCAGGAGTACGACGAGCTGCTCACCTGCGTGCTCGACAAGGCCGACTGCGACGACTACGCCTGGGTGGTCGACGCCGACGACTGCGACAACGAGACGGAGGACTACGCCGACTGCGTGGACGACGCCTCGGATCTCGGCGGCGGCGGCGGCAATCCGACCTGCGCCTGCACCTGCAACGGCGTGTCCTTTGCGGTCTGCCAGGGCAACGGCTGCTGCAACAACGCCTGCGCAGCGCAGTGCGACGCCGATGGCTTCGGCGGGGTACAGGCCGTAGACGAGCAGTGCGGCTAGCGGGGGGCTAGAGCCCCTCACCTACTACGACCTACTACGGTCGGCTCACCGGCCGTCCTCAGCGGCTGCGTCGGCGTCTCGGGCGCTTGCGCTCTGGCCCAGCTTGCCCTCCTTGCCAGCGCGCAGGCGGCGGATGTTGTCGCGGTGGCGGGCGAGCACGAGCACGAGCAGCAGCGCGACCAGGGCGGTGACCGGAAGCGCGTCCCGCGACAGCGGCGCCTCGGTGGTGAAGAGGTGGCCGACCACCATGGCGGCCGAGCCGACGATGGAGCCGAGCGAGACGTAGCGTCCGACGGCCACGATCAGCGCGAAGGCGCCGAGGCCGATGCCGAGCGCCGCAGGACTGAGCGCGAGGAGCACACCCGCGCTGGTCGCCACGCCCTTGCCGCCCTTGAACCCGAGCCAGACCGGGTAGTTGTGCCCCAAGACGGCCGCCAGAGCCGTCAGCGCGGCGCAGTGCGGCCCGGCCTCGCTGAGGTGCAAGACCACCATCACGGGGCCGTAGCCCTTGAGCACGTCGAGCGCCAGGG
This sequence comes from uncultured Polyangiaceae bacterium, assembly GCA_964441055.1. Classification (GTDB taxonomy): domain Bacteria; phylum Myxococcota_A; class Polyangia; order Polyangiales; family Polyangiaceae; genus JACQWT01. Next base: position 5,657 of record CAYTYV010000359.1, on the reverse strand, counting down.
CCGCAAGGCCATACAGCGGACCGCAGGTGCGAAGGACGTTGGTGGCCCCCGTGTTGCCGCTGCCCTCGCGGCGCACGTCCTTGCCCGCCACAAAGCCCAAGAGCAGCCCAAAGGGAACGCCGCCCAGCAGATAGGCCAGAGCGACCACCGCGCAGTCGAGCCGCGCCGAGCCGTGGGCGCGCAGCAGGACCCAGCCTGCCAGCCCCACCAGCAGGACTACCGCCCAAGCCCTTGCCAACCCTGCCCTGCGCCGCCCCATGGCGGGCAGTCTAGCCCCAAAGAAGCGATTGGCGACGGGCGATTGACTATTCGCGGGAAGCCAGGCGCAACCCCACGAAACTGCTGACTACGGACCAAGGGCCTCGGACCAAGATCCAAAGGCCAATACCCCGGCCGCTTGGCCGCGGAGGCCGTTCGGGGCAACATGGCGACGATGTCCGCGCTCGCGCACGACCGCGATGCCGCGCCCGCGGACCAGGGCCCACCCCATGTGGCTGGAGCTTCCCGCCGACCTGTTCTTGCTCTGGACCTGGCTTAGCTGGGTCGCGCTGCTGCTCGGGCTCCTGTCCATTCCCAGCGTGCTGGTCCGCCGTCGCGGCCGACCGCTGGCCGCGCTGTCGTGGATCCTGGCGCTGGTCAGCATCCCCGCGGTCGGCCTGGTGGCCTGGTGGCTCATCGGCCGAAGCCACCTCGAGCGCAAGCGACGCCGCAAGCGGCGCATGTCCGCGGCCATGAGCCAGCGCTTCGAGACCCTGCACGAGCTGCTCGACGAGCCGCCTTGCGACCGCCCTACCCTGCTTCCCCTTTTGCGGCTTCCCGACGAGCTGGCCGACTCGGTCTTCCGCCCCACCACGGGCAACCGCGTCGAGCTATTGCGCGACGGCCCGATAGCCTTCGAGGCCATGGAGCAGGCCATCGCCCGCGCCCGCCATCACATCCACGCGCTGTTCTACATCTGGAACGACGACGAGACGGGCCGCCACTTTCGCGATCTGCTGGCCGACAAAGCCCGCGACGGCGTGCAGGTGCGCGTGCTGTGCGACGCCGTCGGCGCTCGCATCCTAGGCCGAAGGCTGTCGGCTCCCCTGCGCGAGGCGGGCGCGCAGATCGCCTGCTTCAATGCGCCCCGATGGCTGTCGCGCCGTCCCGGTCTCAACTTCCGCAACCATCGCAAGATCCTGGTGGTGGACGACGAGGAGGGCTTTGTCGGGGGCTTCAACATCGGCGACGAGTACCGCCGCGACTGGCGCGACCGCGGCGTGCGCCTCGAGGGGCCCGCAGTGGACCAGCTCCAGGAGATCTTCGCCGACGACTGGTACTTCGCCACCACCGAGAACCTGGCCGACGAAGAGCACTTCGGAAAGTGGACCGCCGTCCGCTCGGCTGAGCCGGGCTGCAACGAGATCGACGCGGCCTGCGCGGTGGTGGCCAGCGGTCCCGACACCCGCCACAACGCCATGCACGACATGCTGTTCGTGGCCATCAACCGCACGGTCGAGCGGCTGTGGATCGCGACCCCCTACTTCATCCCCAGCCCGGCCATCATGGCGGCGCTGCGGGCGGCCGTGTACCGACACGTCGACGTGCGCCTGTTGCTGCCGGGCAAGAGCGACATACCGCTGGCGCGTCGGGCGGCGCGCTCGTACTACCCCGAGCTGCTCGACGTCGGCGTGCGGATCTTCGAGTACCAGCCCACCGTGCTGCACGCCAAAAGCGCGCTGTTCGACGACGACCTCGCGCTCATCGGCAGCGCCAACCTCGACCACCGCTCGTTCCGGCTCAACTTCGAGGTGAGCTGCTTCATCGGCGGCCCCGAGCTCAACGGCGCCCTGACCGAGCTGTTCCTGGCCGACCAGCAGCAGTCCGTGGAGGCCGATCCGATTGCCATGCGCCGCCGCCCCTGGCACACCAAGGTGGTCGACGGGGCCGCACACCTGCTGAGCCCTTTGCTGTAAACGTGCTATCGTAGGGCCGAGCCACACGGCGCGCGCGAGGCCATCCCCAGCAGGCTCGACCGGCAACGCCACCTGGGCCTAGGGGTTTGCTCGACGGGGCTCGCGCGAGAGCGCCAACGGCTTCCGAGCTCGCGCCTATCCGCAGCGCAGCGCGGGACAGCCATTTCGAAAGAGTAGCGATCATGAACCACGTCAACGACCGCGCCCTCCTCAAGCAGAGCAAGCGCCTGCGCGGCACGGATCGAGCCGGCCAGGGAGCCCAGCAAGTGCTGCGAGCCTTGCTGATCGACGACGGCTCGGCCCTGACCTCGGAGCCGCGCCCCTACCTGGAGATCCTCTGGCAGGTCAACCCCGAGATCCACGACATCCTGAGCCAGGCGCCCGAGCTCGAATCGGCCCGCGCCACCATCCAGGACTACCTCGCGCGACGCCAGCGCGAGATCCTGTCGTCCGACTCGGACCTGCACCCGCTCAAGATGGCCACCGTGCGCGAGTGCATTCGCGCCATGGTGAGCATCGTCTCGCCCGCCAACGAGGAGCTCGTCGAGATGAGCGCGCTCGAGCACCTTTGGCACCTGGCGCGCGGAGAGCCAGCCACGGCGCCGCTATCCAACGGCTTCTTGCTCGAGTTCATCTACCTGTTCCGCGGGCTGGCCGGCCAGTCGAACATCTACGACGAAGGCGAGGACGTGCTGGGCGAGCTGCCGGACTTTCTGCAGCTGAGCGGTCGCGAGGCGGCCCAGCGGCGGATGGAGATCCTCGACGCCATGGCCGCCTCGATGGACCACTACCTCACGCGCTACCCCACGGGGCTGGGGCGGCGCGCCATCCGGCGCCGCGAGCTGCGCCGCGCCCGCATCCTCGAGCTGCTCGGCGGCAGCGAGGAGGACTGGCACGACTTCCGCTGGCACCTGACCCACGTGATCAAAAAGCCGGACCTCCTGGTCGAGCTGATCGACCTAAGCGACAAGGAGCTCGCGGCCATCCGCAAGGCCGTCGAGCACCGCATCCCCTTCGGCATCACCCCCTACTACTTGAGCTTGATGGACACCGACCGGTCCTTTGGCCAGGACCAGGCCATTCGGGCCCAGGTGATCCCCCCGCCGGACTACGTCAACATGCTGGCCGACCACCGCCAGGAGCGACGGGCGGTGTTCGATTTCATGGGCGAGCAGGACACCTCGCCGGTCGATCTGGTCACCCGACGCTATCCGCGCATCGCCATCCTCAAGCCCTTCAACACCTGCTCGCAGATCTGCGTGTACTGCCAGCGCAACTGGGAGATCGACGAGTGCATGGCGCCTGGAGCGCTGGCGCCCGAGCGCAAGCTGGCGCAGGCGCTCGGCTGGCTGCGTCGCCACCCGGCGGTCAACGAGGTGCTCATCACGGGCGGCGACCCTATGGTCATGCCCGACGATGACATCCGGCGGCTGCTCGAGCGGGTGTGCAACATCGAGCACGTCCACCGAGTGCGCATCGGCACGCGCACCCCGGTGGTGCTGCCCCAGCGCTGGACCCAGGGGTTGGCCGAGCTGATTGCCGAGTTCCACGAGCCGGGCCAGCGCGAGGTGGCGATCGTGACCCACTTCCAGCACCCCTACGAGATCACGCCCGAGGCCATGGAGGCGGTGCAGCTCATCCGCCGCCAGGGGATGGGCGTCTACAACCAGCAGGTCTTCAACATCTGGAACTCGCGCCGCTTCGAGACCTGCAAGCTCCGGCAGACGCTGCGTCGGATCGGCGTCGACCCCTATTACACCTTCAACATGAAGGGCAAGGAGGAGACCGAGCGCTACATCGCGCCCATCGCCCGCCTGCTGCAGGAGCGCAAGGAGGAGGCGCGGCTGCTGCCCGGCCTCGACCGCACCGACGAGCCCGTGTTCAACGTTCCCCGGCTGGGCAAGAACCACCTGCGGCTGTGGCAGGACCATCGCCTGCTGACCATTCGCACCGACGGCCGTCGGGTCTACAGCTTCCACCCCTGGGAGAAGAACATCACGCTGGTGCCGCCCTACTACTACGAGGACGTGAGCATCTACGACTACCTGCAGCAGCTGGCCGCCATGGGCGAGGACCTGCGCGAGTACCGCACGATCTGGTATTATTTCTAACGATGGGGGCTCCGGTCGTCGCTTCGCTCCTTCCTCTGCCCCCAAACCCCCGCGGGGTCTGTCCGTGATCAACTCGATCTGTTTGCAGCAACTTCTAGACCTATGCGTCACCAGGAGCGCATCGGGGCTCGGGGCGTGCCATGCTCAAAGAAGGTGAATCATGACTGCGCATGAGAAGCGAACGAGCCGTTCGGTCTGGCTGAGGACCGCGCGGTTTTTTCTGGTGGTGGCTGCGGCGCTCGGGCTGGTGACGGCGAGCTTCATGGCGTGCACGGCCTCGAAGGGCAACACCTTCAACGACGATGACGACGGGGAGGCCGGCTCGGGCAACAACTCGGGCGTAGGTGGCTTCGGCTTCGGTGGCAACCTGCTCGGCGGACAGGGCCCCGGGCCCGCAGTGGCCTATCTCGAGGGCACCGTGCTGGCGCCCGAGGGCACCATCCCCATCAGCGGGGCGCTGGTCTACGTGACCCACGAGATGCCCGATCCCATCCCCTCGGCCGTCTACTGCGACCGCTGCGCCGAGCTGCCCCCCACCACGCCGTACACCCTCTCGTCCCCCGACGGCAGCTTCACCTTGGGCGTGCCCAGCCTGGGCGAGTGGCTCGTGGTCGTGCAAAAGGGCCCGTTTCGGCGGATCCGCACGGTCAACGTGCCGACCGAGGAGACCCACCCGGTCGAGACCGCGTTCACCACCTTGCCGAGCGTCAGCAATCCCGCCGAGAACGACTCCATCCCGCGCATCGCCGTCTCCTACGGCATCTGGGACGACATCCAAGACAGCCTGGCCAAGCTCGGGCTGGGCCAGGTCGACGGCAGCGGCAACCTCGTCCCGGGCAGCCAGTCCTTCGACATCTACGACGGCTCCAGCGCCTACCCGGGCGGGGGCAGCGTGGGCCAGGGCAGCCAGCTCCTGTCCAGCTACGACTCGCTGGCGCAGTACCACATCGTCTTCTTCCCCTGCACCGATAGCTGGCCCGACTCGTATCTGATGCAGCAGCCCGTCAAAGACGGCATCACCCAGTACGTGCGCGACGGCGGGCGACTGTACGTCACCGACTACTCGTACGACATCGTGCGGCAGGTCTTCCCCGATCCGATCCACTGGATCGGAGACTTCGGCGGCTTCGGGGATGCGGAGAGCGGCGTCTACGATGCGCCCGCCACCGTCAACGACGCGGACATGGCCCAGTGGATGGCCGCGCAGGGGATCACCACCTGGTGGCTGGAGGACAACTGGACCAAGGTCGACGCGGTCACCCCCTACACCGCGCCCGACGAAAACGGCACGGTGACCACGCTCGATCCCATCGCTTGGGTGAGCGGCGACCTGACCAGCGAGGGCTACCCCGGGCTGCACCCGGCCACCATCAGCTTCCAGTACGGCTGCGGCCGCGCGATGTTCTCGACCTACCACACCGAGGCCTGGGGCGAGCAGGGCCTGATGGCGCAGGAGCGCGCCCTTTTGTACATCATCCTCGAGATGGCGGTCTGCCTGGGCGACTTCCCCCCGCCCAGATAGCTCCACGGGCGACAGGCGAGCTCTGCCGCGGGGGTTTGGGGGCAGAGGGAGGAGCGCAGCGACGACCGG
>CAYTYV010000358.1:0-6934 GCA_964441055.1 uncultured Polyangiaceae bacterium | reverse complement strand
GGCCTGCCGCCACCGCTCGCATAAGCCCGCGAATCTTACAACGGGACCTCCGTCATCTCCACCAGTCCGATGGCGATTCGCACCGAAGACCTCCTCCGCGGGTCGTTTTTTTCCCGAGAGCACCCCCTCGGAGCCGGTCGCGAGCGCTCGCCGCAGCGTCCAGCGCGCCGCCCGCAGCCCTTCCCTCAACCGAGCCGCTCGAACTGATAGCGGGCCGGCTCGACCCCGCCGAGCTCGACCAGCATCCGCTTGGGCGTGATGCGCACCACGGCATGGGCCGCGGCCGCGAGCCCCGGCTCGTCATCGCGGACGTTCTCGACCACGCTCTGCACCGTCACGTAGGGGATGGCGTCGATGAGGTCTAGGTGGTTCCAATGTAGGTGTCCGTTGAACACGGCCATCACCTTGCCACTGCGGCGCAGCAGGGCGCGCAGCTCCCGCCGCTGCTCGATCAAGCACAGCTCGGGGGCGTGAGCGAACCAGCGGTTGCCGCTCAGGTCCTGATCGGCCGCGCTGTGGTGGACGAGCACCACCGTGGGCCGCGCCGTGCTCCCGAGGTCGGCGGCCAGCCAGCCGAGCTGATCCCGATCGAGCCGCACGTCCCGATCGGCGCGCTCGTGCGAGCACAGCACCACGAAGTGCACGAAGCCGAGGTCGAAGGAATAGTAGAGCGGGCCGGGCGGGGGCATGCCCCAGGCTCGCCTGAGAGCGGCATCGTCGAGGTTGATGCGGTCGTGGTTGCCCGCGACGTGGACAAGCTTCCCGGGCGCTTGCGCCAAGAGCTCCAGCGCCTGCCCGTAGCGCTGCTGGTCGACTTCGGGGCTCTCGTCCTCGATCGCGTCGCCGAGGTTGACCACCAGGTCGGGCTTGATCTGCTGGCGCATCCGCTCGACGAAGTGCTGCGTCAGCTCGAGGGCCTGATGGCTGAGCTTGCGGAGCTGGCCGTCGAAGTACGCGCGCGGGCCGACGTGGATGTCCGCGATCAGCGCTACCGTGAGCATGACCTCCCCCATGTAGCGGACCGCAGCGCCTTGCGCCACACTCTGCTAGGCTCCCGGCCAGCCATGAATGCGCGCGCAATAGGGTTCACGCTGCCGCTGTTGGCCGGTGTCGTCGCCTGCGACGACGACGAGCTCACCCCCATCGACTTCGGCCCAACGGGCTCGCCGCACATCGCCTTTGCCGAGCCGGCCAGCGCCGCGGGCGAGCCGGTATGCGTGGAGGTCACGACCGAGACCGACTTCCGCGTGCCCCTACTGATCGAGACCGACGAAGTCGTGCTTCGCCCGCCCGGGACCTGCGGGCTGTACGCCCAGTGCGGTCACCTGCAGCTTTTCGCCAACGACGTCTTGAACAATGAGGGGGCGGTGCGCGCCATCGATCTGCTCATGCGCAAGCTGGCCGACCGCTATCACGATGGATCCGTCCATGCAGGCAGCGGTGAGCCCGATCTGCTGCGCCTGCGGATCCAGCTCGTCAACGTCAACGGCGAGCCCCTGCTCGACCACGAAGGCGAGCCGCTGGCGGACGAGCTCGAGCTCATCACCGTCCCCTCCTGCGACGACGCCGAGCGGTGAGGGCTCGCGTCACTCGGCGCGGGCGCAGGCGTACACCGCCTCGATGCTGCCCGCGGCGCTCAGGCAATCCAGCTCGGCCTGCCTGACGGGTCGGCCGATCTGGGGGCGGCAGTGCTCGAGCCAGGCTGCGCCGATGCGGTCGGCCTGCTCCTCGACCCAGGGGCCGTACTCCGCAGAGTCGGACGCGGCCATGGCGGCCTCGGCGTCGGCCAGCCACGCCTGGCGCAAGCGCTGCTCCACCGCCGTGCAGTCGGCCTCGCGGAGTCGGCGCTGGCAGCCGCCCGCTACCAACACGGCTGTGGTCACCGCCAGCAGCTCGGCCCACCGCCGACGCCACCCGAGCGTCCGTCTGCGGCGCCCCGCCCCTGGAATCATGCTCCTCACGGTAGTGGGTATCCTAGCGGTCGAGACGTGGTTGCCAACAGATCAAGTTTGCCACCCCTCGCGGGGGTTTGGGGGCGGAGGAAGGAGCGCAGCGACGACCGGAGCCCCCATCGTCGAACCCATCTCCAAGGCTGCGCATAGCTCGCCCTTTGGGGCCCATCGGCTGGCCCTCACCGGTCTTGGGGCCAGCCGATGGGCCCCAACCAGCCGATGGACCCCAAGGACCCCAAAGGGCTGGCGAACGCCGTCAAGTGTCCACGAAGCTCTTGAGCTGCTTGGAGCGGCTCGGATGGCGCAGCTTCCGCAGGGCCTTGGCCTCGATCTGGCGAATGCGCTCGCGCGTGACCTCGAAGTCCTGGCCGACCTCCTCCAGCGTGTGGTCGCTCTTTTCGCCGATGCCGAAGCGCATGCGCAGCACCTTTTCCTCGCGCGGGGTGAGCGTCTTGAGCACCCGGCGCGTCTGGTTGGCCAGGTTCATGTTGATGACCGCCTCCGAGGGCGAGAGGACGCTCTTGTCCTCGATGAAGTCGCCCAGGTGCGAGTCCTCCTCCTCGCCGATGGGCGTCTCGAGGCTGATGGGCTCCTTGGCGATCTTCAGCACCTTGCGCACCTTGTCGAGCGGTAGCTCCATCTTCTCGGCGATCTCTTCGGGCGTGGGCTCCCGCCCGTACTCTTGGACCAGGTAGCGCGAGGTGCGGATGAGCTTGTTGATGGTCTCGATCATGTGCACTGGAATGCGAATCGTGCGCGCTTGATCGGCGATGGCCCGGGTGATGGCCTGCCGGATCCACCAGGTGGCATAGGTCGAGAACTTGTAGCCGCGCTTGTACTCGAACTTGTCCACGGCCTTCATCAGGCCGATGTTGCCCTCCTGGATCAGGTCCAGGAACTGCAGGCCGCGGTTGGTGTACTTCTTGGCGATGGAGACCACCAGCCGCAGGTTGGCCTCCACCAGCTCAGCCTTGGCCTTCTCGGCCATGCGCTCGCCCGCGAGGATGTCCTCGTAGCTCGCTCGGATCGACGCGATCGGACAGCCCACCTCGCCTTCGGCCTCCCTGAGCCGCTTGATGGTCTCCCGCAAGGCGGCATCGACCGCGGCGAGCTCACTGCGGTGCACGCCGAGCTTCTTGGCCAGCCGCGCCTCGGCGTGACGCCGATTTTTGGCTCGCAAAATGGCCGCGTGCAGCACGCCGGGGTCCTTGGCGGTGCGCTTGAGGTACTCCTTGACGGGCGCCTCGGTCTGCTCGACCCGCGAGATCAGCTTCTTCAACACGGCCACGATGAGATCGGTGGTGCGTCGGTTCAGACGCATCTCCTCCAGGGTCGAGACCATCTCCTGGGTCGTGTGCGCCAGCTCGGCGTTGAGCGCCCTGCGCCGCGCCTCGCTCTTGGTGCCAGCGAGCTCGGGGAACAGCTGGCTCTTCTTGCGGTTCATTCGCTTGACCTTGTCGATCAGGCGGATGATCCGGCGATCGGCCTCCTCCTCGTCGAACTCCTGGTCCTCGGTCTCCGAGTCGCGGATCAAGTCTTTGACGCGGATCTTGTGGCGGCGCAGCTTCTCGCCGAGCTCGATGATCTCCCGCACCGCGATGGGGGAGTCGAGGATGGCCGCGTTGACCTTGAGCTCGCCCACCTCGATGCGCTTGGCGATCTCCACCTCGCCCTCGCGGGTGAGCAGCGAGACGCTGCCCATCTTCCGGAGGTACATCCGAACGGGATCGTTCGACTTGGAGTAGTAGTCGACGTCGTCCTGCTCGCGCGCTGCGGCGCGGGTGCCGAGCTGTAGCTTCTTGTCGTGCTCCTCGTCGGCGATGCGCGTGGGAGTGATCTTGACCTGCGTGGCGCCGTTGACGATCTGGATGTCCTCGGCCGTCAGAGCGCCGACCACGTCGTCGATCTGGTCCGGACCCATGTCCGACGGCATGGCGTCGTTGACCTCGTCGAAGGTGAGAAAACCCCGGGATCTACCCTGCTCGAAGAGGCTTCGGAGCTTGGCGTTGCTCTTGGTGTTGCCGAGCAGCTTCTCCGACTCGGGGTCGGACTGCCGCAGCACGTCGGCGCTGCTGGCCTGGGTTCGCTCGGCCTCGAGAAGGATCTGATCTTGGCTGCGCGTGCTCGCGGGCGGCGGCGCGGCGGCTAGGGCGTCGGCCTGCCCGTCGGGCGCGCCCGCGGCCTGGCTTTGGGAGCTCGGGGGCTTGGGGATGCTGGCCCTGGAGCTCGGGGCTTTCGCGCTGCTCGCCTTGGCGCTCGCGGCCTTCGCGCTGCTCGCCTTGGCGCTCGCGGCTTTCGCGCTGCTCGCCTTGGCGCTCGCGGGCTTGGGAATGCGCGCCTTCGAGCTGGGAGCCCTGGAGCTCGGCGGCTTCGCGCTGGCAGCCTTGGCGCTCGCGGGCTTGGCGTCCACGGGCTTGCCGCGCGCCTTGGTCGCCTTGCCCTTGGCACCCGCCGCTTGGGCGGTCGTCTTGGCCGACTTTGCCTGGGCGCCTGCCTTGGACTTGGCTGGTGCCGCTGCGCGCCGAGCCGAGCCCGAGCCCGCCTTGGACTTGGCCGCGGCCGAGCTCTTGGTGGCGCTCTTGGCCGCCTTGGCGCTCGCGCCGCGGGAGGTCGCCTTGGCAGAGCTAGCGCCCTTCTTGGACGCGGAAGCTCGCACGCGTTTGGGCTTGGACGCGGAGGTGGGTGGTCTGGCCGCGGTCCCGGCAGCCTTCTTGCCGGTCCGGCTCTGCGGCGTCTCCTTGGTCGTCTTCTTTTTCGCGGACGTTCGTCTGGCTTTGGTCGCCATGTTCCGTCTCACCCCATCCTGCTGCAGCTACCCATTCCGCGGCGCGCCCTAGACGCTACCGTAGCGCCGCCCCTCGCCATCACGACACCCTCCGTGCGGCGCGGGAAAAACGGCGCATCAACTCAAGCCCAACTTCTCCCTCGCGCGACGGTCCAGCTCTCGCAAGAGCTCGTCCTCGGCCTCGTTGTCGCCAAGGCCTTGAGCTTGGGAAATCTCCTGCAACTTCAAGGCCTTCTCACGTTCTCGCGCCAGTCGGCGGAGCTTCTTGGCGTTGTCCAGCAACTCCGCCTTTGCCTCCCTCAAGTCGTCGAACTGGGGCGACACCAAGCGGCCAGCCGCGTATGCATGGATCGCCACGGGCATCAAATCAAGTAGTTCGGAAGCTTGAAGCGTTTTTTTTGACCCTCGCCAGCGCTGGACCGCATCGATGCCCATGGCTACAGCGCCCTCCAACAGGGGAAGCTCGGCCGTGGTCTGCGGGTCATCGAGCAGATCGGGGAAGTCGAGGATGGCGCCGAGCATGGCCAGGGGGATGTCATCCAAGCGCGGTAGGGAGCGCGCCTGCGGCCCGAGCACGGGCGGTGGGGCCGCGCCGCGGTCCCCTCCCCGCTCGATCGACTGGACGACCATCCGCTCGAGCTGCCGCATGTCGCTCGGGGCCTGGCCGCCCACGATGAGCTGCGAGGAGAGCCGGTCGGCATAGGCCTTGGCGAGCTGTCGCAGGTTGGGGTCGTTCTCGCTGGCCAGAAGCTCGGCGACCCGCTTGATGCGCTCCTGCTGCTCCCGCAGCGACGCGCCCCGAAACGACTGGGGGCTTAGCTCCAGATCGATGAGGTGGTCCAGCATGCCGCGGGCACCCGCCAGCACCCGCTCGAGCGCCTCGACTCCCTGGGCTCGGACGTAGTCGTCGGGATCCGCGCCCTCGGGCAAGGTGGCCACGCGCACCAGGAGGTCGGCTTGGGCCGCTGGTTGCCGCGCCGCCCGCACCGCTTTGCGCCCGGCCTCGTCGGCATCGAACAGCACGGTCAGGGTTGGCGCATAGCGCTTGACGAGCTTGGCCTGCTCGACGGTCAGCGCCGTGCCCAAGGGCGCCACAGCGCGCCGAAGGCCGCGGGCGTGCAGCGCCAACACGTCGAAGTTGCCCTCCACCACCACCGCCTCCTGGCGGTGGCGAACGTAGCTGCGGGCCTGGTAGAGGCCGAACACCGTCGCGCCCTTCTGGTACACCGCCGACTCGGGGCTGTTGATGTACTTGGGCGGTGGCGAGGGGCGCTCGTCGGCCTTCTTGCTCGACAGCGGCTCCAGGCCCCGCTGCCGCAGCTCCTCGGCCGAAGGCTCGTCGAGCGCGCGACCGCTGAAGCCCACCACGCGGCCCTGCAGGTCGAGCACGGCGAACATGAGCCGATGGCGGAAGCGGTCGTAGTGGCCAGAGCCGCCCGCCCGAGCCGCCACCAGCCCGAGCGATTCGGCCACGGCAACTGAAGCGCTCTGCTCGCGCAAGAAGCGCGCCAGGCCGTCCCAGGCGTACGGAGCATAGCCCACCCGAAACGAGCTGAGCGCCTCGGCCACGGCGGGGTCGTCCGAGTCCAACGGCAAGCCGCGCCTGTCCAGCTCGCGGGCGGCAACGCTCGCCAGCGGGTGCTTGGCCCGTCGGAGCTGCTGCTCGAAGAAGGTGGCAGCGAGCTGGTTTATCGCAAAGAGCTGATCGCGCTCGCGCTGCTTCTGTCGCGAGCGCTCGAGCTCGGCATCCGACGTCTCCCGCAGGGCGATCCCGCTCCGCTCCGCCAGAAGCCGCACCGCCTCGGGGAAGCTCAAGCCCTCGAGCTTCATCAGGTAGTCGATGGCCGTGCCCGACTCCTTGCAGCCGAAGCAATGAAAGAACCCCCGCTCGCGGTTGACGCTGAAGCTCGGAGCCGTTTCCTTGTGGAAGGGGCACAGCCCCACGTAGCGGCGACCCCGTTTGGCCAGGCGCACGTTGTCGCCGATGAGCTCCACGATGTCCGTGCGCTCTTTGATGGTCGCGATCGTCTCCTTATCGATCACGACCGCCCCCAGGCTGCTTGGACCAAGCCCGGCACGCCTGTCCCGGTGCGCCAGAGCCCTTGAAGAGGGGCTTCATAGAAAAATGTCCTCTAGAGACTCCGCGGGGGTTTGGGGGCAGAGGGAGGAGCGCAGCGACGACCGGAGCCCCCAACGT
>CAYTYV010000357.1:0-6957 GCA_964441055.1 uncultured Polyangiaceae bacterium | reverse complement strand
CAAGCGGAACCATGCGCGAGCAGCCGTCGCGAAGCTCGCAGCGGTACAGGGCCTCGGGCGAGGCCGCGGCCACCCAGTCGGCGCTGTGGGTGACGAGCAGCACCGTGCCGCGCTGGGCGGCATCCTCGAAAAGCTCGAGCAGGGGCGCGATGGCGCTCGGGTGCAGGACGGTCTCCGGGTGCTCGACGATGAGCAGCTCGTCCCGCTCGAGCCCGATGGCCGCGAGCGCCATGCCCAGGGCTCGCAGCGCACCGCCGGAAAGCTCGGCGCCGTCGAGCTGCACGATGCCCTCACCCAGCGATTGGCGCAGCGCCAGCGCCAGCCTGCCGTCGGTCGACTCGACCCCGAGCTGCTCGAAGCCCGGCACCACGCGGCTCATGACGGATCGCAACCGCTCGAGCTCGAGCGAGCCTCGCAGCGCGCGCACGGCCGCGGCCACGTTCGCGCCGCTCTCGCACAGGCGCACCTCGTTGCTGTCGGGCTGCGGTAGGCCCATGGCGGCGGGCTCGAGCTCGAGCCGCCAGGTCGCATGCAGGGCGCGGCAACGGCGAAGTGACCGCTGAGCGCCGAGCAGGGTGGCGGCGCTGGCCGTGGCGTCGATGTCCATCGGCTGCTCGCTGCTCGGTAGCTCGTACGCCGTCCCACGGCGCACCACAGCGGCCTTGCGCTGCTCTTTGGCCACCACCTCGAGGATCTCCTCGTCGAAGCGCCAGCCGCCGTCGGGGTCCGAGCCCACACGCAAGCGGTGGCGGGCATAGTCGCTGTCCAAGGCAGCCCGGCTCGCGGCCAGGCGGAGCTCGGCGACCACTTCGGCCGGATCCGTTCGGCCGCGCGGCAGGCGACAGCGCAGCTTGCCGAGGCCGCCGCGACGGGCCAGGGCTGCGGCCGCATCCTCGGCGATATCGCGCACGAAGCACAGCGCGTCGACCAGATTGGACTTGCCGCTGCCGTTGGCGCCCACCACCACCGTCAGGGGCGCCAGATCGACGCGCAGATCGGCGAAGCTGCGATAGCCCTTGAGCACCAGCCGCCGCCAACGCCGCCCTGGGATGCGGCGGGTGGGACGCAGCGCGCTCGAGTCGGCGAGCTCGGCCCGCCAGCGGAGTAGCATGGCGGCGCGGTGCCCGGCCGTGGCCTCGGAAAGCTGCGTTGCCGCGCGAATGCGGGCCACGATGTCCTCTTTGGCAGGTGGCGATTCGGACAGCAGCCCGGGCGCGAGCTGTCCCAGGGCCGGGCTTTCGGCAATGGCGCGGCGGAACACCGCGGCCTCCTCGGGCGAGCCGCGCGCGCTGCGGCCGAGCTCCTCGCCCCGCTCGGTCAGCTCGAGCGCCTGGCGCCCGCCCGCGAGCAGGCCGAGGGCGGTGGCCGAGGCAATGCCGTACAGGGCGTGCCGCTGCGAGGCGTTGACGGCCACGGCGACCTGCTCGGGGCTGCTCGCCCCGCGAGCCACGGCATCCACCACCGAACGCACGCGATAGAGCGTGGCCTGGGGAACCTGCAGCTTCGTGCTCACGCTCGCTCGCTCGCTCGCTGGCTCGGTGGGCCTCCGCCTGAGCCAGCTCCCTACAGGCCCAGCGGCGTCAGATCCAGGCCGCCCGGGTACCAGTAGCTGGTGTATTGGCCGTAGCCGTAGACGCTGATGCCGACTGGCAGCGGCGCCACGATGGTGTGGTTGCCGTTACCGGAATTGCTCAGCGTAAGGCGCGCCACCGAGTAGCCGCTCGAGCCGATGGGCGAGAAGCTGCCCGGCGAGACGTCCGCGCCATCGAGCGTGACGGGCGTGCCCGTGGGAGCCGTCACGTTGAGGTAGCTGTACTGGTAGTTGGTGGGCGCGTGGAACAGGTAGTCGGTGCGGTACTGCGCCGTCGGCACCGCCAGGGTCATGGCGGGATCGCCCGAGCCGCCGCCCGCGTCCTGCCCGAGCATGTACTGGGCCACGATGATCCGCGCGCTCGCGGTGATGACGAAGTCGTTGGCGTTCTGGGCGATCTCGAAGTAGTCGCCCGGGTTGGTGAGCGAGGTGGGCGCGCCCGACTGCGGCGGGTCGTAGCTCACGGTGGTGTTCGCCTCGGTGGCGATGACCCGCACCATCTGGGCCTTGGGCGTGCTGCCGCCCGTCGGAATGAGCGGCGGCGTGATCAGGTACTCGTCGGCGAACACGGCCAGCGGCGGCATGGACTCCTCGAGGTGGTCGCACCAGCCCGTATCGTTGGGGACGAAGGTGCACAGGTGCCCGCCGATGACCTGTACGGGTTTGTCCGCCTCGACCAGCGTGCCTGTCAGGTCGGAGACGTCGGGCGTGGAGCCGCCACCCGGGTAGGTGAACACCTCGAGCACGTCGCCCTGGTCGAGCTCTACCGTGCCCGTGCCATCGGACGCTACGCCTGCGCCCGCGTAGACGGTGCCACCGGTTGCCGAGGGCGTGAGCGTAACCGTGGTGTCATCCTGGCTGGCCGTCACGGCGTACAGGCCCGGGTAGGACCAGCTGCCGTAGCGCCAGTGGTTGCGCGAGGCCAGTCGGTAGGTCCCGCTCCAGGCGTTGACGGGCAGCAGCAAGGAGGCGTCGTTGGTGTACGAGTGGCTGCCGCCGATGGCGTACTCGATGGGGCTGTACTCGTAGACCACGACCGGCTGGTTCGAGCGCAGGCGATAGGCGCCGTCGACCACCAGGCGGCTGGCGTTGAGGCCGGTCGAGCCCTTGAGCTGGCTCACCCAGGGCAGGTTGATGATCTCGATGTCGTTCGGCGCCACCGTGGTGGTGGCGATGGTGTTGGGGCCCTGCGTGACGGTGATGTCCGCGTCGGTCGGCGTGGTGTTGGCGACGGCCACCGCGAAGTGGAAGCTGGTCGAGACGATGTTGGCCGTGACCGTCGGGTAGTAGTCGCAGCCCACGTAGCTCATCTCGAGGTTGTGCTCCGCGCACGCGCCCACGCACAGGCCCGTATTCGGATCGCAGGTGACGCCCTGGACTGGATCGCACTCCGTCTCGGTCGTGCCCATGCCATCCGGATCGCAGATCGTGGAGATGTTGCCGTTGCAGCTACCGCTTCCCGGCAAGCAGTCGACGCAGCCGAGGTTGGGCGCGCAGATCTGGGGAGAGCAGTCCTGCTCGTCCGTGTAGCCGCCGTTGCCGTCGCACACCCGCATGGTGGTGCCGTCGCACACGATGGCGCCGAGCGGGCAGATGAGGCCGCCGCCTGGTCCGCCGCCGCCCGTGGTCGTGCCTCCGCTTCCCGTGCCCGTGCCCGTGCCCGTACCCGTGCCCGTGCCCGTGCCCGTGGCCGCGCCGCCGACGCCGCCAGTGGCCGCTGCACCGCCGCTGCCACCGCCGCCCGCAGCAGAGCCGCCAGGGCTAGCCGTCCCCGATCCCCCAGGGTTGGCGAGGTCGATCTCGTCGGTGGCTGAACAGGCGACAGCCGCGCCGAACAGGGTGCTCATCCCGATCGCAGGAAGGAGGTAACGCATGCTCTGAATATACACGAAAACTCCGAGGGGGGGGCGAGCGCGCGAGAAGGTTAGCCCTTGTGGTAGTCTCGGAGGGCGTCAGGAGGGACACGATGAGCTCGAAGGCCCGGCCGTCGGGGCGGGTGCGCGTAGCCGCTCGGCTCGCTGTGGGGATGATGCTGCTGACGCTCGGCTCGGGCTGCGGCCAGACCGAGGCGAGCTTGCTGGGCGCGGGCGAGAGCTGGCCCCAGATGGCCCAGGACCGCGAGCTCGCCTCGAGGCGGGCGGCCTTTATCCGCTCGCAGCAGCAGCGCGCTTCGGCGGCGTACGCGTTCGCGGAGCGGGGCGAGGGCCGGCTGCGCGCCCGCAACCAGGCCCAGGGCTTCGAGGTGGAGCTCGGAGCCAACGGCCCGCGCGTCCGCAGCGCGAGCTGGTCGCTCGAGCTTCGCCTGGCGCGCTTCGGACGCACGCGCGGGCTCGAGCCAGTGCTGTCGGTGCCGACGCGCGACGCGGCGACCGCGCGCGGCCGTCGGGCGAGCCTTCGACACGGGGCAGGACTGGAGGAGTGGTACCTGAACGGGCCGCTAGGGCTGGAGCAGGGCTTCTCGGTGGCCAAGGCGCCGTCGGGCCACGGCCCGCTCGTCATCGAGCTGGAGCTGTCGGGCGAGCTCGAGCCAAGGCGCGGCGCCGATGGCAGCCGCATCGAGCTTCGCCGACCTAGCGGCGAGCTCGTGGCGCACTACAGCGATCTGTGGGCCTGGGACGCTCGCGGCGAGCCCCTGGCCGCGCAGATGACTCTCGAGCAAGGCCGGGTGCGGCTCGTGGTGGACGATCGGGGAGCTGTCTATCCGCTCGAGGTGGACCCGCTCATCTGGGGCGAGCGCACCAAGCTGTTGGCCTCGGACCGCGGACCAGAGGACTACTTCGGCACCGAGGTGAGCCTGCACGGCGACTTCGTCCTCGTCGGCTCCCGCCAGGCCGAAGAGGACGGCGGCCCCGATATCGGAGCGGCCTACGTGTTCGTGCGAGCCGCGCTGAGCTGGTCCGAGCAGGCCAAGCTCAGCGCCCCCGACGGCGAGTTGAACGACTACTTCGGCCGATCGGTGAGCCTGGCAAGCCACACCGCTCTGGTCGGCGCCGTCAACCAGTTCCACGCGGGCGCGGTATACGTGTTCGTGCGCAACGGCACGACGTGGTCGCAGCAGGCCAAGCTGACCGCCAGCGACGACGTGCCAGCCGCCTTCTTCGGCCGAGTGGTGAGCCTGAGCGGTGAGGCGGCTCTGGTCGGCGCGCCCTACGATGACGACGGGGGCGATTCGTCGGGCTCGGCCTACGTGTTCGTGCGCAACGGCACGACGTGGTCGCAGCAGGCCAAGCTGACCGCCGCCGACGGCGACAGCATCGACCTGTTCGGCATCGCGGTGAGCCTTCACAACGAGGCGGCGCTGGTCGGTGCGCCCTACGACGAGGAAAACGGCAACAGCTCGGGCTCGGTGTACGCCTTCGTCCGAAACGCGATGAGCTGGACACAGCAGGCCAAGCTGACCGCCAGCGACGGGGCCGAGGGTGACGAGTTCGGCTCCGCCGTCAGCCTGCGCAGCGCGACGGCACTGGTCGGCGCCTTCGGACGCGACAATCTCTTCGACAACGCGGGCTCGGCCTACGTCTTCGTGCGCAGCGGCAGCGCGTGGAGCCAGCTACAGCAGCTGACCGCCAGCGATGGGGCGGCGGGAGACAAATTCGGCCAGGCCGTCAGCCTGAACGCCGACGCAGCTCTGCTCGGCGCCAACCTGGACGACGACGGCGGCCCCAATGCTGGGTCGGCCTACGTCTTCGTGCGCAGTGGCAGCACGTGGAGCGAGCTGCAGCGGCTCACCGCCGCCGACGCGGCGGCAGGAGACCGGTTCGGCAATGCCGTCAGCCTGAGCGGTACGACGGCGGTGGTCGGCGCCTACCTGGACGACGAGGACGGCGACGAAGACGTGGGCGCGGCGTACGTGTTCGCCTGGGGCAGGGCGGACGGCGACCCCTGTGCCGCGGACGTCGAGTGCGCCAAGGGCAACTGCATCGACGAGCTCTGCTGCGGCCGGCCCTGCGACGGGCTGTGCGAGGCCTGCACGTACGACTTGACGGGCGAGCAAGATGGCCGCTGCGCGCCGATTCTCGCTGGCGACGATCCCCAAGACGAGTGCCCCGCAGGTCAACAATGCGATGGCGCAGGGGAATGCAAGAACGAGGATGGTCAGAGCTGCACCTTGGCCGAAGAATGCCTGAGCCCCTACTGCGCGGATGGGGTTTGCTGCGACGCCGCGTGCGACGGGGAGTGCGAGGCGTGCACGGCCGCGTTGAACGACGGCGGCCAGGACGGCATTTGCGGGCCAATAGTCGCGGACACCGACCCCGACGACGAGTGCCCGCGCGATGACGAGTACCCGGGCTCTTGCGGCGCGGACGGCATGTGCGACGGGGCGGGCAGGTGCCGCCGCTTTGCGCTGTCGGACGTGGTGTGTTGGCAGCCTACCTGCGCCGATGGCGTGGCCACGCTCGCCGGAACCTGCAACGGCGGGGGGATCTGCAGCTGGCCCGAGATGGAGGTCTGCCATCCCTATGTGTGCGGCGCGGATGCCTGCAAGACCACCTGCAGCACGGATGCCGACTGCGTCGAGCCGTATCGGTGCGACACCGAAGGTCACTGCGGCAAGCCGGACATCTGCTACGACCACATCGTCGTCGAGCCGGATGGCGATACCCGAGACTGCTGGCCCTATCGCTGTAGCGACGACGGCGTGTGTCTGGACCGCTGCCAGTCCACGGCCGAATGCGTGACCGGCTACGCGTGCGATTCCAATGGCGACTGCATCGACGAGCACGCGCTCGGCCTCAGCGAGGGCGACTCGGGTTGCGGCTGCGCCATGCCCGGCCGACCCTCTGACAGCCCCGCGGCGCTGCTCATGGGCTGGCTCGCGCTCTGCTGGGCCGGGCGGCGGCAGCGGCAGCGGCCGCGGTGAGTAGCTCGGGCTACTGGCTCGGCTGTTGCACCACCGGGGCCTCCTTAGCCTCGATCACCACGGGCTCGGGACGCTGCCACCCCGCCTCCACGAAGCCTTCCAGGATGGCATCGAGCACGTCGGCCTGATAGCTCAAGCTCTCCTGGGTGATCGAGGCCAGCCCAGGCGTTGCCGTGGCGCGGCCGAACCAGGCGGTGGAGCGCGTAATGGTCTGCTCGGTGACCTCGCCGAGAGAGAGCTCGCCTAGCTCCTTTTCCCCCAGCCCGTTGATGGTGATGTCGAGCTCGCCGTCCTTCATGCTCACCCCGGGTTGGATCCCCTTCATGGTGGGCCGGGTGCCGCTCTGCTCCTCGATGATGTCGGCCAGGTTGATCTTGATCGCCTGCTGAACGTCGGTCAGCAGCCCTGGCATGGCGAGCGGGTAGCGGATCAGGGCGCAGGCATTGGCCTCTTCGGCGTCCTCCACGGCCTGCCGCAGCGCGACGAACACGGGCCCGAGCTGGGT
>CAYTYV010000356.1:2517-6966 GCA_964441055.1 uncultured Polyangiaceae bacterium | reverse complement strand
GGGGGGGGGGGGGGGGGGGGGGGGGGGGGGGGGGGGGGGGGGGGGCCGGGGGGGCCCCCCCGCCCCCCCCCCCCCCCCCCCCCCCCCCCCCCCCCCCCCCCCCCCAACGTAGAACCGATCACCAAGGCTACGCACCGCTCGCCCCTTGGGGCTCATCGGCTGGCCCTCACCCGTCTTGGGGCCAGTCGATGGGCCCCAAGGGGCTGGCGGACGCCGCTAGCCCGCTAGCCCGAGGTTGCGGCGGATGCGCTCGGTCGGCTCTTCCACGTCGGCGACGAAGGCGGCGCCCGTGACGGTCTCGCAGGCCTCGATGTATCGACGGGCCGCCTCGACGCGCACGGCTTCGGGAATGGTGGGCACGGGACCGTCTCCGTCGAAGCCCTGCTCGGCCAGGTAGCGGCGGAGGTACTCCTTGTCAAAGGAGGTGGGCTCCTTGCCTTCGGAAAGGCGCGCCTGGTAGCTCTCGGCGTACCAGAAGCGCGAGGAGTCGGGGGTGTGCACCTCGTCGATGACCCGCAAGGTGCCGTCTGGGTCCTTGCCGAACTCGTACTTGGTGTCCACCAGGATGAGCCCTCGCTCGGCGCAGCGCTGCTGACCGAAGCGGAACAGCGTCATGGCCAGCTCGGCGGCAGCGTCGAAGTCGGCGGCGGTGATGTGGCCGCCGTCGATCAGCTCTTGCCGCGACATCGACACGTCGTGCTGGCCCTTGGGTGCCTTGGTCGACGGGGTGAGGATGGGCTCGGCGAGCGGCTCGTTCTTGCGCAGGCCATCGGGTAAGCGATGGCCGCAAAAGGTGCGCTGACCCTGGGCGTAGTGCGTCCAGATGCTGGTCTTGGTGACGCCGGTCAGGTAGGCCCGCACCACCATCTCCGCTCCCAGCGGTTGGCACTCGCGGGCTTCGACGACGTTCGGATCCGGCACGCCGAGGATGTGGTTGGGCACCATGGCCGCCGTCTCGGCGAACCAGTAGTTGCTGACCTGCTGCAGGACCTGGCCCTTGAGCGGCAGCGTGCCGATCACGCGGTCGAAGGCGCTAACGCGATCGGTGGTGACGAGGTAGCGCCGCCCGTCCTCCGTCACGTAGCTCTCGCGCACCTTGCCGACGGTGCGTCGGCCCAGCGCCTCGAGCGCCGTCCGCTCGAGCGGCTTGTGTAACGCGGTGCGGATGGGATCGATGTCCACCATGGTGTTCTGCCTTCCGAGCGCTAGGGCCCCTCACCGTCCGCGACACGGCCGGTGAAGGCCTCGTCAATCGACGTCGTAGTCGTCCTCGGCTTCGTCGAAGCGTTCGAGCTCCTCGAAGTCGTCATCATCGTCATCATCATCGTCATCATCGTCGTCCGCCGAGGCGTACTTGAGATCAACGCCTTGGTCGGCCAGGTTCGTCTCCAAGAGCTCGAACAGCTCGTCGACGTCGTCACCGCTCCACTCGTCCAGGATGTCGGTGAGCAGCTCGAAGAAATCGGCGGCGCCGAGCCGCTGCTCGATCTCCTCGACCTGGTCCTCGGGGAAGGAATCGAGGATGTCCTCGCGCAGGGCTTCGTTGTCCCCCTCTTCGATGGCATCGGCGGCGGACAATCGGATTTGCCGAACGGCGCGCTTGTCGAGGTAGACCTCCATGGTTGCCGTGCTCCCTCGTTGCGTCGTGAGCTCAAAAGGTGGCGATGGGCGTCCCTTTACGCGGCGAGCCGCTCGGTCGTCAAGCCGGCATTGCAGGGGGCCCGCCTCAGGCCTATGTCAGCAGCATCGTGCACCCGCGAAGCTGCCTCTGTTCCGCCGCGTCGACAAGCCTGCTGTTGGCGTCGACGGTGGCGGCGGGCCAGCCGACCCCGAAGGCGGATCACGGCCCCGAACGGGCGCCTGCCGCAGCCGCGCCTGCGCCGTCCTCCCCAGGGCGGGGCGAAGGCGGCGAGCCGTCCGAGTCGATGCTCCACCGTCGCCGCCAACCTCGGCCGCCGCCCGTGCACGTCGACTACGCCAGCTACGGAGTGGCCATCACCACCGACCTGTTGCTGCACCCGGGCGCCACGTGTCGGGAGCTGTTGCACAACAAGACACCGTGCATTCTGGGCAGCGGCGGGGGGCTGGTGGTCCGCGGGGGCTATCGCTCGCCAGGCCCCTGGTACATCGGCGGCGCCTACCAGTTCTCCAAGCTGGACTCGTCCAACCTCTATCGGCTGGGCATCCTGCAGCAGCTTCGCGTGGAGATGCGCTACGTCTGGGACTTGGGCTACCGCCTGGCACCGTACGGAAGCTGGGGGCTGGGCGGCATGCTCTACGGCAACGAGTGGGGCGTGGAGACTGGCGGGGGCGCGCTCATGGTGGGAGGGGGAGCCGAGCTGCAGCTGTCTCGGCTGGCCGTGATGGGCATCGCGGTGCACTGGCAGCCCATGCTCGTCGGAGGCTGGCAGGACACCGCCGGTTATGAGCGCGATCTCGGGATGGCTCAGTTCCTGCGCCTCGAGCTGCAGCTCGAGGTCCGGTCGCAGCTACGACGGCGCTGAGGGCTCGTCAGGACGAGCCCCGATCCTTTTTGCATCAAGTACTTGACTCAACACCGTCGGCTTGGTCCTCTCCCATCGTGGTCTGCGAGGTGTGCGGCACCCAGAATGACAGCCGGCTGGTGTTCTGCCGGAACTGCGGGCATCGGCTCGAGCAGCGCGCGATCGAGGGGCCCACGCCCTCCCCAGCCGCGGGCGCCGAGCCACCGTCGCCGCCTGCCTCGGAGCCGCCCCCAGCAAGCGAGCCCGCACCGCCGAGCGCGCCGCCTGCTGAGCCTTCGCAGCCCTCGGAGTCGCCGTGGACGCTATCCGACCAGGTGACGCAGGTGGGCCAGGGCGGCCAGGGCGCCGAGGCGGACGGGGCGGCCGAGGATGCGCTTCCGGCCGCCGAGGAGACGAGCCCCAGCGATCGCTCGCGCTGTCCAGACTGCGGCGCGGAAAGCCCCAAGGGCTATCGCTACTGCCTCGGCTGCGGGGCGGTGCTGCTCGAGTCGATCCAGCAACCCGCCCCCGAGCCCAAGGGCGCCGCGGACGAGCGCGTCGACGAGCCTCCCGCGGCCGAACGCTCCCGAGCGCCCCAGCAAGAGCAGGCTCAAGGTCGGCTGGTGCTCATCGTCGAGGACGGCACCGAAGGGCGTGCGCTCGATCTCGTGGGACGCCAGCTCGACATCGGCCGCAGCGAGGGCGACATCCTGCTCAGCAAGGATCGCTACCTGTCGCCGCGCCACGCGCGCTTGTTCCGCCAGCAGGGGCGCTGGTACCTGCGCGATCTGGACTCCACCAACGGCGTGTTTCGGCGGCTGCGCGAGCCCGAAGCATTGCGCCACGGGGACTTGATCCTCCTGGGCTTGGAGGTGCTACAGTTCGAGCTGTTGAACCACGCCGAGCGAGGGCTGGGCCATGCGGTACAGCATGGCACTTTGGTTTTCGGCTCACCCGCCGTCGACCGGCGGGCGAGGTTGTCGCAACGCACCGTCGAAGGCGTGGTCCGAGACGTCTACTATCTCGTTCCAGACGAGACGACGATCGGGCGCGAGATCGGGGATATCGTGTTCAGCTCGGATCCATTCCTGTCCCGGCGGCATGCGGCAGTTCGATGGCAGCAGGAGCCGGGCGAGTACCGCTTGGCCGACCTTGGCTCGTCCAATGGCACCTACCTAGCGATTCGCAAGGACGTGCGCCTGCTCGACGGCGACTTCATACGCATGGGGCAACACCTGTTCCGCGTGGATCTTCCCGGGTCTGCGGAGCGATCGCAAGCATGAGCTAGATGAAAGACGACCTCCCCGACGGCGACCAGCCGGAGTCCCCGGCCGCACCCAAAAGCGGCGAGGACCAAGCGGTCCCGCCCGACCAGGGCGGCGCCGACGCTGGTCCCCTGTCGTCCGACCGGTCGCCGGATCCGCCTGCGTCGTCAGTGACGGAGCCAGCGCCGACCGAGGACGAGGCAGCGCGCGGTAGCGATGCGGACGAGCCGTCGGCGGCAGACGAGGTCGACGACGGCAGCGATGCCGAGGCGGCCAGCGGTAGCGATGCGGACGAGGTCGACGACGGCGGCGATGCCGAGGCGGCCAGCGGTGGCGATGCAGACGAGGTCGACGACGGCGGCGATGCCGAGGCGGCCAGCGGTGGCGATGCAGACGAGGTCGACGACGGCGGCGATGCCGAGGCGGCCAGCGGCGGCGATGCAGACGAGGTCGACGACGGCAGCGATGCCGAGGCGGCCAGCGGTGGCGATGCAGACGAGGTCGACGACGGCAGCGACGCTGAGGCGGCCAGCGGCGGCGATGCAGACGAGGTCGACGACGGCAGCGACGCCGAGGCGGCCAGCGGTGACGATGCGGACGAGCCGTCGGCGGCGGACGAGCCCGACGAGGGCGCCGATGCCGAGGTGGCCTCCAGCGAGCCCGCTGCGGAGCAGCCCTCAGACGAGGAGGCAGACGAGGCC
>CAYTYV010000356.1:0-2417 GCA_964441055.1 uncultured Polyangiaceae bacterium | reverse complement strand
GGCCTCCAGCGAGCCCGCTGCGGAGCAGCCCTCAGACGAGGAGGCAGACGAGGCCCCCGCCGAGACTACGGACGAAAAGGCTCCCGCCTCCGTCGAGCCCGAGCCGAGATTGCCCATCGTGCTTCGGGTCTACGGCTGTACCGACGTGGGCCAGCTGCGCGACCACAACGAGGACAACTTCCTCGTGGCCGACTTGAGCAACGTGGTGGGCGCGAGCGACGGCGGGACCGCGACGATCGAGGTGGGCTCGGGCGGCGTGCTGCTGGCGGTGTGCGACGGCATGGGGGGAGCGGCCGCCGGAGAGATCGCCAGCCAGCTCGCCGTGGACATCATCCACGAGCGCATGGCGCGGGGGGCGGGCAACCGCGATCGCGACCAGCTGGGCTTGGACATCGTCGAAGCGCTGGAGGAGGCGGGGGTGCGGATCCTGGCCGAGTCGAACAAGAACCGGGCGTGCCGCGGCATGGGCACGACCGCCACCGTCGCCGCGCTGGTCGACACCACCTTGCTGTTCGGCCAGGTGGGCGACAGCCGCGCCTACGTCATGCGCGACGGGCGCCTGGTACAGGTGACCCGCGACCAGTCGCTGGTCAACCAGCTCATCGAGGCTGGCCAGCTGACCGCAGAGGAGGCCGAGAGCTTCGAGCACAGCAACATCATCCTGCAGGCGCTCGGTACCCAGGACGCCGTCCAGGTCGACCTGACCTACGTCGAGCTCTGCCGCGGCGACGTGCTGCTGATTTGCTCCGACGGCCTGTCCGGGATGGTTCGCAACGAGGACTTGCGCGCGGTTCTGCTCGAGCACACCGATCCGGCCGAGGCTTGTCAGGTCCTCGTCGAGGCGGCCAATCGGGCAGGGGGCCACGACAACATCACCGTCGTCGTGGCCGTCGTGGAGGGCGAGGGGCTAGCCCCGCCCGCGGCCGAGGACGCCAAAGCCTTGCACTACGCCAAGTATCAGCTGCCCGCTGTGGAGGTAGACCGCACCGCGGATACGACGCCACATCGGCGGCTGTCGCTAGCCGAGCTGCGCGGCGACGATGATGACACCCCAGAAATCGAGGTACTCGGCGAGCTGGATATGGGGCCCGATTTCGGTTGGGATGACCTGCTCGAGGACTCGCCCAAGCAGCGCATAGTCCGCAAGCGCTCGTGGCCCGTCGGCTTCCTGGTGGTGTTGGTCGCCGCGCTGGTGGTCGTCGCCTACCTCATCCTTCGGTGAATGCTGCGCCACGCGTTTCGACGGCTGCTTTGGCTGATTCCGAGCGTGCTGGGGATCTCGATCGTCAGCTTCTACGCGCTGTCCTTCATCCGCGTGGCGCCAGGCGGTGCCTCGGCCGAGCACGAGTTCGCGCGCGAGCGCTTTCGAGACTTGCCGCTGTTCGTCAACGCGCGTCCTCGCGATGTCCGGGAGCGGGCCGCCCGAGCCGTCGATGATCTGACCTCCGGCTCGCCGGGTCGCGATCGCGCCGAGCGGGGGCGCGGTGAGCTCGTGCGGCTCGGCGGGGCGGCGCTGCCGTACGTGCTGCCGCGGCTCGACTCGCTCGAGCCCGAGGCGCGGCGCCAGCTCGCGCTGTCCTTGGCGCCCATCGCGCAGCGCATGGGGCTGGAGCATCGCGGGGAGCCGACCGATCCCGACCGCGCCGTGCTGTTCTGGACGCGGTTCTGGGAGACGCGCCACCTCGAGTTCCACCTCTCGACGGTGCGCAGCGCCGTGCGCCGCTACGCCCGTTACGGGTCCGATGCGCGGCTCGAGGATCTGCGCTCGCTCGACACCTTCGCCTTGCCCGCGCTAGTCGATGCGCTCGAGCCGCCTGCCGAAGACCGCGCCGAGCTGGCTCGGGCGAGGCGCTTGGTCGAGCTGCTGGCCGACTTGACGGGGCGGG
Organism: uncultured Polyangiaceae bacterium; assembly: GCA_964441055.1. Classification (GTDB taxonomy): domain Bacteria; phylum Myxococcota_A; class Polyangia; order Polyangiales; family Polyangiaceae; genus JACQWT01. The sequence continues at coordinate 531 of CAYTYV010000356.1, read as the reverse complement.
ACGACCGCATCGCCCGCGAGGCCGATGCCGCAGCAGCCCGTGCGTGCGTGGATCGGTGGACGCGCTGGTGGCTCGTCTACCGCAGCGACTACGTCCCGCTGGTGGGCGCGTCGCGAGCCGCCGCCTTCGCCCTGGAGACGCAGTACGGCAAATGGGTGCTCGAGGCCGTCACCATGCGCCTGGGCCGCGCGGCCTCGGGCCGACCGATCCTCGATGAGGTCCTACGGCGGGCCCCGGTGACCCTGACCATCGTGCTGCTCGCGGTGGCGCTGGCCTATGCCGCCGCCGCGGTGCTCGGCGCGGTGGTGGCCGTGCGGCGGAATACGGTCTGGGCCCGAGGCGCTTGCGCGGTGGCGCTGCTGGCCCACCTGGCGACCCCCGCGGTGCTCGGCACCCTGGCGCTCGGGCTGTGGTGGCGGGCGGACGCCCACGGCGGGGGAAAGCTGCTCGTGGCCAGCGCGGTGTGCGCATTGGTGCTGCTGGCGGACCCGCTGCGCCACAAGCGCGCCGCGCTCGCGTCCGTGCTGGTGC
>CAYTYV010000355.1:0-7024 GCA_964441055.1 uncultured Polyangiaceae bacterium | reverse complement strand
TGCGATTGCCGTCGGAGTGGTCTCGCCAGCCGCCGCGGCTGTACAGCATGGCGCTCTCGTCGCGACGGGCCTGTTTGGTGAGATCGTGGTCGCTGGGGTTGGGGTCGGTCTCGTCGCTAAGCCCTGGGACATCCTGGGCATGCACGCGGATGTCGTCGACGAAGATGGTCCCGGGGGCAATGTCGGAATGGAAGGTGATCTCCGGATCCACATCCAAGTCGCGGACGGGATTGCTGGCAGCATTGGCCTGCGGGATGAGCTTGAGCAGCTCTTTCGCGCTGAGAGGCTCGGTGCTGTAATCGAAGGCGCCCAGCCTCAAAAAGGACTCCAGCCTCCTGTTGTTAGAGCCTTCGTAGAACTGTTCCTCGAACAGGTTATTGTCGGTGTTGGGGAAGTTCGGCTCGCCGAAGTCGGGTACTTTCAGCAATAGGTACGCGTCGGTCCCGGTGCCATCGGTTCCGTCGATGTCTCCGGATATGCCGAGCGTGTGGATCTCAGCGGAGTCGAGATTGGTCATCGTTAACCTCTAGCGGTGGCGTGTCGCAGCGTCTTGCCTCATGAGCCGCGGTTGGCATCGTCGAACTCGATGACGATGCCCGAGCGGGTCTTGATGCGGCTCTTGCTCGCTTCGGCGTCTTTCACGGGCGTAGGCGTGATCGGGTTCGGCACCGCGCCCAGGATGACCGGGCGGTCCGGGTTGCCGCCGACAAAGCCGATGAGCACCTCCACCCCTGGCTTGAGCGGAAAGTGCGTCCCGTACCCGGTCCCCGCGCTCTGCTGCATCATGCGCACCCGCGACGAGGCCTTGCGCTCGCCCGGCGCGGCCGTGTCGAACAAGAAACGCACCAGGTACCGCCCCTGCTCGTCGAGGCGAGCGTGCCGCTCGAGCTTGCCCTGCCAGGTGTCGATGACCCCGCTCAGCACCCCGTGAATGCGCGGCACTGGCGTCCGCCGAGGCGGCCGATAGGTCAGCTCCGCTGGGATCGCGGTGAACCGGTTCTCGTAGTGCTTCTCCTCCGTCCCCTCTCCCCAGCCCGCCACGTCCTGGCTCGCCTCGTGCTCGACCGCCGTCAGCAGCAGCCGACCGCTGTGGTGCGGATGCTCGGCCAGCTCGAAGGTGTGCCCGGGGGCAAAGCGCGGCTCGCTGCTCAGCCCCGTGTATACCTGCCGCCTGCAGTGCCACTCTTCGGCGCGCACGCGCGCCAGCCGCTTCCCTTGGTCCGGCGTCTGGAAGTCGCCGCCGTACTCGATGATGCCGCCCGCAAACCCCTCCTCCAGCGGGTGGTCCAGCTGCAGCTCCAGCGCGGGCGTCTGGTCGTGGTAGTCGCGGCAGACGTACGTGCCCGGCACCAGCGTGCGGTCGTAGCGTAGCTCGTACACCCCCTCCCGCTCGCCTCGCGACCGATACGCCACTACGTCGTCGCCGCTGATCGGCCGATACGCCCCCGTGTGGTCGCCCAGCACCAGCGTGGACTGCTCTTGGTCGTGGGCGAAGTAAAAGAAGATGCCGAGGTGCTCGCACAGCCGCGAGATGAACGCCAGATGGCTCTCCTGGTATTGCACGATGAGCTCGCGCTCGAGGTAGGTGTCCTCAAGACTGCGCACGTAGTCGATACCCACCGCCAAGTCGAAGCGCCCCAAGAGCTCTTCCACTACGTCCGGCACGGTGGTCTCGAGATACACATCCAGCGTCTCGACCAGCGTGGCTTGCCATAGGTGGGGGCGGATGCTCAGCTGGTAGACCGCGTGCTCGTGACTGACCGCGGGAAGCTCCACCACGCGCATTACCATCCCGTGAAAGCTGCGCGCTACCTCGCCGCCCGCGCCAATGCTCACGCTCACCACCGCTCCCGCCGCCTCGTCCGGGTCGAGCGTCCGCCCGGCCATGCTCACCACCTCGAGCTCCACTCCGAACAGCTGCCCCATGCGCTCCTCGGCCCGCAGTCGATGGATGATCAGGTTGGTCGTGTCGAAGTCCGACGTCTCTAGCCGTAGCTCGATGTCGAGATGTCTCATGATGGTGCTCCTCCGGCTCGCTCATCGCCGCCCACGCGCTTGAGCTAGGGCGGCACGGATGCATTTTGCCCACACCTCCGTCGGGCGGCAAGCGCCAACGTCGCCGCGGCGCGACTTGTTGCAGGAGGGACGCCGTGCCACAGATGAGCCTTGGGCGACGACGTCTGCACTCCATCAACCATCCGCGTACCCTGAAACGGAGACGAACGATGCGTGAACGCGACCGCTCGGCCCCGCACCGCGCACTGCAATGCCTCGGCGGCGAAGAGCCGTCGCCCGAGACGATTCTCGGCCTCAAAGATCTGCTGTTGCTGCCCTCGAGCGCCAAGGCCCACTTCTGGGACGCGTTCGGCCCCACGCTGCAGCACCCCCTGCCCAACAACCTCGAAGAAATCCTCACCACCTTCCAGCGCAAACACAACGCCCCCCAGGGGCGTCTGGCCCGGGCCATCGAGGCCTGCCGCACGCTCTTTCAGGGAGCGGGCCGCCAGGAGATCTCCGCCGACGCGTTCAAAGCCGACCTAACCTTGATCTCGACCGATGCCGAGCAGCTCGCCGCGGTGCTCATGCCCGGCTTCGAGCAAGCCATGGCTACGGTCAAGAAAGCCATCCTCCACGGCACGCTGCTCGATCACGGCAACCTGCTCATCGATGTGAGCTGGCGCGTGGACTCGATGTTGCACTCGCACCGCGGTCGGAAGCTGTACTCGCCCGTCACGCTGGTCACGCTCCGCTATCTGGAAGGCAAAAACGAGCATCGCATCACCCTGCAGGCGCTGCCCGATCTACTGAAGCGACTGCAGGCGATGTGCGAGGAAATCCTCGAGTAGCCTCAGCCGACCGCGAGGGCTGTCGCGATGGCCACCTCGAGCTGCGCATCGCCCGCGGTCGAATCCTGGGCTACCGGAACGTCGGGCACGATGCCGAGACCCTCGAGCTCGTCGCCGTTCGGCAGGCGGCAGTGGGCCACCCCGGCGTACACGAGCCCCTGGCCCACCAGAGCGGGCAACACCCGCTGCATCTGCCCCTTGCCAAAGGTGCGCTCGCCCACGATCCGGCCGCGCCCATGACACTGCAAACAGCCCGCGAAGAGCTCCGCGGCCGACGCCGTTTCGCCATTGACGAGGACCGCCACTGGCATTTCGTACGGACGATCCTGTCGAGCTCGGACCAGGACCTCATCCCCGTCGGCCTCGGTCCGTCGAAGAACAACGGCGTCGCGAGGCAGAAAATCGTCCGCCAACCGCACCATCGCCTCGGTATCCCCGCCCGGGCTCGAGCGCAGATCGAGCACCAACGCCGCAATACGGCCCGCGCCACGCCGTCGGACCGCGCGAAAAACCGCCATGGGCACCGTGGCCGTGAACCGGGCGATTCGCAGATACGCCACGTCGTCACGGAGCATCCGGAAAGCCACCGCGGGCTCGGCCATGGCCTCACCGAAGCGGGCAAGCTCGTCACGACCCAGAACGCGCATGTAGCGATCACCCGTCGGCTCTGGCGACGGCTGCCCAGCCGCAGGTTGCATCGTGTAGAACACCGTGGTGACGCTCGGCACCGCGACCGCGCCTACCATGTTGTTCATGCTGTTGCCGTTGGTGAGGCACGCCAGATTGATCGCGGGCATTTTCTCGATGGACACAAGCGGATTGCCCATCTGGTAGCCGCCCACTTGCTTGAAAGAGCGATGCGCCACGCCGGGATCGTCGCCCGAGGTCATGGGGATCTTCGACATCATATTGAGCGCGCTCATTCCCGAGACGCGCACGAGCGCCGAAAAGGGACTCGCCTGCGCATTCATCGCGATGTTGGGGTACGGAATGGGGACGGTTTTCGGCGGCGGCGGTAGCGGCTGAGGCGTGTTGCACACGTCCGGAAAACCCATGTTCTGTCCGGTGCCCGTGTTGGCTGCTAGAAGCATAGCGACTCACCCCAGGTTGATGGACTTTCCATTGACGCTGACCTCCTCCTCAGTCAGCAGCTTGGCGCGCTTGGCTTGGGTGTGCGAGGTGCCTTCGACAAGGGTGTAGGTCGCGCTGGCGCACAGATGGAGGACCTCGGTTACAGTTTGGTAGACCGAGCCGAGCTGCTGCACCATCGATCGGGCAAACATCCGCACGCGATCGGCGCGCATGGCAAGCTCCGGCCCTTCGATCTCGACGCCCTTTCCTCCGACCACCCGCACCGTGCCCTTCGCAGATCGCAGCTCGACGTTGTGCGGGAAGGTCATGCGCGCCGTGCCGCTGCCTTGCAGAACACCGATGACGTAGTGACCCTCGTCCTTGCCGATGACAAGCACCTCATCGTCGAGCTGCGGCTCGTACGAAAACGCCAAGGCCAGGCGCGCCCAGACAAGGCGATCCTCCGGCAGCCGCAGCTGCACCTGATGCGCCTTGACTTGGCACACGCGAGCGGGCCCCAGATAGGGCTGCTCAACCTGACGAATCGAAGGCATGACGGCTAGGTTGGACATCGTGGTTTCCTCTCAACGATCGGGGCGGGCAGGAGGCTGCCACGCTTCCGCCTCGAGCAGCTCGACGTTGGTGCGTCGGACGCCGCGGAGCTTGGCACCGTTCCAGCGAGCGCCTTGGCCTTTCAGGTTGTGCAGGTTGGCCGTGAACAGGTTGGCAGACGCCATGTCTGCATCGCTGACATCGGCGTGGGACAGGTCGCAGTAGTCCATTCGGGTATGGTCGAAACACGCACCCTGAGCATTCATTCGGATCATGACGCATTCCCGCAGATCGCTGCTGGCCAGGTTGGCGAACCTCAGGTCGGCATCCGTAAAGGTGGCGTAGCGCAATTGTGCCTTGGCAAGCACCGCGTGGTGTGCCGTCGCCTCCCCGAAAAACGCCCCACGAGCGTCCGCGCCGCTCAAATCGGCTTTCGCGAGCTTGGCTTTGAGGAAGGTGGCGCGAGAAAGCACGGCGCCGCGTAGGTTCGTTTCCGTCAGATCGGCATTCGAAAAATCGCACTCCGTCAAGTCGCAGCGAGACAGATCCATTCCGCTCAGATTGGCCCCATCGAAGGTGCAGCGGATCAGGCTCAATCCCGAAAGCGGTAGGTTTCGCAGATCGTTGTCATCGAAGTCGACGCGACGGAGGGTCGCCTTGTCGAAAATCGCGTCGTCGAGACGGGCTTCGCTGAGGTCCGCGCCGTTGAGGTGGGCGCGGGTGAGATCCGCACCCCGGAGATCGGCATCCTGAAGCGAGGTCAAGTGCATCTCGGCGCCGGATAGATCCGCGCCGGTCAAATCCGCTCCCACGAGCAACGTGAGCTCGAGATCCTGATCGGCGAAGCTCGTACCGGCGAGATTTGCTTCCGACAAATTGCAGTGCCGGAGATCGGCGTCCGAAAAGTCGGCGCCACGCAAGTCGCACTTCGAGAGGTTGGTCATCTGCAGGTGCGCGCCCCTGAAATTGGCCCCCCTCAGATCCAGCCCGCTCAGCAATGAAAAGAAGAGGTCAGCTCCCTCGAGATCGATCGGCTCGACCCGGGCCTCGCCACGCTCGGGTGGCGGCTTTTCCTCTGTCTCGTGGACGGGCTCCTCTGCCTTGGCGAAAAGCTCCTCCAATCCTTCGGGTAGGTCGTCCGTGGCGAGCTCCTCCTTCAGCTCGGCTATCGTGTCTCGGAGATCGGCGGACACGGAAGTCTCGTCCTTGTCATCGCCCTCGTCCTGCTGGTCGGCCGGGACGTCGCGGTCGGTCAGCCAGGCGCCTGGAAAGAACGTCTTCGGCATGCTCTTGGCGAGCTTGGCGCCTCGCAGATCGGCCGTGGTGAACAGGCAGGTCTCCAGCGCTGCCTCCGAAAAATCAGCACCCTTCAGATCCGCATTGGCAAACACGCATTCGCGCACGTCCGCGCCGACGAACGAGGCGCCCGCTAGCTCCGCTTCGGTAAAGGTCACCTTCGAGAGCTTGGTTCCTCCAAAATCCACTCCATGGAGCTTTGCGCTATCCAGCCGCACGTCGGACAGATCGCCGCCTGAAAACCGCGTTCCGGACAGATCCGAGCTCACGAAAGCCGCGCCGGAAAGGGCTGCGCCGGACCAGGCGACTCCGGCCAGATGGGACTCGACGATTCGGCCACCGCCAACCCGCCCGCCTTGAAAGGCCACCCGCTCGAGCCCCCAGCTACTGAACACCGCGTCGGACAGATCGCTGTCGTCGAGCACAGCATCGTCGAGCAGACACCCGTGAAGGGTGGCATCGCAAAGCTGGCTCGCCCGCAGGTTGGCGCCCCCGAGCTGCACGTTCGTCAACACGGCGCGGGACAGCTTGGCGCCCGACAAATCGCGACCCCGGAGATCCAGATCGGCGAGGTGCTCCTCCTCGAGCGACCGACCCTCGCGCACCATCTTCTCGATTTCGTCCGGCGTCTTGCTCATCGGTGCTCCAAGGTGCAGAGAGTCAGGATGGCGTTGCTGAAGTCGGCTCCCTTGCCTTGGGCTCCGATGAACTTGGCGTCGTAGAGGTTGGACGCGGTGAACCTGGTCTCCGTCAAGCGCGTCTTACAGAAATCCGCCTTGAAGAGATTGGCTTGCTCGATCCGGGCGCGGTCGAGCCGCACGCGATAGAACCTGCTCTCGCGCAAGTTGGCGAAGGAAAAGCTGGCTCCGGCGGCCGAGGCCTTGGTGAGATGGGCCTCCACCAGCGTGGCGTATCGGAAGTCGGCACCGTCGAGCTTGGCCCCGAGCCACACGCTACGCGTGGCCTCGATGCCTACGAAATCGGCGCCTTCGGCGTCGGCCTGCTCGAAGCTCGCATGCTCCAGCTTGGCGTCGGAGAAGCGCGCGGCGCGCGCGCAGCTCGACGTGAGCTCGCAGCGGTGCAGATCGGCCTCGCCGAAATCGGCCTCGCTCAGATCCGCATGGCTTAGGTCCGCGCGGGCCAGGCTGCAGCGGCTCGCCTTGGCGCCCGCGAGCTTGGCGCGAGCAAAGGCCTGGTAGCTCCCTCGGGTGTCGCGCAAGTCGGCGCCCTCGAGGTGGGCCTTTTCGAAGAACCCTTCA
>CAYTYV010000354.1:6117-7025 GCA_964441055.1 uncultured Polyangiaceae bacterium | reverse complement strand
CCTGGACCACGCCGATGCAGTGCTGGCCCAACCGACCGTTCCCAGGGGCTCGCTCCGGCATGTCGCCCAGTGCCTGAACCGGCTGCTCAACTTGGCGGTTTACCCGGCCCGCATCATCGACGCCTCCCCCCTGCCCCGTGGCTGGCTGCCACCACCTATCCCGGAGAAGGCACGGAGCTACCTGTTCCCCGCCGAGGAAGAAGCGTTCCAGGGAAACATCAAGGTGGCGCTGGTGAGACGGCTGTTCATCGGGTTCTGCGTTCGGGAAGGGCCACGCAGGTCGAACGTCGTCGAGCTGGAGTGGGCCGACCTCTCCCTCGACCTGCCGGACGGCAAGGGCTTCGCCGCCATCGACAAGACCAAGAACGGCGCCGACGCTGCGTGGGCCCTCGACGACGGCACGGCAGAAGCGCTCCGGCGGTGGAAGCGGATCTGCCCATCGAAGCAATGGGTGTTCCCGACCGAGGCGGTCCCCAAGTACCGGCGCTCCCGAACGGGCAAGCCCATGTACGTGGACGACATCCCCGAGGTGCTGCGTGACGGCCTTCTGGCCGCAGGTGTGAACCGCTCCCAGCTCTTCGAGCGCACCGAGAACCGGCTGCGGCTCCGGGCGCATGACTTGAGGGCGACCTTCGTGACCCTGGCCTTGGCCAACGGCAAGACCGAGGACTGGGTCACGACTCGAACCAGCCACAAGTCGTCGGTGATGATCGCCCGCTACCGGCGCCAGGCTCAGACCGTTCACGAGCTGAACCTCGGGTGGCTCAAGCCGCTTCACGAGGTCATCCCCGAGCTGGCTGCCATGGGTCCAGGCAACGGCTCAGACGATTGAATCGTCTGGGAATCGTCTGGGAATCGTCTAAGGGGTCTAGATTTCGTTGGTCGGAAGGCGCCCGCGGTGCCCAACT
>CAYTYV010000354.1:0-6107 GCA_964441055.1 uncultured Polyangiaceae bacterium | reverse complement strand
CATCGTGACGCTCTCTCCCCCCTCACGCAGCCCAACGAGAAAAGCCTCCGCATCACGGAGGCTTGCCTCTGGTACCGAAGGAGGGACTCGAACCCTCAAGCCCGTAAGGACAACGGATTTTGAATCCGCCGCGTCTACCAATTCCGCCACTTCGGCGTGGATGCGACAAGACTAGCGCCATCGGCTCAGCGTCGACAAGACCTGGAGCGGTGGAGACCGCCGCATGCTAGCGTTGTCCCATGGATCCGCGGTGGGCGGCGGCGAGCCTGGCCATCGCGTTGGCAGCCTGCGGCGAGCCGACGGCGCGGCAGTTTGTCGTCACGCTTACTGACTCGCCCGAGGTGGCCTGTACCTTCTACGTGGACGGGCTCTACGCCGATCCCGAGCAGCTCGAGGAAGCCGCCGACGATGCCGAGGACGACTGGGAGGAGGCGCAGCTTGCCGATCCGGTCGAGCCCGCTGGCCGCCTGCTGTGGGTCACCGAGCTCGAGGACACCATGCATGCCTGGTTCGAGCCCACGGCGAGCGCGGCGAGCTACTACGACCCGTTGTTGGGGATCCATCCGGGCGAGGAGCAGCTGGTGCTGTACGCCGGGGAGGTCCACGATGACTACATCGAGGGTACCTATGCCGATGAGTTCAACTCGGACGAGGTGGACAAGGAAGCGGGGCTGAACCCCTGCGGCGACAGGCGCCGCGAGTACGGCACGCTGTCGCTCACCACCCGCGGCGGCGCGCTCGGCAGGATTCGCTGGACCGACGTGGGCTACATCGGCTCGGAGCTGTCGAACTGCGAGGGCCGCATCGAGTGCGTGCGCGACATCGCCGTGGAGGGATCGGAGCTGCAGTGAGCGGCATCGGCTCAGCCACCGAGGGACCCGGCCCGAGCAGGCCTGCCATCGTCGCTCGCCTGGCCTTGCTCGCCGTCCTGGCCCCGCCGCTGACGGGCTGCGGCGACGAACAGGCCGCGCCGCAGCCGGTCTGGCCATCGCGACAGGAGCGCGGGCACATCCACGTCCTGCGGCTCGCGGGCACGCCCTACGAGATGGGCCGCCAGCACGGCGAGCTCATGGCCGCCGAGCTCGCCCAAGGCGTCGAGTGGCTGCACTCCGATCCCATCTTCTCGCTGCTCTTGGCGCTGACCCAGACCCTGGAGCTGCTCGACGAGGCGCACGCCTACTCCTACGCCGACGTCCAGGACGAGTGCCGCGGCCTCGCCGATGGCGCCCAGGCCCACGGCGTGGATCTCAGCTTGGACGAGTGCCTGACGCTGGCCTACGCCGACGTCATCGTCGAGGTGATCGACCACGAGCTCGGCGCGGGCTGCACGCAGCTCGCCGCCACGGGCCAGGCCACGGCCGACGGCAGCCTGCTCCACGCTCGCAACATGGACAACGGCTACCTCGGCTACCTCATCGACCACCCCACCATCATCGTGCGGCGGCCGACGGGACAGATCCCCTTTCTGGAGGTCGGCTTCCCCGGCTCGGTCTCGCCGCACTCGGGCATGAACGCCGCGGGGATCGCCGTGGCCAGCAACGAGAACACCGCGGTGGACGACTTTTCCGGGCAGGGGCGGAGCCACATCCAGATGAGCCGCCAGATCCTGGCGAGCTGCCACTCGCTCGAAGAGGTCGAGGCCTTTCTCGCCGCCCAGCAGCACGGCAGCGCCGAGAGCCTGCTGGTGAGCGACGGGCCAGGACAAGCCGCGGCCGCCTTTGAGATGACGTCGAGCCACCTCGGCATCCGCCAGCTCGACGACGACGACGTGGTGTACCTGACCAACCACTTCGTCCACCCCGACATGGCCGACCTGCACCTGCCCACCGAGCCCACCGACAGCACTCGCAGCCGCTTCGCCCGCCTCGAGCAGCTCTTGCCCCCCAGCGCCGAGCAGAGCGTCCACGGCGCGCTCGACGTGGCCAGCGCCATCGCCGTCCTGCGCGACCACCACAACCCGGTCACGGGCGAGACCCATCCGCCCGAGCTGTTCGACGGAGGCGGCACCATTGCCAACAACGCCGCCCTCCACAGCATGGTCTTCGTGCCCGAGCGCCGCGAGGTGTTCGTGGCCCTGGGCGAGCCGCCCGTGCCCCAGCGCCCCTTCATCGGCTTCAGCCTGGACGGCCTGCTCGAGGACGCGGGCTTGGGCGAGACCAACCCGACGAGCTATCCGTAGAAAAAGGGACAGGCTACTTTTTTACGCGCAAGGAAGTGGCCTGTCCCCGTTTTCTCTACTCCCGCACGGGGATGATCTGCACGCGCCGCGCCGCGCCCTTGCCCTCGCTCTTGGTGACCACGCCCTGGTAGCTCGCCAGGGCCAGGTGCACCACGCGGCGATCCTGGGCGCTCATCGCCTCGAAGGTGATGATCTTTCCGTCGGTCATGGCCTGCTTGGCCAGCCGCAGGGCCATGGAGGCCAGCGCGTGCTCGCGACGAGCGCGGTAGCCATCGGCGTCGATCAAGATGTGCCGCCGCGGCTTGCTCGGGCGGTTGATGACCCGGTTGGTCAAAAACTGCAGCGCCGCCAGGGTCTGGCCCTTCTTGCCGATGAGCCGCTCGGCGTCCCTGCCCGTGATCTCGATGCGAATATCGCTGGGCGGGTCGTCCTCCCGGTTCTCCATGAGATCGACGGTGCAGTCCATGCTCATGCCCGTGAGCACGTCCACCACGAAGTCGAGCGCCTGGTCGGCACGGCCATCCTCGACGAAGTCCTCGGGCGCCTCATCGGTTGGTCGCTTGGCGGGCGCGGGCTTGTCGGCAGGCCCGGCCTTGGGCTCGGCTTCGGCCCCCTCGCCCTTGGGCTCGGCTTCTGCCTCATCGCCCTTGGGCTCGGCCTCTGCCTCGTCGGCCTTTGGCTCGGCTTCTGCCTCATCGGCCTCAGCGGGTGCGCCCTCGTCGGCCTCGGCGGGTGCGCCCTCGTCGGCCTCCTCGCCCTTCGGCTCGGCCTCGGCCTTGTCGTCCTCGCTGGCTGCAGGCGCATCCGGCTCAGCATCCGCAGCGGCGGCTTGCTCGCCCTCGTCCTGCCCTGCCCCATCGTCGGGTTGTTGCGCGGCGTCCTGCTCGCCCGGCTCCTCGCTGGGCTGCTCAGCCGCTCCAGCCTGCTCCGGGGTCTCGACGTCTTGCTCTTGGTCGGTGTCATCCACGTTGCTCGACACGACGGTTCTCCCTTTTCTTTCTCAATGCCCGCGGCCTATCGCCGAAAGCGTTGTCCTCGTCTCACGACCTGCTCTTGGCGCCGCCTTTGCCGCCCTTGCGCCCGCCTGACTTGGAGCCGCGACGCTTGGCCTTGCCGCCCGGGTTTCCCGCCGCCGACTCGCTTTGCTTGGCTCGCGTCTCCGCGAACGCGACCTTGCCGTCATCGCCGTCCGCGCCCTTTTCCTGCTCGGCCTGCTTCGCCTTTTCCTCGCGCGCCTTGTAGTAGCGCTCGGTCAGCACCTGCTGTCCGATGCCCAGCCAGGTGTTGGTCAGGAAGTAGATGCCCAGGCCCGCGGGCAAGAAGAACATCATGACCAGGAAGATGGCGGGCATCATGTACTGCATCATCTTCTGCTGCCGCGGGTCGCCGCCCGTCATGGGCATGAGCTTCATCTGCAAGAAGCTCGAGGCGCCGAGCACGATCGGGATGATGTGCCACGGGTCGGGCGCGGACAGATCCGGAATGAGCGGCCCGAAGGGCGTGTGGTACAGCTCCACCGCGGTGTTGAGCGCCTGGTAGAGCGCGAACCACACGGGCATCTGCAGCAGCACGGGGAAGCAGCCGAGCAGCGGGTTGGCGCCCTTGTTCTTGCGCATGAGCTCGGCCAGGGCGAGCTGCTTTTGCTGCGGGTCGTCCTTGTACTTCTCGTTGATCTCCTTCATCTGGGGCTGCAGCTTGCGCATCCCCATCGAGCTCTTGATCTGCGCGAAGGTCAGCGGGAAGAGCACGATCCGCACGGTGATCGTGAGCAGGCAGATGGCCCAGCCCCAGTAGCCCACGGTGCCGTAGAGAATGTACAGGTACTGGATGAGCACCTTGCCGATGGCGCCGAAGTAGCCCAAGTCGAGCAACTCGGGGGCGTCGTGGCCCACATCCGCCAGAAGCGACCGCTCCTTGGGGCCCAGGTAGGCGAGCCACTGGTAGCGGGTCGAGCCCTCGGGGGCGAGCTCTTGCGGGGGATAGGAGAGGCGGGCGCGGAAGATGTAGCCGAAGGCGGGATCGTCGTCCTTGTTCGGGAACTGCGCGACGTTCCAGACCTCCTCGACCTGCGACTCGCTCGCGGGCGGAGCTGGCCCCTCGAGGTGGATGACGGCCTTGGAGAAGTAGGCGTTGCTCACGGCCGCCCAGCCCGCCTCGCCTGGCGCTCGGAACCACCGCTCGGCGGTGAACTCCGGATCGGCGAAGTCCTCGGGCTCGAAGTCGCCTTCGTCGGCACGCACGGTCTCGCCGCCAGCGCGGAGCACGGTCTCGGACTTGAACTCCGACATGCGCCCCATCGAGCCGGCCATTTCCTCCCGGGTGCGGTAGTCGGTCTGCTCGATGGCCAGCCTGTGGCTCTGCGGCTCGGCTGCGGCGTTGGTCACCACCACCTCGACGCCTAGCTCGAAGGGTTTGTCCGTCGTCCAGATAGCCTTGCTCAGCTGGACTCGGTCTGACTGGTAGGCAAAGGTACAGCGCGTCTCGCTCTGCGAGACGATCTCCCAGGGCAGATCGTGGTAGGCCACCTGCTCGGTGCCTTGTGGAGCCCGAAAGTCGGTGCGCAGCGACATGCGCGACTGCAGGGACGTGGTCACCAGATCGATGGGCTGCTGCTCGCCGTCGACCTCGTGGCTGTACTTGCCGTCGGTCATCCACACGTGCTTGAGCACCGCTCCCTTGGAGCTGAGCTCCGCGCGGAATCGGTTGCCGAGCAAGGTGCAGCTCTGCTCGGTCGCCTGGGCGAGCTCTGGGGCCGCGGTGTCGTCGGGCGGCCCGAGGGGCTGAAACGCGGCCGAGCCTCCCTTTTTGCCGCAGACAAAATCCCCGCCGAACTCGATCAGCACAAAGACCGCAACGCCGATCAAGAGCCATCTGAGCAGGGTTCGGCGGTCCATGAGCTCCCCTTGAGACGCGCTCGGACGGTCTGGCCGTCGCGAAGGCGCGCCGACTAGGTGGCCACGCGCTGGCGCGGCCGCTGGCAGGTGCAGCAGCGGCGAAGGGATTGCCGCTACGGCGTTGGCTGTGTTGCTGGTCTAGCCCCGTGCGTCCGTGGTGGTTTGAGGGGGTTTAGCTGCGGACGGCGTCGCCCGCGGCGGCGGTGGATCGTAGCCGCCAGGATGGAACGGGTGACACTTACTCAGTCGCCTGAGCGAAAGCAAGGTCCCGCGCCATGGCCCGTGGATGCGCAAGCACTCGGCGGCGTACTGCGAGCACGACGGCTGAAAGCGGCACACCGGGCCCACCGCCGCGGTGATGAGCCTGGAAAGCGTGAGCTGATAGAGCCGGATCAGCAGGATGAGCAGCCGTGCGAGCATTGCGGGCGGAGCACAGTGTGCGTCAGCCGCTCGCGCAGGGCAAGCCGCCGAGGCCTAGGGAAGGCGTATTTCAGCCGCGTTTTCGTGATGTTGCACGACAAGCGCGGGACGACTTGGCCCGCCGCGCGGAAAGGCGCCGCAGAGCGCCGTCGAGCTCCTCGCACACCTCGGCCAGGGCCAGCGCGGGCGCGCCAGCCCGCAGGATCACCACTAGATCGCTGCCCTTCCGCAGGGCCGAGGAGCGTCGTCTGAACCACTCGCGCACCAGCCGCTTGCCCCGATTGCGCTCGACCGCGCCGCCGATGCGGCGAGACGCCACCAGACCCAGCCGGGCCGCCAGCGGCCGCTCGTGGCCCTGCTGCTCGGACGGGGACGGGGGACTGGGCGAGACCAGGACGACGAAGTGCCGAGAGGCGATGCGCTCACGGGTCCGCTGCACGCGCAGGAAGTCCCGACGCTTGCGAACGCGGTGCGCCTTGGGGAAACGCTGCCCCGCCATGGCTCAAGAGTCCTTGAAAAAGGCTTCCGTTGAAAACGAGTCAAGTCTGTCCTCCAGAAACCCATGCGGGGGTTTGGGGGCAGAGGAAGGAGCGAAGCGACGACCGGAGCCCCCA
>CAYTYV010000353.1:0-7074 GCA_964441055.1 uncultured Polyangiaceae bacterium | reverse complement strand
CGACGGTGGAGAGCTGCACGTTCAGCGGCAATGCCGCGGACGGGAAAGGCGGCGGGATGTACAACTCGAGCAGCTCGCCGACGGTGGAGAGCTGCACGTTCAGCGGCAATAGCGCCTACCACGGCGGCGGGATGTACAACTCGAGCAGCTCGCCGACGGTGACGAACTGCCTCCTGTGGGGCGATACGGGAGGCGAAATCGTCGACGATAACTCCACGCCTACCGTCACCTACAGCAACGTCCAGGGCGGCTACGCGGGCACGGGCAACATCAACGCTGACCCGCTGTTCGTGTGGAACCTGCGCCTTGCCGCGGGCTCGCCCTGCATCGACGCGGCCAACGGGCCCGCAGCGCCAGCATACGACCAGGACGGCAACCCGCGCGTCGACGACCCGAACAGCCCGAACACGGGCGTGGGCCCGCCCTGGGTGGACATGGGGGCCTACGAGTTTCAGCCGTAGCTGTGGACCAGCACCTGGCCCTCCTCGGCTACAGCGGAACGGCCGATCCGCTTGACGTAGACGGAGCAATGTGTAAGAGTCTACACATGCCTACGAATCTGGCGATCGATGATCGGCTATTGCGCCGAGCGCAGAAGATCGGCGGAAAGAAGACCAAAAAGGACACGGTGAACGAAGCGCTTGCCGAGTACATCCGCCGCCGCGAGCAGAAGAAGGTGATCGCGCTGTTCGGGACGATCGACTACTACGAGGACTACGATCCGAAGGCCAGCAGGTAGGCGTGGTCATCGTCGACTCCGACATCTGGTCGGCCGCGCTGCGGCGGCGCAAAGCGGAGAGGTCGACCCATACCGCGAAGCTCGCGGAGCTGATCGAGTCCGACGAGGTCATCATCATCGGCCTGGTTCGGCAGGAGGTCCTGTCTGGCATTCGGGAAGCAGCGCATTTCGAGAAGGTCCGTCGGCGGCTGAGGGCCTTTCCCGATCAACCGTTAACGAGCGACATCCACGAGCTCGCCGCGTCCTTCTTCAACACCTGTCGCACCCAAGGCATTCAAGGCTCACACACCGACTTCCTGATCTGTGCGTGTAGCGTCGCATGGCGGGCGAAGATCTTCGCCAAGGACGGAGACTACGCCCATTTCGAAGCGTATCTTCCGATCGATATACTCCGATTGTAGGTCGGGCCGAGCTGCGCTAAAGCTGCGCGACCATGCTAGGAGTCGTTGCTGGGGGATCTGCGCCGACCGTCGAGGCGGGCACTCGCGTCCTCGAGCGGGGAGGCAATGCCGTGGACGCGGCCGTGGCCGCCTGCTTTGCCACCTCAGCGGGCGAGCCCACCCTCACCAGCCTGGCGGGCGGCGGGGTGATGATCTTCCGGGCGGCCGACACGGGCGAGACCAGCGTCTGCGACTTCTTCTCGGACGCTCCCCGGCTGCTGCCCTCCGAGGTGGACGGGCTGGAGTTCTTCCACGTCGACCTGGACTTCGGGCCGGCCACGCAGCGGTTCTACATCGGTCGGGGCGCCGCAGCGGTCCCTGGGGTCCTTCCCGGGCTGTGCACGGCTCTTGAGCGGTGGGGCACGCTGTCGCTCGGCGAGGTCATCGCGCCCGCTTGCGACATGCTGCGCGGCGGCGTGCCGCTCGGCCCCTACCAGGGCTTCGCGGCCAAGCTGTTGGCGCCCATTCTCACGCACACCCCGAAGGGCCGAGCCCTGTTCCAGCCTGGTGGCCGCGTGATCGGCGCCCAAGACCGCTTTGCCTTGCCCCAGCTCGCCAACACCCTGGAGGCCATGGCCCGCGAGGGGTGGCGCTCGTACTACGCCAGGGTGCTGTGTCCGCTGATGGCCGCCGAGTTCGGACCCGCCGCTGGCGGCCTGCTCAGCCCCCGAGATCTGGACGACTACCAGGTGTGCTTTCGCGAGCCGCTGTCGTTCCGCTACCGCAACACCACGGTGCTGACCAACCCGCCGCCCAGCGCGGGGGGCGCCATGATCGGTCTCATGCTGCGGCTGCTCGGCACGGTGGATCTCGGCGGGCTCGGGCCAGGCGAGCTCGGCTACCTGCGCACGCTCTGCCAGACCATGATGGTCGCCGATGCCGAGCGCGACCGCGCCGCCGAGCTGGTCGGGGGCGCGGGCTGGTCTGCAGTACGCGAGCGCTTCGCCTCGCTCGGCGATGAACCGCTCGGCGTGGGGTTGGCCTCTAGGCCGAGCCCGAACAACACCACCCACGTCTCCGTGGTCGATGCCCGCGGCAACGCCGCGGCGGTCACCTTCAGCTACGGCGAGGGTAACGGCTACTTCATCGGCGACTCGGGCATCGTGATGAACAACCTGATGGGCGAGGAGGACATCCATCCGCACGGCTTTGGCAGCTCGCCCCCGGGCGAGCGCTTGCCCTCCATGATGGCGCCCACCTTGCTGGTCCAGGACGACGGCGCCGTCACTGCCATAGGCACGGGCGGAGCCAACCGCATCCGCACGGCCATGGTGCAGGTCATCTCACGGCTGGTCGACTTTGCCGAGCAGCCCGAGCCCGCCGTGGCTGGACCGCGGCTTCACTTCGAAAAGGGCGTGCTCAACGCCGAGGTGTTCGACCGGGGCGACGCTGCTCAGGGCTTGGAGTCGCTCGGGGCAAGCCAGATGGTGCCCTTTGACGAGCCCAACCTGTTCTTCGGCGGCGTGCACCTGGCCCGCCGTGCCGCCGATGGCCAGCTCGAGGGCGTGGGCGATCCGCGCCGCGGGGGCGTCAGCCGGGCCGTGTAGGGGTAGCGCTCGTCAGCGCTCGGGCGGGCGGATCTCGTCTTCGCCCACGATCTCGGCCTCGGCCTCGATGACCCCGCGCTCGCCGCGCCGCACGACCTTGGGCCGCACGGGAGCGCCGCCGCGCCGTCCGCTCGACCAGGTGCGGACGCCGAAGCCCTCGACCGATCCCACGCTCACCACCCGGACCGTGCCCTGATCGATCTTGCGCTGCACCCACGGCCGCATGCGCTGCACCACCAGCCGTCGCGTGGGCGGAATGAGCAGCAGCAAGCCCACCACATCGGTCAGCACCCCCGGGGTGATCAGCAGGGCGCCGCCTAGCAGCACCAGCACGCCGCCCAGCACGCCCTCTTCGGGCATGCGCATCTCAGCTAGCGCCTGGCGCCACTGGCGCAGCACCTGCAGCCCCGCCCGCTTGGCCAGCCAGGCGCCGAGCAACCCCGTGGCGAGCACCAGGGCCACGGTGCCCCCAAAGCCCATCACGCCGCCGAGCAGCACGAGCAGGTACAGCTCCAGCAGGGGAACGACCGTGAAGACGACGAGCAGCAGCTTGCCCACGCCCTCACTGTAGGTCGCCGCGAGCCCGGTCGCCAGCCCTCAGGGCCCTTCGCAGGCCGCACCGTTGACCGTCCGCTGCGGGCCCTCCACAATGCGCGCGCATGAGCCCGACCGCCCCGCTTCCTTCCGTCGGTGATTTTCGCTGGTCCTGCGAGCTGGAGGTGCGCTTCCGCGACGTCGATGCCATGGGTCACGTCAACAACGCCGCCTACCTGACCTACTTCGAGGTGGCGCGCACGGGCTACATGCGCGCGCTCGGCCACGTCGAGGGCCCGCGGCCGGCCATGGCCGACTGGTTCCCCTTCATCGTGGCGCAGCTCAGCTGTCGCTTTCTCGCCCCAGCCACGGTGGGCGACCGGCTGCGGGTCCACCTGCGCACCAGCAAGCTGGGCCGCAAGAGCTTCGACTTCGACTACCTCGCCGTGCAGGCCGCCGACCAGAGCCCCGTGGCTGCGGGCCAATCCACGCAGGTCTACTACGACTACCGCGAGCAGCGGACGAAGCTCATTCCCGCCGACTTTCGGCAGCGGATCGAGAAGCTCGAGGGTCGCTCGCTGTCGGAGGGCTAGGCGCTAGGGCAGGGCCTGCTCGAGGTAGGCGCAGCGCTGGTCGGTGAAGTAGCCGAGGTTGGGCACGGACATGGGCCCGCCCGTCATCGACGGATTGTGGCCGATGCCCTCGAGGAAGGCCTGGTAGGAGTAGAAGCTTCGTGGATCACCCTGGACCTCGTCCTCGATGAGCGCCTTGAGCACGGCGATCTCGCCGTCTATGGCGGCGGGGCTGAAGACCGTGTCGAGCAGCTGCTGGATGTAGCCGAGGTAGGACTCGAGATAGGCGTCGACCTCCAGGATGCGCTGCACCAGCGGCCGCGGACGCGGGTCGCACCACGGCTCGTAGGGATCGAAATCGGTGAGGTCGCCACCCGGGGGCCCGCAGCCAAAGGCACCGAAGGTCTCGTTCAGATCCCAGGGGATCACCATGAAGCGGCCGTCCGAGGGGCGGTGGTACAAGTAGTAGTTGGCGATGCGGCCGAAGTAGGTATCGAGGCTGGCCAGCACCACGGTGGCGGCGGCATAGCGAAGGAAGATGTCGACGTCGAAGACCTCGGCAATGGCGTCGGCGAACTCCTGCTCGGACGCGTTGTTGAGCACGTCGATGAAGTGAACGAGATCGGCGTAGTCGTTCAGGGTGGGATCGTCCTCGTTGGTCTTGAGCTGGATCCCGCACTTGCCCTCGTCCTTGGGGTCTGGGCAGGCCGACGGCGCGTAGGCCTCGCGGTCGCTGCCTTGCCACTCGAGATCACAGTTCGAGTAGCACTTGTACAGGTTGCCCTCGTCGGCGCCGCCCTCCGAGCCGAACCACTCGGTCAAAAAGCGCGGATCCACCTGCTGCACGCCCGTGTACAGCCCTTGAAGCTCGCCATTGACCCACACCTGGAAGTGGGCGTTGCGCGAGGTCGGCACCCCAGCGGCGAGGTAGATGGCCGCGCCGAGCCGCTCGCGCATGTAGGACGGGTCTTTGAATTGGTTGGCCAGATTGATGCGATCCACGCCGTGGAAGCGGGGCCCGCCGAGCTCGTCGAAGTTTATCTTGAGCGGCTTTTTGACCTCGGCCCAGTTGTCGAACGAGGGCTGTTGCATCATCCCGCGCAGCGAGGAGTTGCCCTTGAGCCGCACGCCCACGTCCTCGAGCACCTCGTCGTCGTCGAACTGAAAGGCCGTGTGGTAGTAGGACTTCGTCTCCTGCTCCCAGTACTCGAGCAGCATGGCCTCGAAGTCTCCCGGAGCGAAGTCCAGCCGCAGGATCGGAATGCGGTCCTGCGGGTAGACGTAGTCCAGGCCTTCCTCGAGCGACTCGCCGCCGCCCGCGCCGCCCGCGCCGCTGCCACCGCTCGCGCCGCTGCCCGCCGCGCCCGCGCCGTCGAAGGTGACGGCGTCATCGCTACAGGCGCACAGAGCCAGCGGCGCGGCGCACGCCAGCGTGCCGAGGACCTTCCATCGCATCGATGCTCTCCCTCAACGTTATGAGGCCCTGCGTTCAAGATGCCTCGGAACGGGGGCCTGCACAAGGGCTCGCGTCAGGCGGTCGCTGGACGTATGATGGGCTGTCTCGATATCTCGGCTCCGGCATCCATGCACAAGCTCTCCCGTAGACGCCTGATGGCCCACGCCGCCAAGCTGGGCGGGGGGCTCTTCGGCCTGGCCGCGCTCCGCTGCGCAGGCCCCGTGCGTACCGCGCCCAACCCGGCCTACCTCCACACGCCGCCAGCGGCCGAGCCGGGCCACGCCTTTTTGGGCTGGTACCCAGAAGGGGAGATGGACCGCCTGGTCGAGCGGGTCGTGGCCGCGATCACCGATCTCGGCTGGCTAGGCAGCGGCGACTCGGTGTTCATCAAGGTGGCCTGCAACTCGGCCTCCGAGCATCCCGCGGTTACCTCGCCTCGCGCCGTCTCAGCCATGGTGCGCTTTTTCCAAAAGCGCGGTGCGGGGCGGGTGCTGGTCGGCGACCAGTCGGGCATCGAGCACGTGCGGCTGTGGTCGAACGGCCGCCGCGGCTCGACCCGCGAGGCCATGGCCGCCAACGGCTTGCTCCAGGCAGCCGAGCAGTCTGGCGCAGTCGTGCACTGCTTCGACGACCAGGGCTATGACGGCTACGCCCAGCCCGCCGACGATTTTCCCAACCACTGGGACGGGAGCTTGCGCCTGGCCGAGGTGCTCTGGCAGGTCGACCACGTGGTCAACCTGACGCGCCTTGGCAGCCATGCCCTATCGGGGATGACCTGCGGGGCAAAGAACGCCGTGGGCTGGCTGCGCGACGACAGCCGCCTGCACCTTCACCAAAAGGGGCACCGCTTCTTCGAGCAGATCGCGGAGATCAACCTGTTCTCGCCGTTGCGCGACAAGCTGCGCTTCACGCTGAGCTTGGGCGAGGCGGCACTGCTCGATGTCGGTCCGGACTTCGGCTCGACGGTGGATTTCGAGGGCGTAATGGCTTTGGGCTCGCGTCGGCTGGTCGACCACGACGCCGTGGCCGCGGCGCTGCTCGACTGGCTCGACCGCGACAACGCGTCGCTCTTCGACATCTACAACATGTACCCAGAGGACGTGGACTTCTGGAACCGCTGGCTCGTCCGCGAGTTCTGGGGACCCGAGTTCTTGGAGCGGGGCTACACCCGCCTGGTCGCCTTCGAGGGCGGTCAGGGCCTGGCTACCGACCGCTGCCTTTCGCACCTGGCAGCGCTGCAAGGCTACCGACCCGAGACCATTTCTATCGAACGAGACGGCAGCGGCATACCGAACGAGCTGGTGGCCTACCTTCGGGCCTACGATCAGGGGCTGTTTCGGCTGTGAGCGGCGTCGTGGTGGGCGCGAGCTCGGCATGGAGAAGGACGATGATGTGGCGGCGCTTGTGGGTCTTGGTGGCCGTTTTTGTGGTGGGATGGGCGGGGCTGCACGGCTGTAGCGACCATCGCTCCCGCGGCGGCTCGGGGTCCGACGGCGGTGCGGACGGCGGCACGGAGCCCGACGCGGGGAGCAACGGCGGTGCGGGAGGAGGCGGCGGCACCGCGGGCGCGGGAGCGGGCGCCGACGCGGGCAGCGATGCGGGAAGCGGCGGCGCCACCTTTGGCAGCGGCTCGTTCTTCAGCTCGGTGGACGAGTTCTTCGACTACGTAAACGAGAAGCGGCAGAGCTACGCCCCCCACGACCGCTGGGCTGGATTCCCCTTCGCGGGAGGCTACTATCACGACAACGTGCCCTGGCCCTGCGTGATGCAGTGGAGCGACGCCGCC
>CAYTYV010000352.1:5975-7079 GCA_964441055.1 uncultured Polyangiaceae bacterium | reverse complement strand
TGGCGCGAGACCGCGGGGGGTGTCGGGTGTGCGGTCGGAGGCGCTACGTCGATGTTCATCACCTAGTGGCACGGAGCCGAGGCGGGGCGCACAGCAGGACGAATACCTGTTTGCTGTGCTCGGCCTGCCACGCCGCTATCCACGAGGGCACGCTCCGGGCCGAAGGCGATGCCGAGAGTGGGCTGCGGTTTTTCGATGGCCAAGGCGAGGAGGTCGCCGCAGAAGCCCCACGTGGGGCCGAGGTCGCCAATGATGCTAGGAGCGGGCTCTGTTTTCTCGATGGCAATGGCGAGAAGGTTGCCGCGGAGGTCCCACGTGGGACCGAGGTCATCAATGATGCCGAAAGCGGGCGCAGCTCCTTTAGGGGCAATGGCGAGGCTGTCGCTGCGGAGCCCCCACGTGGGGCCGAGGTCCCTGAAACGGTCTCACGCGGGACCGTGACCGAGGCCTCTTCCCTATCGGACGACGCGGCTCGGGTGCTGCGCGCCATGGGGGGGCGCGGCGGGTGGATAGCCGATGCGCTGCTCGAGGCGACGGGGCTCGATGTGCGCGCGGTCATGGTGGCGCTCACCGAGCTGGAGCTTGCGGGGCGAATTCGGCTGCAGAGCTTTGGGGCGTATGCGCCCGTCGGGGCGGAGCTGACGCGACGGAGGCCTTCGCCGCAATCGCGGACTGCGGCCCCACGTGGGGGCTCTTTTCGTGGGGCACGGAGCCGTGGCAAAAGCACCACCGTTTTCGTGGGGCGGCGGCCCCCACATGGGGCCTGCGCCCGTTCGGAGGCGACGGTGTGAGCCGTTCAGGCCTGCTCGGCGTCGCCTGAGCGCGCTGAGGAGCGGCGTCGTGATCGCTGCGTGGCTCTCCTTGAACGGAAAGGGCGACGATGGGCCGATCGGCTGGCGGCCGCCATCGTCTTCCGCCAGTCCGCCACCTAAACGTTGCCTGCGGTACGGCATAAGTGCGCGAAACAAGCTGCTGCGGTTCGCTGGCATGGTTAGTGCCGTTGAATGCGACCGTGCGAAGTCGCTGCAACGCTGTCCGCTGAACCCTGCTGCCCGCCGATGCTCCCAGGTTGACGATGGGCCACGAAGCGCTGCTGATGCTGCG
>CAYTYV010000352.1:0-5965 GCA_964441055.1 uncultured Polyangiaceae bacterium | reverse complement strand
CGAAACCGCCCAGCGCTGGCTCCCGAGCTGCTATCGGGCGTGCTCGGCGTGGAGCTGCCGCACTACGACGATATCCGCTTCGAGTCAGCTGCGCTCAGCGACCTCGAGCCGGCCGAGTATCGCGCTGATCTGGTGGTGGTGCTCGAGCGCGACGGCAAGCCCGTGCTGACCATCGTGGTCGAGGTACAGCTCGGCCGCGATGCCGAAAAGCGCGACCGTTGGCTGGCCTACCTCACGGGGCTGCGCTCACGGCTAGGGGTTCCGTGCCTTCTGCTGGTCATCGCGCCCAAGCGCTCGGTGGCTCGCTGGTGCGCTAAGCGCATCGAGGTCGGTCATCCAGGCTTCGCGCTCAAGCCGCTGGTAGTGGGCCCCGACGGAATTCCGGTGGTGGCCGACGCCGAGCAGGCCAAGCGCGTGCCCGAAGTCGCCGTGCTCTCGGCCATGGCTCACGGCGAGGGCGCGGACGCCTTGCCTGTGGCCTTGGCCGCGCTCGCGGCTGCGAGCGGGCTCGACGACGAGCGGGCGCAGCTTTATGCTGATGTAGTGATGGCGTCGCTCAACGAAGCGGCGCGGCGTGCCTTGGAGGAGACGATGGCGAGCGAAGGCTACCAGTACCAGAGCGAGTTTGCCCGACGCTACGTCGCGCAGGGGGAAGCCAAGGGCCGTGCGGCGGGCCGGACCGAAGGCGAGGCCAAGGGCCGGACCGAAGGCGAGGCCAGGGGCCGTGCGGAGGGCCGTGCCTCGGCAGTGCTGACCGTGCTACGGGCGCGCAACATCGAGGTGGGCCCCGACGCTGAGCAGCGCATCCTGGCCTGCACGGATCTGGCCGAACTCGACGAGTGGACTCGCCGTGCCGTGACCGTGCAGTCGGTCGACGAGCTGTTCGACTGAGGGCTTCGCCAACGCCGCGGACAACGCGGGGCTGCCCGCCTTCAGCGCCGCCGCCTGAGCGCGGCCAGAGTGAGCATCGCGCCGAGCAGCAATAGCGCGCTCGCGGGTGGCAGGCGCGGGCTCTGCGAGGCCGCGGCAAGCCGACAGGCGCAATCACTGCGGGAACCCGGGCCTGGCATGCGGACGCCGATGGCGGGCATGCAGGTGCAGCTATCAGTGGTCTCGTTGCAAAGCTCGGAGCAGTCGGCGTCGCCGTTTGGGCCTGCGCACGGGTCGCCCGTGGAGCTACCGCACACGCCGCTCGTACACGTCTCGGTGCCATTGCAGTACTCGCCGTCGTCGCAGGCAGAGCCGTCGAGGTCGTTGCCCAAGCAGTTGTCCTCCTCCTCGTCGCAGGACTCGGCGCAGTCATCGTCGCCGTCGGGACCTGCGCAGGGATCGCCCGCGTGGATGCAATCACCGGACTCGCAGGTATCCTCGCCGTTGCAGTGCGCTCCGTCGTCGCAGGTCGTGCCGTCCCCCAAGGGCTCGCACACGCCATTTTCTGAGGAGCCGGCTGCGACGCTGCAGGCCCGGCAGGCCTCGTGCACGGTTCCGCGGCCGCAGGCATCTTCGCAGCAGACGTCGTCAACGCAGAAGCCGGAGAGGCACTCGTCGTCGGTGGTGCAGGGGTCGCCATGGGTCAAGCCGAGGATGAAGACGTAGGCGGAGCCGGAGTCCTCCATGCCGTTGCCATAGCGGGCGCCCACCAACGCGGTGCGGCCATCGAGTGACACCGAGTCGCCGAACAAGTCGCCCTGCTGGCCGTTGCTGGCGGTGAGCTTCGGGATTTGCGACCACGCCGAGGCATCGCGAACAAACGCATAGGCCGAGCCGCGGTTGTTGTCATCCCGGAATGCGCCCACCACGGCCATGTTGATGTCGATGTCGAGCGACACCGAAAAGCCGAAATAGTCCTCTGCAACCCCGTCGCTGGCGGTGATTTTTCCCATCTCAGTCCACCCGCTGCCGCTGCGAACGAAAACGTATACCGAGCCGGTGTAGTAGTCGTCGCCTAGGGCGGCCACCAGCGCGGTGTCGCCGTCGAGCGATCCGGCGTAGCCGAACTGGTCGTTCGAGCTGCCATCGCTAGCAGTGAGCTTCTGATCGTGTGTCCACGAGGTCGCACTGCGGATGAAGACGTACGCGGCGCCAGTCTTGTTCTCGTCGCCAAAGGCACCCAGTAGTGCTCGATTGCCTTGAAGCGATACACATCGATAGGCGAAGGAGTCGTCTTCGGCCCCGTCGTTGGCAGTCAGCTTCTCCTGGAACGTCCACCGGGTACCGCTTTTGACGAACACGTAGGCCGAGCCAACGTCATCAAGGGCGTTAAGGTCGTCGCCCGGCGCGCCCACCAGCGCGGTATCGCCATCGAGCGACACCGAGTAGCCGAATCCATCGCCCGACTGCCCATCACTGGCGCTGAGCTTATGCCTCTGGTTCCAGGTAGTACCGCTGCGCACGAAGGCGTAGACCCAGCCTGGGTCTAGCGAGGGATAATTGCAGAAAGCACCGACGATCGCAGTATCGCCGTCCAGCGACACCGCCTTGCCAAATTGGTCGTTGACCTGTCCGTCATCGGCCATGAGCTTCTGGATTTGCGACCACGAGGAGGCATTGCGACCAAACACATAGGCGGAACCAGCATCCACGCCGTTGTCGGCGTCGGTGGGCGCACCCACCAGCGCCGTGTCGCCGTAGAGCGACAGCGCCGTGCCGAATTGGTCGTTCGACACCCCGTCGTCGGCGATGATCTCCTGCCGCTGGTCCCCGATCAGCGGGTCCACCGTCACTGGATACCTCGCCTCAGCATCGTCAACCACCAGCCGCACCGTTACGCCCTCCACCCGCATCCGCGCCTCGAGCTCGCGCCCCTCCGCGTCGTACGCGAAAAGCTTTCCGTACCGCAGCGCCACGGCCCCGCTCTCGGTCCGCAGGAGCACCTCGTCGTCCCTCGAGCCGAGCACGGGACCCAGGCCGCCGCCCAAGGCCACCTCGATGACCACCGCCTCGCCTACCTCGCCACGAGGCCGTGCTGGCAGCGTGAACCCCTGCTCGAGGCCGAGTGGCCCGTTCAAGTACCATTCCTCGAGACCGCCCGCGCGCCCGAGGCTCGCGCGGTTGCCGCGCTGCGCGACCGACAGCGCCTTTGGCACCGTCTCCAGCTCGCTGCCGCGGCCAAGCCCGGTCCAGCGCAGATCCAGGGTCCAGCTGGCACCGCGCGTCGGCGTGGCCACGAGGCCCTCCTTCGAGAGTTCGAAGCCCAGACCGTGCGCGCGGTTCTGGCCGCTCGCGAACTCGCCGCCCAACGCTAGCACCAGCGCGTACTCGGGTCCCGCGCTTTGCTGCACCGCCGCGATGCGCGCTGCGGCTCCTCCGCAAGGCGGCGCCACGCCCTCCCCCGCAGCCATGCTGCCGAGCTCGCCGCCCACGGGCTCACTGCTGCAGCTCGCTGCCGCGACCAGCACCGCTATCGCCACCGCGAACCAGGCGCCCTTGGCGCTACCCCACACCGCATCGTTCCACATCACGGCCTCCGCTCGCCCCTTCGGCACCCCTGCCGAGCTGGCCCATGCTACCACCAGCCGCGCCTCGATGGGGGCACGCTCGACCTGGCCGTGCAGGCGCTGGCCAGGTGCTACACTTGCCCCCTGCCCAAGACTGGAGCAGCGCCTTGGCCTTCCCCACCGTCTATCTGTCCCGACCGACGATCCTGCTGCCGAGCCACAAGCTCGACAACGAGGAGGTCATCGGGCGCATACGCGCGAACTACCGCGGCACGGCCGACGGCTGGAAGGAGATCGAGCAGGGGGTGCGGTTCGTCTTGAATCGCTGCAACTCCGAGCACCGCTACATCGAGCTCGACCCCACCGCGCGCGTCGGCGACTACGGCGCGCGGGTCGGGCGCGCCTGCCTCGAGCAAAACGGGGTCGCGGCGAGCGAGATCGATCTGCTGATTCACGGCGCCATCGCTCGCGAGTACTTCGAGCCTGCCACGGCCATGGAGATCGCCGCCAAGCTGGGCGCGCGCGAGATCCACGCCTTTGACGTCACGAGCGCGTGCGTGGGGCAGCTCGAGGGGGTGCATATCGCCTGCGCGTACCTCGGCCTCTACGAGCACATGGATACGGCGCTCGTGGTCTCGGCCGAGCTCACGCGGCAGTTTCTGACCTATGACGTGCAGTCGCCCGAGGAGCTCGCCACCAAGGTCGCGGGGCTCACCATCGGCAATGCTGCAACAGCGTGGCTCGTCCGCCGTACACCGCTGCCAGGCGGCTGCCTCAAGCTCCTCGGCATGCGCAACTACTCGCTGCCCGAGCATTGGGCCCTCTGCCAGGCGCCCATCGACGGGACCTTTACCTCGCACTCGCACGAGCTCTTCATGCTGAATGTGCACGTGGCGCCCGAGCTGCGGCGCGTCATCGATGCTCTCGGCTGGACCGTGGACGAGGTCGATCACTTCGTCTTTCACCAGCCGAGCGAGCAGATGGTGAACAAGGTGCTGGGCGATCTCGGCGCCGATCCAAAAAAGGGCCTCAAGACCCACCACCTCTACGGCAACACGGCCAGCACCACCGTGGCGCTCAGCATGCACGAGGTCCTCAAGCAGCGCGACGTCGCCCCTGGCGACAAGCTCCTCTTGGCGAGCGCCGCAGCCGGCTTCAGCATGGTCACGGCCGCGGGCGTTTGGGTGGAGTAACCCATGAGCCAACACCTTCGGACCTATCGAGCTGGGGGTGCGCTTCGTGCTCGATCGCTGTAACTCGCAGGAGCGCTACATCGAGCCCGATCCCTCGGTGCCTCCCGCTTCCGGTCTCGAAACGCACGTGGAGCCCCGGATGCTCAGGCCGACCCTTCGCTAGGGCGTTGCACAAACCTAAACCCTGGGTTAACTTTTGAAAACAAGGCCAACGCAGTAGAGGCAGTGGCTTCGATGCTTGGAGATGATCACCCAACCGACGAGCTTGCCTTAGCCGCCTCCGAGGCGCTCGTCCAGGAGCTTAGGAGCCTCATCGAGGCAGCCCGGGGTCGGGTAGCGCGGTCCGTCAACAGCGAACTGGTGTTGCTCCACTGGCAGATCGGACGGCGGCTACGGGATGAAGTGGTCGGGGAGGAACGCGCAGCGTACGGCGAGCAAGTCGTCGCTGCCGTGGCGCAGTCCTTGTCGGGAGAGTTCGGGCGCGGCTTCAGCAGGCGCAACCTCTACTACATGATGCGCTTCGCCGAGGTCTTCCCTGACCTCGAGATTGTGAACGCAGTGCGTGCACAATTGAGCTGGACCCATCTGCGCGAGCTTATCGCTGTCGACGATCCGCTCAAGCGGCAGTTCTACACCGAGATCTGCCGCATCGAGCGATGGAGCACCCGCACCCTCAAGAGCAAGATGGCTGGCATGCTCTACGAGCGCACCGCCATCGCCAAACGTCCGACCAAGGTCGTGGAAGGAACGCTCGAAGCCCTGCGCGACGACGACCGAATGTCGCCAGACCTGGTCTTCCGCGACCCTTACGTGCTCGACTTCCTCGGACTGCGGGCGGATTTCAGCGAGGCGGATCTCGAAGCGGCCATCCTGCGTGAGCTCGAGGCCTTCCTGCTCGAGCTCGGCCAGGGCTTCAGCTTCATCGCCCGCCAAAAGCGGATGTCGATCGGGGCGGACGACTACTACCTGGATCTGCTCTTCTTCCATCGACCTCTGCGGGCGCTGGTCGCAATTGAGCTCAAGCTCGGGCGCTTCGACGCGCGCGACAAGGGTCAGATGGAGCTCTACCTGCGCTGGCTCGACCGGCACGAGCGGCGGCCCGACGAAAACCCACCGCTTGGGCTAATCCTATGCGCCGACAAGAACGAAGAGCAGATCGAGCTTCTTGAGCTCACCGACGGCTCGGTGCGCGTGGCGAGCTACCTCACCGAGCTTCCGCCGCGCGAGCTGCTCGAACGCAAGCTCGTCGAAAGCATCGAGCACGCACGCGCCAGAGCCCACGCGTCAGTTGGTTCGAAAAAGCGCCCAGATTAGACAACCAGAGCCACCCGAAGT
>CAYTYV010000351.1:0-7113 GCA_964441055.1 uncultured Polyangiaceae bacterium | reverse complement strand
AGCACGCTTTTCCCCACCCGCTTCCAGCCCAGCCACTCGAAGGCTGCGGGCGTCGACTCGATGAACAGCACCGTCAGATACAGCGCGACGCACAGGGCGATCTCGAACAGCGGCGAAGTGTAACCGGTCTGTCCGGGCGTATCAGGTTGCACCAGGAACGGCAGAAAGGGATAGGGCAGGCGCCATGGTCGCCCGAGGTCCACGAGCAGGCCGACCACGACCAGCGCATAGCCCAGAAATCCGGTCAACAGGGCGGGGCGGACGATGGGCTTGTACTCCTTCAGCCCGTATAGATAGACGGCTGTCGAGGTGACATAGCCACCAGCGGCCAGCGCTACGCCCGTCACTACGTCGAAACCGATCCACAGACCCCAAGGGTCGCTCTGGGTGAGATTGGTCGCCGACCCCAATCCCATAACGTAGCGGTAGATGATGATCGGAATGCCGACGAGCAAAATGAGTGCGGCGACGATGTTGAACGGTCGCAGAAAGCCACCGCCGCTAGATGAGGACGAGGCATCGGGGCCGCCCGGCGGCGCACCACCGTGGGCGAGCTCGGTGGTGGGAGTGGACTCGCTCATGGGGCATCTCCCTCGGCGACCTCGGGGGCGGCCTGCTGCGCGGCCTTGGCCTCGGCCTGCTGGAGGGCCTCGGCCTTGGCCTTCTTGGCGGCTTGGGCGACGGCCTTGTCCTTGTCTTTTCTGGCCTTGACGGCCGCCGCGGCGAGCTTGCTCTTCAAGTGCTCATCCGCTTCGGCTTGGTTGGCCGCCACGGCGGCCTCGCGCGCCCGCTCGGCAAGCTTCTCCTTGCGCTTGCCAAAGGCGGCGAAGCCGAGCAGCAAGCCCGGCCACATGCTGACGATGAGCGGCACGGTGGACAGCGCGCCATCGACCAGCTCGGGCAGCGGGCGATGGCTGGCCTGCTCGGGCAAGCCCAGCTCGGCAAAGGAAATGCCAGCCAACAACAACCAGCTCGTCCCGCCGAGCTCGTGCTCGCCGAACACGTGGTCGAGATAGCGGTCGGGATGCTTGCGGATGCGCTCCCGCGCCACCTTGAGGAGCTGCGTGCGCTCGCCGAAAAGGATGGCGCCCGTGGGGCAGGCATCGGCGCAGGCGGGGTTCTTCCCTTCTTTGATCCGCGGGTAGCACATGGTGCAGCGGACCACCCGCGGTGTGGTCGGGTCGTCGTACTCGTAGGAAAGCGCGTAGTACGGGCAGGCCATCTGGCAATAGCGACAGCCCACACACAGCTCGGGATTGTAGAGCACGGGCCCTTCGGGCGTCTTGGTGAAGGCCTTGACGAAGCAGACCGCCGCGCAACACGGCTCATTGCAGTGCATGCACTGGCTCTTGCGATACACCGCCGGATGGTCGCCCTCGGCCTTGCGATAGCGGTTGACCACGGTGTAGCGGAAGTCGGCCGTGCCGCGCTTGCCGTGCTCATCGTAGAAGCCCGGCTGCCCTATCGGCGCTGGTGGCGGCTTGTCATCGCCCTGGCCGACCCACTCCTGGCGACGCTGGGCGATCTCGTTGACCTCGTAGCAGGCGTGCTCGCAGGATCGGCAACCCACGCACAAAGTGGTGTCGTGCAACAGGCCGTAGCGGCCCTCATAGCCCGTGAAGCGCTTGGTGGGCCCACCAGCGTGGGCTGTATCGGCCGCCAGCAAGCCTGCGCCTGAGGCCAAGCCCGAGAAAAACGCGCGTCGTGAGATGCTCATGGGTTGCCCTCCCGGTTGCTGTCGGCTTCTGAGGTTTTGGCGTGGCAGTCGGTGCACCCTTGCTTGTCGACGCTCATCTGCTGGTGACAGACCAGACACTGACGATGATAGGCCTGCAGGAGCGCGGGCTTGTCCGCGCCGCCTTCGTCGAGCGCCACCCGCGCCAAGGGCCTGTCCAGGGCTTGATCGGCGCCGTATGCATGACAAGACCGACACGGCGGCGGCCGGGTGTCAGCCGGGCTGTGATGGTGGCAGCCGCTGCACAGCGTCTCGGTCGCGCCATGAAAATGGGTGGCCAAGCCGTCGCTGCGAACCGCCTTGTCCAGCGCTGCGACGATTTGTCGGTGCGGCAGGGTGGACGCCTCGTAGTCCCTGGCCAGCACGTCAATGACCACGGTCTCGGGGAAGTCCTCGGATTCCGCGGGCAGCTCGGCGAGCGAGATTGGCCGCGAGCTCGCCGTCTGCCCGAATTGCGCGAGGGCATCCGCGCTCGGGCCGCCGTGGCAGTGGCGGCAGGCATGCTCGCTGGACGCCTCGTCGATGACGTGGTGACAGCCCGCGCACGCCTTGTCCCGTACTCGCTTCTGGTGGCAACCCACGCAGCTGCGCTCGCTAGTGGCCAGATGGTACGCCTGCTCCAGGGTGACCATCTGACCTCGCTCGCTGCCGCCGATGGTGTGGCACTCTTGGCAGGGCTCGAGGCTCTCGTGGTGGCAGCTCGAGCAGAACCTTGTCCGGAGCTCGTGGGCCTGATGGTCGAACGGCACTGCGCCCGACTTGGCCCCGGAGGCGAGCAGCCAGAGGACATCCGGCTGGTCGCGCTCCAGCCGTCCGATCTCGGCCGGCTCCAAACTCGGGAGCGCCTGCTGGTTGGCCGCGTCGTGGCAGCCAGCACATAGGGTCGGCCCGGTCTTCTTGCCTTCGGCCACCCCCTCTTGGTGGCAGGTGATGCACAGGGCGTGAGACGCGGGGCCCAGCGGCACCCTCGCCGTCTTGCCGCGTAGTCCCTCGGCCCCGTGGCAGGAGCGACAGCCCTCTTCCGCGCCAGGCTCGTGGACGAACTGACGCGCGTCGCCGTCGTAGTCGGTGTGATGGCAGGTCTCACAGCTATCGTCTGTGGCGCGCACGTGGCGGAAGTGAAGCGCGTAGTCGAAACGCATGGGCGTCCGCAACGAGCGGGGCGCAGCCTGCTCGATGTGACAGGCGCCACAGACCACGGGCCCCGTATCCAGCCCGGCCTCGGCGCGCTTCTGGTGACAGCCGCTAAAGCACCGCTCATGGTATTGGTCCATCAGTGCGTCTCGGTCTGCGGCGCGCTGCTGGCCATCGATCTCGGCGAGGAGCATGCCCGGCTCGTATCGGTCGTGGCACGTTTCGCAGCCCTCCTTTTCGAGGACCTTGGTGTGCCGATCGTGGTCGAACTCCACGGCGGGCCGCTGATGCGGGCCACCCGGCTCTTCGGCCAGGGAAAGGACGATGGTAGCCGGACCGATGGTGCGCGCGGGCTCGCCCTCGGCGGGCCCCCCGCCACAACCGAAGGCAGCGCCCCCCAGGAGGCTGACGGCAAGGCCGAGTAGCATCCAGTGGAGCGAGGTGGATATGACTCTGCTGGACAACATGAGCTCCTTTCCTTACGCCTCTGGTAGCTCCATGGTCTTCATGAGCAGCTCGCTGATGAAGGTGACGTGCATGCCCAGGTTGTAATGGCTGATAATGTCTTCGATGCCGCTATGGCAGTTGTGGCACGGAGTGATGATGAGGTGCGCGCCAGTCTCCTTGAACTGCTCGGCCTTGATGCGGATGCTCTTCATGCGGGACAGCTTCCAGCGGGGGCCGCAGTTGATGACCCCTCCTCCGGCTGCGCAGCAGTAGTTGTGCTCGTAGCGCGGATCGACATCGGTGAAGTTCTCGCACAGCTCATTCACGATCCAGCGCAGCTTTTCGTGCAAGCCGCGGCCGCGCACGATGTTGCAGGGATCTTGAATCGTCACCGGTTCTTTGATCTTTTCACGGATCTTGATCCGGCCGCTCTTCAAGAGCTCGTAGTAGAACTCCACCGCGTGGACCATGGGGACGGGAGGTTTGGCCCAGCCCAGCCATTTGGGCCCGTCGTAGACGGCCCCGCGATAGGCATGGCCGCACTCGCCCATAACGATACGCTTGACCCGAAGCTGCATGGCCCGGTCCCAGTGCAGCCGTTCGACCCGGCCCATGACCTCGAAATCGCCCGAGTACATCGCCATGTTGCTGTTGTCCCAGCCGTCCGAGCTGGGCATGGTCCAATCCATCTTGGCAACGTTCATGATCACGGCCATATGAGCGATGAGCTGGGCCAAGATCTTGGGCTCGGGCCCGATGACCGAGTACATGATGTCGGCGCCTTCCTTGTCGAGCGGAATGCGCAGTCCCTCGAGCTCGTCGCGGGCCTCCTCTTCCTGCCATAAGAGCGAGTCGATCCACTCGTCCTGCTGCACCCACATCTGGTTCATCGTGACCGAGTGGCTGTTGGTGGTGTCCTGCAGGTACTGGGGAACCACGCCCAGCAGGCTGCAAATACGCCGCACCACCATGATCATGTACGCGATATCGATGCCGAAGGGGCAGTACATGCTGCAGCGTCGGCAGGCGCCGCACTCGGTGAACGCGATGCGCGCGGCCTTCTTGAGAAACGCGCCGTCGACGCGTCCCTTGCGCTTGACCATCTGCCACAGCGTGTCCTTGACCTTGGCCACGGGGGCGAAATCCGGATCCTTGTCCCGTGACAGATAGGTATGGCAGGCCTCCGAGCAAAGGCCGCAGTGCACGCAGGTCTCGAGGTACACCTTGAGCCTAGCGGCGTTCTCCTCGTGGAGAACTTTCTGGATGACGGTCTGGATCTGCCCGGGGGTCAGCTTCTCGACGACGTCGTCCAGGCCGGGATCGACGACTTGGGCATCTTCTGCATCAGCCATGGAGGGCTCCGTTTGGTGGCGGCGTTGGCGATGTCCTACCAATCTCGAGCGTTACGCACCGCGCCGAACTCGCTGCCCATGTAGGAGCGAGAGAAGACGAACCAGAGCATGTGGGATAGACGCGTGAAGGGAATGGCTACCAGCCACGCGCATCCACAGATGATGTGAAGCGTGATCGTGACCTCGTAGTCGAACCACTGCATGCGAGCGATGAACCCGGTCAAAAACGGCGAGACCACCAGCAACAAAAGCAGGTAGTCCGTCCAATCCGAGACGTTGCGAACTTCCGGGGCGGCCATGCGCCGAAGGGCGAAAAAGGCGCAGGCGATGATCACCGCCAGGGTCATGGCATCGGCCAGGCCGGAGGGAAGGCTCCACCAGCGGATGCCCCAGGAGCCTTCCCACAACACGGCGTGCCCCATAACGAACAGCGGGGTCACGAGCAAACACAGGTGGAATGCCAGCGAGACGACCGAGAACAGCGGGTGAAGCCTCATGTTGCGACTGCCGAACGGCACCAGCCAGTGCACCAGCGAGCGCAGGCCGTACTTCAGGTTCCAGGTGGGCAGGACGCTCTTCTCTTGCTGGGCCAGCCGCAGCATGGCGACCACCTTGTAGATGCCGCCTCCGATGAACCCGAGGAAGGCTAGCCACACCAGAGGCCCGCGGACGAAGTCAATCATGATTGCCACCTTTGCTCAGCTCTGCTCGCTATTGCACCGCAATGACTTGGCGCAAGTATTGGCCGTCCTCGACGCCTCGCACCAGCAGGCGCTTGCCGTCAGGGCTAAACACTGGATCCCACAGCGCTTCGAATCCGGTCTTGACCAGACGCCCGTCAATGGCGACAGCGTAGCGGCCCTGGCGCTCCACCTTGGCGGCAACGACGCTGCCATCGGGGCCGAAGACGGGATCCCACACCATGTCGAAGCCCTCGGGCCAGAGCTGACCGTCGACCGCGATGGTCCATCGACCCTCGTTGCGCACCGCAGCGGCCACGTGGCGGCTATCGGGGGAGAAGACCGGCGAAAGCGCGGCGTCGCCGACGGTCATGTCCCACGGCTTGTCATCCACCACAACGGTCCAGCGCCCAAAGCTCGGGGCCGCGACTGCGGCGATGCGCTGGCCGTCCGGGCTGAGCACGTGCCGCCAGAGCTGAACGTAGCGACCCTGCCACAGCGGACGGTCGCTTTCGGCCAGCGTCCATTGACCCTTGAGACGGACGGGAGCCAGTACCTTGCCGTTATTGGGGCGGTAGCTCGGCTCCCATACGCAGCCAAAGCGCGACGTCCAGGCCTCGGCGTCCTCGGCAATGGTGTACTCGCAGATGCCCGTCCGCACCTCGGCGGCAACGTGAGCGCCGTCCGCGCTCACCGCGGGACCGTAGACGTTGATGAACGTCTTGTCCCACCTCCCGCCGTCGACGGCGATCGTCCAGAGCCCCTGCAGGTGTTTGACGATGTCGGCCTCCGGGAGCACCTCGGTCTGGACGGTGGCGGCGATGCGGCCGCCGTCAGCGCTCATGGCAAAGTCCCGGATGGAGACGAACTGCCGCTCCCAGGCCTCGTCGTTGACCGCGATGGTGTACGACGATCCATCCTTGACTTGCGCCGCGATGGTGCTGCCGTCTTCGCTCACTTGGGGATTCCAAACGAAGTCGAATTCGCTCTGCCAAAGCTCGCCATCCACGGCCACCTTCCACATGTCATCGACGCGCACCAACGCGGTCAGCCGGCCGTCGGGGGTGAACTGGAGGGTCCAGGCCTTCTCGAACTCGCCCTGCCAGAACTCACCATTCGTCCACACGCTGAACGCGTCCTCGCCCTTGACCACGGACGCGGCGATGCGCTCGCCGTCACCGCTGGCGACGATCTCGTGCACCGCCTCGTGCTCCTCGCGTAGGGCGTTCAGATCGGCGATGGCCTGCGTGCCCAGCTCCCAGTTGTCGCTCGGTTGGTTCGGCATCTCGCCTGTGCTCCTTTGCCGAGTTGCTGCCGTGCTCGATTGCGATGGTGCGGAAAAGCGGCCGTGGTGGTTTGTGAGCACCCGGAACGGACGGCGCGGGCGGGCTAGCGTGGCTCGGCGGGACCCCGCCCGACGCCTGCGCCGCCCAAACGCCCTGTGCCGGCTACCAGCTCGCCGCGGAGGAAGCGATCCAGTAGCTCGCGCACGTTGCCGGATACCCAGCTAATGGTGCGGATCCCGTGGGCCCGCAGCATGTCCTCATACCGCGCGTCCACACCTCCACAGATCAGGACCTCTACCCCCTGGTCGCGCAGCAGGCGAAAGCGATCCAAGGCCTCCTGACTTTGAAGCCCAAAGTCGACCTCGTCGTGGACCTTGCTGCCGTGAACGGTGACGATGGTAATCGTAGCCGAATACTCGAAACGCGGGGCAATGCTCTCCCCCCGTCGCGGGAATGCCCCCATCATGGGGAAAAGGTCC
>CAYTYV010000350.1:0-7130 GCA_964441055.1 uncultured Polyangiaceae bacterium | reverse complement strand
CATCACCCTCTACGGCGCGGGCGACAGCAGCCGAGACTACACCTACGTAGACGACATCATCGACGGCGTGCTGGGCGCGGTGGACAGGGCGCCCCGAGGGCTTTGCACCTACAACCTGGGCAACACCAGCCCGGTCCGCCTGTCCGAGCTGGTCGAGCAGATCGGACAGGCCGTAGGTCGCCGCCCCAAGACCCAGCATGCGCCAGCCCAGCCCGGCGACGTCGTGCAGACCTGGGCCGACGTCGAAGCTGCCCGCCGCGATCTCGGCTTTGAGCCGCAGGTGGGGCTACGGCAGGGCCTGGAGCGTTTCGTCAGGTGGTACCGCGAGGTGGCGGCGGAGCGGTCGCGCTAGCTGCGGCGCCTTGGGCCAGGCATGCCCGACGCGTGCTACGATCGGTTTAGTCCCGAGCTTGCGACCCTTTTTCTCGAAGACCCATGCGACGCATAGAACGAAACGACTGGTTCCGTTGGTGGCTCCTACCCTTGGCCATGACCGCGCCCATCGCGCTGCATCTCGGCGCCTGCGGCGAGTCCTTCAAAGCCGGTGAAGGTGGCAGCGCGGGCGGCGGCGGCTCTGCCGCAGCGGGCGGCGCCCAGCCCGGGGGCAGCGGAGGCTCGGCTGGTGACGGGGGCTCGGCTGGGGCAACCGGAGGCGGCGGGCAGGGCGGCGAGCCCTGCGAGCCGGGCCACACTCGCGACTGCTACTCGGGCCCATCGGGCACCGAGGGAGTGGGCAATTGCCAGGCGGGCACGGAGCAGTGCAACGATGCGGGCACGGGCTACGGAGACTGCGAGGGCGAGGAGATCCCTCAGGCCGAGGACTGCGCCGCCGCGAGCGCCGACCTCGATTGCAATGGTTACGCCTGCCTGGAGACCATCTGGGCCCAGGATCTGGCTTGCGGCGCGGATGGCGACCGAGCGTCGGCCGTGGCCATCGACTCCGAAGGCAACATCTACGTGGTGGGCGGCTACACAGGAGACGGCTTCGAGATCGGCGGCATGAGCGTCCAAGAGGCGGCTGTCGAGGTGGACATGTTCGTCGCCAAGCTCAATCCCGACGGCACGGCCGTATGGGCCAAGGCCTTTGGAGGCACTGGAAGCGACACGGCCACGGCGCTTGCGGTCAGCGCTGCTGGCGAGGTCTTCGTTGGCGGCTACACGCACGAAGGCGTCGAGTTCAGCACCAGTCCTTCCGTCGCGGTCGAGCTAGGGCTGTTTGTCGTCAAACTAGACGCGGACGGCAGTCCCATTGAGGGTAGGCGGATCACCGAGCACGTGCAGGCGGGCATGCCCGAGTACCCCGAGGAGATCACTCGCATGGTCATGGGACCTGCTGGCTCCAATGCGGTCTACCTCTGCGGGGGTGTCCACGACGAGCTGTTGGGCAGCACGGTCGGCGTTCAGGGCGAGCTGGACGCGTTCGTGGTAGGCCTTGCCACAGACGACCTGTCCACCGAGCTGCGGCTGTGGTTCGGCGGTACCGCCCAAGACAGTGCCGGGGGCGTGGTCGTCGATGCCGATGGCGATGTTTACGTGACTGGCTTTTTCTACGACAGCATCAACATCATCACGGGCGAAAGCGGCGCAGGTAGCTCGGACGCCTTCATCATCAAGTACGATCCCGATGGCGAGGATGTGCTCTGGTACGACTTCCTAGGAGACGACGAGTTCCAGCGGGGCGTGGACGTGGCCCTCGATCCTCTTACGGGGGACCTTTTGGCGACGGGGTACTTCACCGGAACCGTTGATTTCGGGGGCGGCGC
Source organism: uncultured Polyangiaceae bacterium (assembly GCA_964441055.1). Classification (GTDB taxonomy): domain Bacteria; phylum Myxococcota_A; class Polyangia; order Polyangiales; family Polyangiaceae; genus JACQWT01. Next base: position 5,367 of record CAYTYV010000350.1, on the reverse strand, counting down.
ACCGTTGACCACTCCCGTGGGCGTCTTCCACATCTACCTGGCGCGCTACGCGGCGGACGGCGGCTCAGCGCTGGACACCGCCGAGTTCGGCGGCGACAGTGGCATCAGCTTTCCCGCCGATCTGGAGGTGGATAGCAGCGGGCGCGTCGCCATGGCTGCCGTCACGAATGGCGAGGCGGTGTTCGTCCCAGGCCAGCCCGCTATCGGCAACAACGGCGCTGCCGACTGGATCCTGCTCAAGACCGATTCCGATCTGGCACCGATCTGGGCGCGGGCCCATGGCGGGAGCGGCGAGGACAAGGCCGCGGGCATTGCGGTGGCGCAGGACGGCTCCTCGGTCATGGTGGGCTACGTCACGGGCACGGTCGACTTCGGCAAAGACACGCCCATCGAGGTCGGCGGTCACGGCACCTCGGACGCCGTCGTGGCTCGCTTCGCGCCCTAAGGGGCCGCACTCTCGGCCCTAGGCCCAAGCGGCCACCGCCGCCAGCATGGCAAAGCCCAGGGCCACGGCCAGCGCGATCATGGCCGACCAAAGCGGCGAGACCACTCCAGGGGCTGCGCGCGAAAGGGCTTGCTCGAGCGGCTCGTCGTCGTCGAGCTCCTCGTCCAGCTCCCGTTCGTTTGCGCTGTCGCCGTTTCCGCCATGCGCGCCGCTCGCGCGCGCGGCCGCCATCATCTTCTGCAGGTGCTGGCGGTGGCGGCGGCGGGCCAGGCGGTAGTGCCGCCAGAGCAGTAGTAGCTCGGCGAGGCCGGCCAGCAGCACCAGCGCGACCACGGGAAGGCGAGCCCTTACTTCGCGCTCCTTTTCGGCAGCGATGCGCGCGGGCAGGCCGTCGACCAGGGTCTGCATCGAGCGGTGCTCCAGCGTGCCGAGCTCGGGTCGCAGCGGCCAGCTCGTCGTGTTCTCGCCGGGCTCGCCTGGATCGCTCGAGAGCAGCGCGACCAGCGGGCCATCTGGCAGCGGGGGCAGCTTCGTCCTGCCCGCCGCAAACCCGGCCTCGTCAACGCGCAGCGGCACCACGGCGCCCCAGAGCCGCCCTCGGGCGCCGTGCACGGAAACGTAGGCTCGCCCGAGCGGTCCTGGCGCCTGGATCCGCAGCTCGCCCCTGCTCACCCCGCCGGGCTCCAGCCACAAACGCCCGAGCTGCACGCCGAGCGCCCCGGTCCAGCGGCCGCGAGCTCCACTCGAGCTCTCGGCCTCCAGGCGGAGCTCGCCCTCCATGGCCTGCGGCCTGACCAGCACCGTCCAGGAGCACGCGCAACCCTCGTCATTGCAGGGGCCCTGGCGGGGCTCGCCAACGGCGGGGACGTCCACCCCCAGCGCCTGCACACGCAGTCTTGGCGGCTCGCCGTCCGAAGACCCTGGCACGGCGGCCTCGACGCGCAGCCGCTCCTCGAAGGGCGCGACAACGAGCCCCCGCGGCGCAGTCACGTCGAGCTCGATCCGTCCCTGGCGCTCGCCCTGCAGCACGGCGCCTGCAGGCTGTGCGGCTAGCGCGGTCTCGGTCGAGAGCTTGGCCGAGCCCAGCACGGTCCCCTCCGTCGACACCCGCACGGACAGGCGCCGACCTAGCGGCTCGGATAGCGCGAAAAGGGCCTCGGCCACGCCGTCGGCATCGGTTTGGCCGCGCCAGCTGCCGAGCGCTCGCGTCCCGTCGGCCAGGGTGACCGCCACGTCCGGGAGGGCCACCGACTTGTACAAGCCGGCCCAGTGGCGCACGGTCTGGACGCGGATGGCGCAAGCCGTGGCCCCGCGGGCTACCACGCCGTGGGCTCGAGCGCCGATCACGGGCCGCTCCTGGGCTGGCCCGAGCAGGAGCGCGACCGTGGCCAGGCCGGCTGCGGTAGGGGCCGGGTAGAGCGCGAGCGAGCGGGGCATACGCTTGGTCCAGCGTACCGCACTAGCGGCGTTCGCCACTCCCCCTTTGCGCCAATCGCCGTGCCCCAGATAGCGGTGGGGGCCCCAGACGCCGGCAAGGGTCTTTCCGCGACAAACCGACCAGAAGTCACTGGAAGCTTCGTGCAAGGACGCCTGGCGCGCCATCGGCGTGTTGGAACTCCGCTGGTTGGGCGTGGTATTGAAAAAGGCCATGGCAGCGGCGTCACGCAGGGCTGGGCGGCGCAAGCGGCGTCGAGAACCGGCCTCCAAGGGAAAGCGCAGCCGCAAGCTGCGCCGTCTGGACCAGCCCCTTCAGGAGCGCTCCTTCGCGCCTCGGGTCTCGCCCCGCGCCATCGCCGCGGCCGTGGCCCTGGGCCTCGGCGGCGTGACCCTGGGCGCGGGCGTCTACGCCCAATGGCTGCGCGACGAGCCGCTTCCCTACGCGCTGTGGCTGCTGCTCGGCGGCGCGGTGGCAGCAGGCGCCTCCGTGCTGTTCGGCCCGGCCGTGGGCAAGGCGCTGCGAGTCGGCGACCTGGGCGTGGGCCTCGGGCGCTCGGGCGGCGGCGTCGACCGCGTGCCCTGGTATCGGGTAACCGCGGTCGAGCTCAAGGGCGGCACCCTGCGGCTCGAGACCGACGACCAGCCCTTGGCCGTGGCTCTGGATCAGCACCCGGCCGCTGCCGCCTACCTCGTAGCGCAGGCTCGCAAGCGCATCCCCGAGCGGGTCAGGCTGGACGAGGCAGCCCTAGCGCGCGTGGGCGAGCCCGACGATAGGGCAGGGCAGGCCCTCGCTGCCGACCCCCCGCAGGTGACCGGCCAGCGTTGCCACGCCACCGACCAGCCGCTTCAGTTCGAAAAGGACGTACGCATCTGCGCCCGCTGCGGCGCGCTCTACCACCGTGCGAGCGTGCCCGAGCGCTGCGTCGGCTGCGAGGGCCCGCTGCGATAGCGAAATGGGGACAGGCTACATTTTGCCCGTTTTGCCTGCCCCCGCTGTCTCGAGCTCGGCGCGGTGCGCCTCGATGTACTGCGCGTAGGTGGCCTCGTCGGCGAGCGCTGGAAGCTCGCCCGCCTCCACGCGCGCTTCGAGCGCGCGCTTGATGTCGCCGATGCGACGCGAGGGCGGCAGCCCCAGGGTCCGCATGATGACGTTGCCGATCCCCTTGGGCAGCAGCGGTTGGCGCGAGTCCTCGGCCGCGAGCTGGGCGATGCGCCCGCAAAGCTGTTCGATCTGCCCGAGGCCGCGCCGCTTCCGCTCGGGCCGCTTGGTGGTGATGTCGGCCCGCGCCAGGCAGATGGCATCGTCCAGATGGGCCCCCATCTCACGGGCGAAGCGTCGGACAGCGCTGTCCGTCCACGAGCGCTCGTACTGACTGGCTCGCTGGTGGTGCAGCACCAGAAAGCGGACGGGCTGCTCGATGTCGGGATCGGCCGCGAGCAGGGGGATGCGCCGCTCGAGCCGGTCCACCATGCGCGCGCCCTTTTCGGCGTGGCCGAAGAAGTGCACCTCTCCGCTCTCGGAAAACGAGCGGGTCTTGGTCTTGCCGATGTCGTGCAGCAGCGCGGCCCAGCGCACGGTAAGCCGCGGCACGGCCTGGCGCACCACCTGCTTGGTGTGCTTCCAGACGTCCTTGTGGCGCCATTCGCCATCGCTGAAGCCGACCAGCCGGTCGACCTCGGGCAGGAGCGCGCCCAGAGCGCCGCTAGCCCGCAGGCACTCGAGACCGCGCTCGGGGTCCTGTCCGAGCAAGATGCGGTCGAGCCGGTCGCGGATCTCAGCCAGGGCGCGCTCGGCCGCCAGACGGTAGTCTTGGGCCGCCACGACGGTGGGCGCGGCAGCCTCGGGCGCGGCCGCGCCCGCCGCCCAACGGGCCGCCCCCACCAGGGCCTCGAGGGCTGCCTCCACGCGGGCCGGAGCATCGGTTGCGGTTTGGGATCTCGGCGCAGCCATGGTCCAAGGTGGGCGAATAGCAGCGGGGCGAAGCGCCCGGTGCCAGGCTCGGTCGAGCTAGGCCAAAGGCCCCACCGCCAGAGCGGTCTCGCCTCATAGCCTAGCGCTGCAGGCGGCGGCAAGCCGCGAGCGCTCGCGCCGCCTGGCCGCCGCGCGCTGGTGGCCCCCGCGCCCGGGAGCGGCCCCCCCCGATGAATGCCACCTCGCGCAGCTCCGTCCAATCTTGCAGGAGAGCAACCCACCATGAAGCGAATGAGCAAGCGATTCGTCCAGGCCCTCGTGCTGCTCGCGGGGCTAGGCCTTTCGGGTGCGGCCTGGGCCAACCCCTCGTGGAGCTGGAGCGGTGCCTGGGGCGCGGCGAGCCACGGCATGCCCAGCATCGATCCCCACGCCGCCGTGGTGCAGGTGGTGCCGCCCCAGGGCGGCACCGTGATGCTGTATCGCGGCAGCGAGCTGGTGGGCTGGTGGATGCACCCGAGCTTCACCACCGTTCGCCCCGGTCAGCTCTACGGCGTCGTGGCCACCCGCGGCACGCATCTGATGCACAACGCGGCCATGGTCTTTCGACCGGGCATCACGACCATCAGTTGGGACCAGGGCGACGTCCCGCTGATCGTCTACCAGCCGGCCATGCGCCTGCCCGCGAGCCGCGTGGCTGCGCGCTCGGTCCGCCGCTCGGGGGCGGCGTCTCATTCCGACCACGGTAGCGCCATCGACCGACGGTCCGACCGCCAGGCCTCCCGCCGATCCGTCGATCGCCCCGTGGCTCGCAGGGTCGCCCTCAAGAAGCCGGCTGCAGTCTCCACGCCGCCCCGCCGCGCTGAGGCGGGGCCGCGGCCGGCCGCGGTTCGCTTCAAGCCCGCGGCTCGAGTGAGGCACGGCCAAGCGCCCTCGCCCAAGTCCAAGGCTGCCGCAGACATCACGACATCCACGCAGCCCCGCGCCGAGGCGGCACCCCGCCCAGCCGCGGTTCGCTTCAGGCCCGTCGGCCGAGTGCGGCACGAGCAGCCGCATTCGCCCAAGCCCAAGCCTGCCGCAGACAGCACGACATCCACGCAGCCCCACCATGAGGCCGCGCCCCGCCCGCGGCGTGCGGACTTCCGCGTCAAGCCCGTAGCCCGAGTGCGGCACGAGCGGTCGCACTCGCCCAAGCCCCGAGCCGAGACCTCGACGGAGTAACGCGCGGCCGAGCGCGGCGCCGCCAAAACGACGCCGCGGGGAGCTCGCCCGCGCCCCTCCCCCTGCCCGCGGGCGATCCCCCGGCACCCTGGCCGCCCCCCGGGGAAGCTCGGCGGCTTTTTTTGCGTGGGCCCGGAGGAGCCGCGGTGCGCACGGGCTTGCCTACCGCGCCCTCGTGGGTTAGGCATCCGGATACCCGAAGCTCGGGCGCATAGCTCAGCGGAAGAGTGCGTCCTTCACACGGACGAAGTCACAGGTTCGAACCCTGTTTCGCCCACCGCAACCCACCGATATCGCTAAAGTTTTTTCTGGTTCTTCCGGGGTGCCCTCGAGTTTCTGCCGGGCCGCGGCAGAA
>CAYTYV010000349.1:0-7155 GCA_964441055.1 uncultured Polyangiaceae bacterium | reverse complement strand
GGGGGGGGCGGGCCGGGGGGGGGGGGCGGGGGCGGGGGGGCGGGGGGCGGCGGGGGGGGGGGGGGGGTCGGCGCGCTGGGCGGCGGCTGGGAGGCGGGGGGCGGCGGTTTGGACTCTTCGGCGGTGGCGCTGGGCTGCGTCGGGGAGGTGGCCGACGGCTTTTCGGAGGTGGCGCGGGGTCGCGTCTTGGGAGCGGCGAGCTCCGCCTTGGGCTTTTTGGCCTTGGTCCGAGGCCGCGCCTTGGACGTGGCGGCCGCCGCTTTGGGCTTTTGGGCCTTGGCCCGAGGCCGCTTCTTGGACGTGGCAGGTGCTGCTTGCGGCTCGTTGCCCTTGGCGCTGGGCTGTGTTGGGGAGGCGGCGGGCGGCTTTTTGGCCGTGGCCCGAGGCTGCGTCTTGGCAGGGGCGGGCGCGGGCGTGCGCTCGCCCGCCTCGGGCGGTGGTGGCGTGGTCTGCCTGGGGCCCCGCGACTGGGGGCTCGGTAGCAACGCCGTGCCGCGCACGCTCGACGAGACCGTCTTTGCGGAAGGCGTCTTCGGCGGCTCGGCGGAGGCCGGCTCCTTGTCGGCGGGCTGCGGGGGCGCCTGGGCCTGGGTAGGATCGGTGGCGAGCGTGAGGGGCGGCCGCGACGATCGATGACCCCGCTCAGCACGATCGCCCGACGCCCAAAAGGTGCCAGGGCTCGGGCTTGGGGGCTGCTTTTTTCTCGCCGCCTCCTTGGCCGCCGCGGCCTCGACGGCGTGGGCGCGCGCCTCGACCTGGCTCGGCTGCGGGTGGCTCACCTCGATCGCTTGGCCGACCGCGATGCCAGCCTCCTCCTCCAAGTCGGGTGGGGCGCTGCTGTCGCCGATGAGGCGCTTGACGTCGTGGGGGATGTCCGGCTCGTTGGGGAAGAGCTGACTGACGTACACCCCGAGCTCTTTTTGGGTGTGGCGATCGCCCTGTCGGTCCAGGAAGCGACTGAGCTCGTCGGCCAGCGCGGCCGCCTCGGGGTAGCGTCGCGCGGCCTCCGGCGCCATGGCTCGCATCACGATGCGGTCGAGCACGAAGGGGATCTGGGACGATACTTGGCGCGGTGGGGTGGCCTTGCCGCCGACGACGTTGGCCAGGATTTGGACGGTGTTCTCTCCATCGTAGGGACGGCGGCCGGTGAGCATCTCGTAGAGCACGATGCCCAGGGCATAGACGTCGACGCGCCGATCCAAGGGCTGGGCGTGGATTTGCTCTGGCGGCAGATAGGCGAGCTTGCCCTTGAGCTGTCCGGCCACCGTGGCATCGGGGCTGGCGGTGGCCTTGGCCACGCCGAAATCAACGATCTTCACCGAGCCGGAGAACGACACCATGATGTTCTCCGGCGAGACATCGCGATGGATGAGGCCGAGCGACCGGCCGCCCTCGTCGCAGAAGTCGTGAGCGAACTGCAGCGCCTCGCACGCGGTGATGATGGTCCGCAAGACGAACCAGGGCTCGACGAGCTTGCCCATCTTCTTCGCGCGTCGGCTGATCTGGCGCAGGCTGCGACCGGCCACGTACTCCATGGCGATGAAATAGCGGCCGTCGATCTCGCCGAGGTCGAGGATCTGCACGATGTTGGGATGGTTCAACCCGGCGACGAGCAGCGCCTCGTTCTTGAACATCTCCACGAAATCGGCGTTCTCTACCAGCGCGGGCCGGATCGTTTTGAGAACCACCTTTTTCGCGAAGCCATGCAGCCCCTTCATGGTGGCGAGCCATACGTCCGCCATTCCGCCGCCAGCGAGACGCGAGTGGATCTGGTATCGGCGCGGGCCCATGCGTTCGGCTGCTTACGTTGCGAAAAACACAGAGTTTTTGCGGAATGCTAAATCTATCACGAATGCTCGCGGCCCGGGAACGGAAAACGCCGTCCCTAGGGCAAGCTCTTCGCGCCGCCGCAAAACATGGCCCATCTACCGGGCTGACCTAGGATCGCCTTTCGCGGGATAGGGAGGTCGCCATGGTCGTGGAGCGTCGAGTCAACCGCAGCAACCAGCCGTTTGCCGCCCTTCGATATCAGCTCGCCGCATCGGCGCGTCGGGCGCACTTCAGCTCGATGGTGCTCGGCGAGGAGCTCGGCTTGGTGGTGGCCGATGCGGGCGACGCGCACGTGTGCGAGGAGGTTGCCGCCTTGGCTCCGCACATCGCCGCGGGTCGCGAGCTCTGGCATGGCCGCATCGTCACGACCTCGGGGCAGAAGACGGTCACCATCGCGGCGGTTCGCTCGCCCCACGGACGGCTCTACCTCTCGGGGGTCGGCGGCAGCCGCTCGGGCATTGTCACCGAGATCGAGCGATCCCGTCGCGGAGTGTGCCGCATCCTAGGCCGTCCGTCGGTCTGACGCGGCCGCGGTGCGGCTAGCGCTTCGCCCTTTCGATCTGGCGTGCGCAGTCCTGGCGGCAGTCCTCGGCGAAGCTCGTGGGCCTGCCCTCGGAGGCGGCCTCGCAGCTCTGATGGCACTCGTCCGTACAGGTCTTTTGGCAATTGGCCTCGATCTGTTCGGGCGCGACGGCGCGCATCTGGTTCTGCTCGACGCACTGGCTAACGCAGCTCAGCATGTCGGGCAGGGTGACGGCGTCGAGCTCGGTCGCTTGGCTCGGCTGCAGCGGACCGGGAGTCGGGGGCGGGGGGGCAGCCGTAGCCGTCTCGGCCGCGGTGGCCTCGGTCGTCGGCTCGGGCCCCGAGCCTGCGCTCACGGGCTCGCTGCTGCCCTCCATCACTTGCTTGCTGCAGCACGAAAGCCCCATGGCCAGCACGATGACGGTTGCTCTCATGGCCCGACAAGCATGACCGCAGCCGCTTTTCGTCGCAAGGGCCCTGCGGTCCACGTGAGCGCAACAGCTCTCGCCTCGCCCGCCCGGCTCGGCTAGCTTCCTTGCGTATGGATGCCGAGCTCATGGCGCTCGTGCACCAGGGTCAGCGCACCCACTGGTGGTACGCCGCGCGCCGCCGGATCTTGCGGGAGGTGCTGCGGCAGGTAGCCCACCAGGGGGTGCCCGAGGGGCGCTGGTACGACCTCGGCTGCGGCGTGGGCGCCAATCTGCCCGTGCTCGAGTCCTTTGGTCCAACGGTAGGAGTTGACGGCTCGCCCGCGGCCGTCGCCTTTTGCCGCCAGCGCGGGCATGCCGATGTCCAGCTGGCGGACGTGGGCGATCTGCGAGAGCTACCCGCGGGCTCGGGCAGCGTGGCCCTTTTGGCGGACGTGCTCGAGCACATCGCGGACGAGCAGCGCTGCTTGGCGGGGATCCGACGCCTGCTGGCTCCGGGCGGTGCGCTGGTGGTGACCGTGCCCGCCTTTGCGTTTCTCTGGGGGCCGAGCGACGAGGCCAACCACCACCAGCGGCGCTATACCGAGCGGGGGCTTTGCCGCGTGCTCGAGCAGCACTTTCGGATCGAGTGGAGCACCTACTTCAACGCGTTGCTGTTCGGCCTGGTCGCGGGCGGACGCCTGCTGGAGCGGGCGCTCGGCCGCAGCGGCCTGGAAGGGGCGGCCGTGCCGCCGTGGCCCGTCAACCCAGCCCTTGCCGCGGTCTTCTCGCTCGAGGCGCGGCTGGTCGGGCGGGTTCACCTGCCCTTGGGCGTGTCCCTTCTAGTCGTGGCGCGCAAGCGCTAGCGGCGGTCATTCGCTCGGCTCGACCAGCGACTGCTCGGCGAGATCGTCCAGCATCGCCTCGATGGCCTCGGTCAGCGCATCCCGTCGAGCGGCGGCTCCGGTGGCGTACACGCCCGAGGCCCTGCCCTTGTAGCTGCCCGCGGCCACGGTCTCTCCCGTGGCTACGTCCTTGACGTTCATACGGAGCTGGTAGCTCGGGACCTCGCGCACGTCGTGCTCCACCCGTAGCGTGGCGGTGACTTCGAATCGAAGCACCGTGGTGCCGGGCTTGACCGCTCCACCGCCGATCTCGGTTACGCTGCGGCCTCCTTTGCGAGGCAGGAGCGTGACGTCGGTAAAGAGCTCGCATCGAAGCAGGCTCTGATGGATCGCCTCGGTGATCCCTTCGACGTCGGCCTTCTCCGTTCCCTGGCCCGAGTCCTGGACCGCGGACATCAGCAGCACGGCGTCATGCTGCGTGGGGTAGGTCTTGTCCACCACCACCGAGCTGGCCGCGCAGGCCCAGCCAAAGCAGGCCAGCGCTAGCAGCAGCGCGAAGCAAAGGGTTCGGTGCAACACAGCTACGATCCTCGAGGCACGATATCGAGCCCGACCGGGTGCGGCAAGCGCGAAGGGCTAATCCAGCACGTGCAGCACCAGCAGGTCGTTGACGGACGAGCGTGAGATGGCGACCCTCTTGCCGAGGAGCGTGCACTGGCTCTGCTCGGGCCCGAGGCCGTACCAAGAGCGAAATTGCTCGGCCAGGTTTTCGCCCAGGCCCGCGCGCAAGCGCACCTGCCCACCGCCACGCGTGACCCGCACACAGGTCTCGACGACCCGCTTTTCGGCGTCCCCTTCGAGGTGGGCAAGCAGCCAGGGGCAGAGCACTGCCGCGTAGCTTCCGTCGGCCACCTGTTCCAGGGTCGTGGCGTCGCCCCGAAAGCGCCTGCCGCTCGGCTTCGGGTAGTCGGCGGCCACGTGATGGCGGCTGCCGTAGAGCAGGTCGAGCAGATCCAAGGTGGACTCGTCCATCAGATAGCGCTCTTGGCGGCTGTGCTTGCTCAGGCAGCGAAGGAAGGTCATCTGCTCGGGATAGCGCGTCGCCACCGCGTCTTTGGCCACCGCGAACGTGGGGTGCCCTTCGTCGTATTCGAGGTCTGCACAGTCCACCTCGATGTCGAGCGCGATGGCCTCGGTGGCGAACAGCGCCAGGCCTGCGCCGAGGTCGAGCACCTTGCTGCCCGAGGCGGCCCAGCTCGCCAGCTCGTCGGCACCGATGCCCAAGCCGCCGAGGTAGGTGTCGGCGTCCCAACGCGGCACGTGGAAGCCGCCCGTGCCCGCGTCGTAGCGCGTTTCTCGCGAGCTCTGCACGCGCAGATCGCGCGTCAGAAACAGGCTGCGGACGGTTCCCGTTACCTGGTCGGTCTCGTCGCGCGTTCGCCCCATGCGGTGCAAGTCGAGCTCCTCGCGCAGCGACTCGAAGCGATGGGGCGCGCTGTGGTACTGGGCGAATCGGGAACAGCAATCGGGAACGTTCATGGCTCCTCGTAGAAGCGCTTGCCGACACGAGCCATCTCGCGGAGGGCGGGGGCGGGCGTCCAACGCGCCCCAAAGCGGTCGTAGTAACTTTCGATTCGGCGGGCCACCTTGGCAGCTCCCACGGTATCGACGTAGCGGAAGGGTCCCCCCCGGAATGGTGGAAAGCCGAGGCCCAGCACGGCCCCGAGGTCGCCGTCGCGAGCCGAGCGCAGCACCCCGTCGCCCCAGCAGTGCATGGCCTCGTTGACGAGCTGCAGCGTGCAGCGGCTCTGGATCTCCTCGAGCGGCACCGCGGGCTTGGACTTGGGCTCGGGCACGGCGAGGCCGAGCACGGCGTACACGCTCCGATCCACGGGCCGCGGCCCGGCTGGCTGCCGTTGCGCCTGCGCCTCGGAGGCGGGCTCCCGGGCGGCTGCGCGGTTCGATGCGTCACGCGGACGCCTCGAGAACCGTCGAAGCAGGCCTGCGCCGCGGTCGTCGGTCTCGGGCCGCTCGCGACGGTTGCGAAGCTCGCGCGCGGCCGCCTCGCCGTACGCGTACAGGCCCCGTTGGTTCTTGCGTCCTCGTCGGCCGTCGTCGAGCAGCCGCGCCATGGTGGTCGGTGGAGCCAGGCGATTGCCGAAGGCGTCCACCAAGATCGCGGCGACCTGATCGGCCGTGTCGATGCCGATCGAGTCGAGCAGGGTGAAGGGGCCCACGGGCCAGCCCCAGCCGACCAGCGCCTGGTCGATCGTCTCGATGGCGGCGCCCTCGGCGAGGAGCCACGCCGCCTCGTTCAGGTAGGGGGCCAGGACGCGGCTGGTGTAGAAGCCGACGCTGTCGCGGACCACGATGACCGTCTTGCCCTGCCGCCGTCCCAGCGCCACCGCCGTTGCCACCACCTCGGGCGCGGTGCGCTCGGAGCGAATCACCTCCAACAAGGGCACGTCGTCGACCGGGCTGAGGTAGTGCATTCCCACCACGTTCTCCGGGCGCCCGGAGGCCTGGGCGATGTCGCCGATGGGCAGCGAGGCCGTGGTGGAGGCGACGATCATCTCGGGCCCAACCTGCGCCTCGAGCTCGTCGAGCACCTGGCGCTTGAGGGCGAGCTGTTCGGGCACGGCTTCGAAGACGAGCTGGGCCGTCTTCATGCCCGAGTAGTCGGTGGTGGTGGTGAGCAGCCCCATGCGGCGGTTGCGCACAGCGGGCGAGAGCCCCCGTCGGCGCACCCGGTCGTCGAGCAGGCGCGCGACCTCGCCGAGCCCGCGTGCCAGCGCCGAGGGCTCGAGATCCTTGAGCCGCACGACTACCCCCCGCTCGATGCTGAGCGCCGCGAGGCTCGCCCCGCGGAGCCCTGCGCCCACGATGCCGACCTTGTCCACCGCGAGCGGCTGCACCTCGGGATCGTCGGTGCCCGTCTCCTTTTGTACCGCGGTGGCAAAGCGCGCGATATCCATCAGCCGGACCGCCACCTCGCCCGTGACGAGCTCGCCGAAGGCCCGCGCCTCGACGCGCCGCGAGGCCTCGAAGCCGGCCCGAGCATAGCTCTCCAGCACCTCGATGATGTGCATGGGTGCCGGGTCATGGCCGTCCGGGGCGCGGGCGAGCTGCTCGCGCGCCTTTTTGAACAACAGCAGCCGTCCGAGCCGACTTTTCTCCAGCGCCAACGACACCAGCCCGCGGCGATCCATCCGCAGCCGCTTGGCGCCGAGCTTGGTCTTGCGGCGCGCGAGATCGAGCGCCAGCTCGCCTGCGACCTGCTGGAGGATGGACGGCGGCACCACCTCTTGCACCACGCCGAGCTCCCGGGCCGTGCTCGAGCCCATGCTCTCGCCGCCCAAGCCGTAGCGCAGCGCCACCTGAAGGCCCGCCAGGCCGGCCAGACGCTGCAGGCCGTTGAGGGCGGGCAGCAGCCCCAGCCGCACCTCGGGGAAGCCGAAGGCAGTCTCTGGGCTGTCCGAAGCGACGCGCGCGCGACAGGCCAGGGCGATCTCGAAGCCCGCGCCCAGGGCTGGACCGTGGATGGCGGCCAC
>CAYTYV010000348.1:6487-7240 GCA_964441055.1 uncultured Polyangiaceae bacterium | reverse complement strand
CACCGACGACGACGGCCTGTGGGACGGGCTGGAGGTCGGCGTCACCGAGCCCATTTCCGGTGGCGAGAGCGACGTCTTCAACATCCCCTACGAGGGCACCGACGTCGATGCGGGCTTCTTCACCGCCGACACCGATCCGTTGAGCACCACCGACCCCAACGATGACGACACGGACGACGACGGCTTGCTCGACGGCAACGAGGACGAAAACCTCAACGGTGCGGTGGAAAACACCATCGGCGACACGGGCACGCAGGGCAGCGGCGAGACCGATCCCAATAACCCCGACACCGATGGCGACGGCATCCAGGACGGCACCGAGCTGGGCCTGACCGAGCCCGAGGGCAACGACACCGACGGGGGCGTGTTCGTGCCCGATTCCGATCCGCTTTCCACCACCGACCCGCTGGACACCGACACCGATGACGGCGGCGTGGACGACGGCGACGAGGACGTCAACTACAACGGGCAGATCGATCCGGGTGAGATCGACCCCAACGACCCCTCGGATGATCAGGGTGGTACTGGCGGCAACGGCGGCGCAGGCGGCGGTGGAGCCACTGGAGGCGCGGGCGGCACCGCGGGAACTGGCGGCACGGGCGGCACCGCGGGAACTGGCGGCACGGGCGGCACGGGCGGCACGGGTGGCAGTGGAGCCACTGGCGGCATGGGCGGCGAAGCCGGAACCGCAGGCACGGGCGGCACCGCGGGCACGGGCGGAACGGCAACGGGTGGCTCGGGCGCCAACAAGGC
>CAYTYV010000348.1:0-6477 GCA_964441055.1 uncultured Polyangiaceae bacterium | reverse complement strand
GGGGTTGGGGGGGCTTTGCGGGATCGGCTGGCTGGGGCGGCACGGGGGGTTGGGGGTTAAGGTAAACGGGTGGCTCGGGCGCAAACTTGGCGGCCGACGACCCGTTCACCATCGAGGGCGGCGCATGTGTGTGCACCGTGCCGAGCTCGGGCAACCGCGCCTCTTTGGCCGGGCTGGCAGCGTTGGCGCTCGGCCTGTCGACGCTGGTCGCTCGGCGCGCTCGTCGACGGACGCGCCCCTAGGCCGAAGCTCGTCCCCGCTGCATCTACATCTCGATTCTTCGCCGCTGCGGCACTTGGAAGGTTGGATACCCGATGAACACCACGCGCCTTGTGGGCCTGGCCTGTGCACTCTGCATCGCTCTTTCGGCGGCTAGCGCCGCCGCCCAGGATACCGAGGGGTTTGCCTTGAACCGATTCGACGCCGCCGAGGCGGGCAGCGACTGGTTCGCCCTGGAGTCGCTCGATCTCCGCGGCCACGGTCGGTTCGGCGTGAGCCTGACGGGCGACTGGGCGTACAAGCCGCTGGTCATCTACGACGGCGATGGCGACGAGGTCTCGGCCGTGGTCGAGCACCAGGTATACGGCCACCTGGCCCTGGGGACCACGCTCTGGGATCGGCTGCGCGTGGCAGCGCTCCTACCGGTCGGCATCTGGACCGCGGGCGAGGGCAGCGCGATGGGGAGCGCCGACTTCAGCATGGACGATGGCGCGGCCTTGGGCGACCTGCGACTGGGCGCCGACGTGCGGCTCTTCGGGGAGTACGGCGACCCGTTCACCATGGCGATCGGCGCTCAAGTGTACGCCCCCACGGGCGATCGCGACCGGTTCACCAGTGACGGCAGCGCGCGCATCATGCCCCGCTGGACCTGCGCGGGCGATGTGGAAACGGGCGACGTTGGCGCCTTCACCTACGCCTGCAAGCTGGGCGCAAACGTCCGCACGCTGGAAGAGAACTACAACGACGTCGCGATGGGCACCGAGATAGCTTTGGCCGCGGCCGTGGGCATGCGCTTGCTCGAGCGCAAGCTGCTGGTCGGGCCCGAGCTATCGACCGCCACCGTGGTGAGCGATTCGGGCGACGGCTTCTTCGCACGGACGTCCACGCCGCTCGAGCTGCTCCTCGGCGGCCACTACTTCTTCGACAACGGACTGCGGCTCGGCTTGGGCGTGGGTCGGGGTATGACGCGCGGCTTGGGTACGCCCATGCTGCGGACTGTCGCCACGGTCGGCTGGACCATGCCGTACGAGCCCGAGCCCGAGCCCAGCGATCGCGATCGCGACGGCATCATGGATCCCGAGGACGCGTGTCCCGACGTACCGGGCGTTCCCACGGGCGACCCACAGACCCACGGCTGCCCACCGCCGCCCGACCGCGACGGCGACGGCATCCTGGATGCCGAGGACGCCTGTCCCGACGTGCCTGGCGTGCCTACTGGCGACCCGCAGACCCACGGCTGCCCGCCGCCATCCGACCGCGACGGCGATGGCATCGGGGACGACAACGATGCCTGTCCCGACGTGCCTGGCGTGGCGACTGGCGACCCGCAGACCCACGGCTGCCCGCCGCCATCGGACCGCGACGGCGACGGCATCATGGACGTTCAGGATGCCTGTCCCGACGTGCCCGGCGTGGCAGATCCCGACCCCAAGAAGCACGGCTGCCCCAAGGCCGTCGTGGTGGGCAAGCAGATCAAAATCCTCGAGCAAGTCAAGTTCGACACGGCCAAGGCCACGCTGCGGCCCGAGAGCGATGGCGTGCTGCGAGCGGTGTTGACCGTGCTCAAGGACCACCCGGAGATCAAGCACGTGCGCGTGGAGGGGCATACCGACAACCGAGGCGGGGTGGCGTACAACCGTGGGCTCAGCCAGCGCCGGGCTGCGGCGGTCGTCGCCTGGCTCGTCAAGCAAGGCATCAAGCCCGCGCGCCTGACCTCAGAGGGCTTCGGTCTTCATCGCCCCATCGACACCAACGACACGGCGGAAGGGCGCCAGAACAACCGCCGGGTGGAGTTCCACATCGTCGACAATCCCGGCGGCATCGTCGACAGCTCGAGCAAGCGTTAGGCCCTAACGCTTGGCGGGCGGGATGATCAGCGTCTGGCCTGCGCGGATGGGGCGGCCCCCTTTGGTCAGGCCGTTGGCCTTGCGCAGGGCGGCCACCGTGATCTTGTAGCGCTTGGCAATGCCGATCAGGGTCTCGCCGCGGGCCACCTTGTGAGCCCGCTCACCCCGCCGTAGGGGCCGTGAGGTAGCGGGCTTGGGCTTTTTCGGCTTTTTCCGCTCGGCCTTGGGGATCACCAGCTCCTGGCCGACCTGGATCGGACGGCCGCCCTTGCGCACGCCGTTTTTCTCGCGAATGGCTCGAACCGTGGTGCCGTATTTCTTGGCGATACCGGTCAGGGTATCGCCGCGCTCGACCACGTGCAGCCGCTCGCCCGGCCCGAGCCGACGCGGCGCCGAGCCTTGGCCAGCTCGGGCGCGCTTTTTGGTCTCGGGTATGACGAGCTCTTGGCCGACCCGAATCGGCTTGCTCTTTTTCAGCCCGTTGGCCTTGCGGATGGCCCGAACGGTGGTGCGATAGCGCTTGGCAATGCCCGAGAGCGTCTGGCCCCGCTCCACTACGTGGACGATGCCCTGATCGGGCCGCGACGGATCGGCCGAACGCGCGCGGCCGCGGTAGCCCCGCGGGGTGCGCCAGCGCGGCTTGACGTGCACCTTGAGCACGTCCTTCATCAAGCCCAGGTGGCCGCAGTGGTCGGGCTTGTCGCCGCCGCGGTAGCCGCGGGCGTGGTAGCCGCCCCGGTCGTAACGCTCGAACAGCCGGAGCCCGAGCACGTCGTTGCGGCGAGCTCGGCGCGGCTTTCCCCCGAGCTTGCCGATGACGTAGCGCGCCACCTCCTGGGTGGAGGCATAGCCGGGCGGCACGATGGACGAGTAGCTCTGGAACATGAAGTCGCGGCCGCGCACCGCGCGACGGGCAAAGGCGACGAATGGATCGAGCTGCGCGGTCTTGAGGGTCTTGGCTTCTGCGTCGACGTAGCCCGTGTGCACCGAGTCGAGCAGGATCAGGACGTCGACCTTCTTGCCCGCGGGCTGACGCAGGATCTCGGCGATGGCCCCGTAGCCCGCGCTCCAGGCCGACAGCCCCAGCCGCCGCACGTGGGTCTTTTTGCGCCCGCTGCGCCGCGCCATCTCGGCCTCGACGCTCTCGAGCAGCCGCTTGAATGCGGCGGGCGAGGCAAAGGCGCGGCTGTAGGGCCCCGAGCCGATGCCGAGATCGATGCCCACCAGCACGATGCCCTTGGCCTCCTTGACGAACTCCTTGCGGATGGGCTCGTGGCCGTGGAAGTGGACGATGAGGTCGAAGCCGCCGCTGCGGGTCAGGCCGCCGCGTCCGGGCGCGATCATCTGCCCGATGGAGGGGGCGCGCGACCAGCGATCGTACACGCCCCAGCCCGGATCGGGCGTGTTGCAGGGGTTGACGCTACCGCGCTGCGCACCTGCGGCCGCGGCGAGCAGCAGGACCGCTGCGCCGACAAGGCACGCGAGGCGTGGGGGGCTGAGCGGCGAGCGCGTCATCAGAGGTCTTCCCAACCAATACGTGGACTGTCGCAAGGGCCGCGGAATTCAAACCCCCGTGGCCAACTCCTCGGCAGTCCCCGCGATTCCCTTTGCGCGCACCCTTAGCACTTCCTGCACCAGACGCATCGGGTAGGCCGAAGCGAACGGGGTGCGGCCACCCACCGGGCCGCCTGTCCAGAAGTGGCATGGGCCCACGCGGTCCGCTACAGTGCCCGGCGATGCGAAGGTGGTGTGCGCTACTTTTCCTAGCCTTGACGAGCGCCTGCATTCCCAGCAGGCAAGCGCCTTCGCACGCACAGAACGGCATATATTTTCAACAAGTTGGGCCATCAACAGGCGAGGCGCACCATCCCTCGCAGCCCGTCATGCCGAGCGCCTCGGCGTCAGCCGTCGACCCTAGCTCTGGTACGCTAGAACCCGCGTCCGCCGAGCCTTCGGCCGGGGCTTCCAACGCGCCAGGGGCATCGCCATCCGCTGCTGCGACGGCGCCCGCGCCAGCCGGCCAGCCCGCGGACGACCCGCCTGAGGCCGATCGGGTCGCCACCGTCGAGGACGAGGTCGCCGAAGAATACGCAGTCGGCGAAGACGACGCCGAGCCGCCGCCCGCGGTCACGAGCCCACCGCCTCGGCCGAACTCGCCCCAGCTGTCGCTGAGCGACGCCGAGATCGCCAAGCGCCTCCGCCAGGACCCGACCTCGCTCGGCTCCATGTCCATCGGACGGCCCAGCGCAGGCGCGCTGTACAACGGCGTACGGCTGCCCAAGAGCGAGCTGTGGGAGCGCATCGATCCGGGCAACCAGTGGGCCACGCAGGAGACCATCGACTACCTCGAGCGCGCCGTCCGCAAGGTCCACGAGCAGTTCCCGGACACGCCCGTGCTCTACGTCGGTCATCTGAGCGCCAAGCGCGGCGGGCACTTGAAACCCCACCGCAGCCACCAGTCGGGTCGCGACGTGGACACCAGCTTCTACTACGGCGGCGGCAAGAGCCAGCGCTGGTACCGCCGGGCCAACGCGGAAAACCTCGATCTGCCGCGGACCTGGGCCTTTGTGCGGGCGCTCGTCGTCGAGACCGACGTCCAGTACATCTTCATCAACCACTCCGTCCAGAAGCTGATCAAGGGCTACGCGCTCGAGATCGGCGAGGATCCGGACTGGCTCGATCGGGTCTTCCAGTACAAGTCGCGTCGCCCTGGCGCCATCGTTCGCCACGCCCCCGGGCACGACACCCACATCCACGTGCGGTTCTACAACCCGGTAGCGCAGAACATGGGGCGTCGGGCCTACGGCTCGCTGGTCAAGATGGGCAAGATCAAGCCGCCCACCTACTACGTGCGACACCGCGCCCGCAAAGGCGACACCCTCGGGGCCCTGGCCCGCAAGTACGGCACCACCGTGCCCGCCATCCAGGCCGCCAACGGGCTACGCTCGAGCCGCATCTACGCCAAGCGCGTCTACCGCATCCCGCGCAAGGGCCAGGTGGCGGGCGCCCCCGGGCCCATCGCGATCCCCCCGCGGAAGCTGCCTCCGGAGGGGACCCCGCGCAAACGGCTGGAGGCCGCGGGCGGCGCCGCCGCCCCTGCCAGCACGGCCGCGCCGTAGGGTCGCGCCACCGAGGTCCATTGACGGACCTCTGGCGCTACGCCTCCTCTTGCAGGAACTCCTGGCGGATCGAGTCCCAGGCTCCGCGGTAGGCGATCTGCGACTTGACCGCGCGGCGGATCTCGGCGTCGTCGACCATGGCGTGCTTGATGGCGGCCAGCGCCGCGATGATCTCGAGGTTGAACGGCGCCCGACCCTTTTCCGAGACGTAGGTGTTGCGGATGAGGTCGAGGCGATTGGGCGTGGCCAGAGCGCGCACGTCTTGCACCGTCTCGACCCCGCGACTGTAGAGGAACTTAAGGATGTTGTTGATGTCGCGCTGGGCGCAGCTGACGCCCACCTCGGCCAGCACGGGCGGCAGGTTCTCGGGGCTGATGGGGTCGGTGCCATCGTAGGTGACGGCTTCCTGGAAGCGATTGAGCTCCTCGTAGAGCAGGTTGAAGTGCTCGTCGATGGCGCCGATCATCTTGCTCAGCACGCGGAACTGCCGCCGCGCCGTCATGTTGGTGCGCTTGCCGGGCTTGTAGCCCAGGTGGTGCTCCATGGTGCTCCACAGCTCCATGCTCAGGGTGCGCACCTGAAGCTCGAACCACGGGCGCTGGGCCTTCGGCAGACTGCTATTGGTGAGCCGCAAACCGTAGTGGATGGAGCAGTAGCCGCTCTCCTTTTCCACGGCCTCGAGATGGCCGAGCCCCAGCACCTGGACCTGCTCGGCGTTCAAGTAGGCAACGGGTGGCTGCTCCTCGGAGATCTCCAGCCCGGGGGTGTTGCGCAGCTCGCGGTCGATGAGCGGCAGGTGGCCCAAGAAATAGACGACGATGCGCACGCCGAGCGCATCGCGCATGCCGCGAAAGCTGTCGGGCACCAGGCCGTCGGGGAAGTCCTGGGGCTTGCGAAAGATCTTGTCGACCACCTGCTCGGGCCGCTTGATGCGCGTGAAGGTGCTGCGGATGGGCGTGGGAATGGGAATGCGATTGGTTCGCTTGTACTTGGTCCAGTGGTCCGGATGCTGCCACGGCGTCAGCAGATCGCGTATTTCGATCTGCGTTGGCTGCAAGGCGTCCCGCACGTACTGCTCGTACGCTTGCAGGAACGACTCCAGCCGCTCGGCCTCAGTGGTCATGAGCACCTCTCCCCCCGAACCCCCGAATAGGGTGCCCCCTACTACACCGTTCGCCGCCGCCGGTCGAGCCGCCGCGGCCGAGAAAAGCGGAAGATTCATCGCTCTTGGTCGAAGGAACGGATGACGTCGTGCAGAAGCGAGGCGCGGATGTGCAGGCTCGTGCGGTCGG
>CAYTYV010000347.1:0-7291 GCA_964441055.1 uncultured Polyangiaceae bacterium | reverse complement strand
GTGCTCGATGACCTTGGCCATGGTGAAGGTCTTGCCGCTTCCGGTCACGCCCAGCAGCACCTGGAAGCGCTCACCGCGGTCGAGCCCCGCCGACAGCTCGGCGATGGCGCGAGGCTGATCGCCGCGCGGCTCGAAGTCGGAGACCAGCTCGAAGGGTCGCGTCATCAGGCGCCGCAGGCTAATGCCGCCGTGCCGAGGCGGCAATCGGGCCGAGCTGGCCTGGCTCGGCCAAAGCGTGCTATCGAGACAGCTCCATGAACGGGCGGCCGCCGCGTGAGCTCGGGGGCGTGGGTTGCGACGAGCACGAGCGCGCCGCCGCTCGGTTCGAACGCCATCCCTACGCCGCCTTCTTGACCGAGGTGGAAAAGCCCGGCCGCTATGCGGGCGGCGAGTTCGGCGTCGTGCGCAAGGACTGGGCGAGCGTCCAGGCCAAGGTGTGCCTGGCCTTTCCCGACGTCTACGAGGTGGGCGCTAGCCATCTGGGGCTGCGCATCCTCTACCGCATCGTCAACGACGAACCGCGCCTTTTGGCCGAGCGCTGCTACTGCCCGTGGACCGATCTCGAGGCCGAGCTGCGCGGCCGCGGGCTGCCGCTGGTCTCGCTCGAGAGCTGGCGCCCGCTCAGCGACTTCGACGTGGTGGGCTTTTCGCTGCAGTTCGAGCTCACCTACACCAACGTCCTGACGATGCTCGAGCTCGGCGGCATTCCGCTGCGGGCCGCCGAGCGGGGCGAGGCCGATCCCTTGGTGCTCGGCGGTGGTCCCACGGCCACGCACGCCGAGCCCGTGGCCCCCTTCTTCGATGCCATCGTGGTGGGCGATGGCGAGCACAAGCTCTCGGAGCTGGCCCTTTGCTGGACCGCGCTACGGGCGCAGGGGCTGAGTCGCGCGGCGCGCCTGAGAGCCCTGGCCGAGCTGGGCTCGGTGTACGTGCCGTCGCTCTATCCGTGCGCGGAGGAGCCTCGGACAGGGCTCGTGGTGCTGGGGCCCCCAGCCGACCCCAGCGTCCCGAAGGCGGTGGCTCCAGCCCGCGTGGATCTCGGCGCCTTTCCCTTTCCTGCGACCGGACCGGTCGGCGGTCCCGAGGCCGTGTTCGAGCGCGTATCCGAGGAGCTCGCCCGCGGCTGTGCGCAGGGCTGTCGCTTCTGTCAGGGCGGCATGATCTACCGCCCGGTACGCGAGCGCGATCCGGTCGAGCTTCTGGAGACCATCCGCGCCGCGCTCCGCCATTCGGGCGCGGACGAGGCAGCGCTGACAGCGCTTTCGCCAGCCGACGTCTCGTATGTCGCGCCGCTGCTCTGCGGGCTCGGTCGCGAGCTTGCCGCCGAGGGCGTGTCCCTGGGCGTCTCGTCGCTGCGCGCCTACGGGCTCGAGCCCGCGTTGCTCGACGAGCTCCGTCGGGTGAGGGCGGCGGGGCTCACCTTCGCGCCCGAGGCGGGCACCCAGCGGCTGCGCGACGCCATCAACAAGAACGTCTCGCAGGCGCAGATGGACGAGACCGCCGAGCAGGTGTTCGCCCGCGGCTGGCGCCGCGTGAAGCTGTACTTCATGATCGGGCTTCCCACCGAGCAGGACGAGGACGTCCTTGGCATCATCGAGAGCGCGGCGCGCACCGCGCAGATCGGCAGGCGGGCGGCTGGCGGTCGGGTCCAGGTCACGGTGAGCGTGTCCACCCACGTGCCCAAGCCCCACACCCCCTTTCAGTGGGCGGCCATGGCGCCGCTTTCCGAGATCCAGCGAAAGCAGGCCCTGCTGCGCGCGGCCGTGCAGCGCCACCGAGCCCTGCAGCTCCGCACCCACGACGCCCGCGGCAGCGCGCTCGAGGGCATGCTGGCCCGCGGCGACCGTCGGCTGGCCGACGTGGTCGAAGAGGCCTGGCGCCGCGGAGCACGCTTCGACTCGTGGGACGAAAAGCGCCAAGACGCGTGCTGGGACGAGGCGCTCGCGCGCTGCGGGGTGGATGCCGCGCGCTACCTCGGCGCGCTTCTGCCCGAGGCTCCACTGCCCTGGTCGCACATCGACGTGGGAGTCGGGACGGCCTTTCTCCATCGCGAGTATCGGCGCGCGCTGCGGCAGCGAGCCAGCCCGCCTTGCGGCCGCGTGATCCCGCGCTCGGGCGCGGCCGAGCGAGCCGCATCCGCTTCGGCAAGGCAGCGCCCGCCCGTGTGCTATCGCTGCGGCGCGGGCTGCGATCCAGCGGAGGTCCAGGGTCGACGAAAAAAGGCGCGCGATCGACTGGCGGAACGCCTCGGCCCAGCGGCCACGATCGCGGCGAAGGCCGAGCCGCAGCTCGGCAAGGCAGGCCGCGGCCGATCGAACAGGCCGCAGCCGGGCGATCGGTCGGCGGGGCACCGCTACCGCCTGCGCTTCGAGAAGCTCGCCCCCA
Organism: uncultured Polyangiaceae bacterium; assembly: GCA_964441055.1. GTDB lineage: Bacteria > Myxococcota_A > Polyangia > Polyangiales > Polyangiaceae > JACQWT01. The sequence continues at coordinate 4,906 of CAYTYV010000347.1, read as the reverse complement.
TGACGCTGCTCGGTCACCTGGATCTGGTGCGCGAGCTTCCCCGTATCTTCCGCAGGCTGGGCATCCGCTTGGTCTATTCGGGCGGCTTCCATCCAACGCCCATCATGAGCTTCGCCGCTGCCCTGCCGCTAGGCGCCTCGGGCCTGGGCGAGCTGGTCGACCTGCGGCTGGTCGAGCCTCGGGCGAACGAGGAGCTCGACCGCTGGCTGGGCGAGCTCAACCGACAGAGCCCCCCGGGCCTGGGCTTCGTGGCCGCCGAGTCGCTGGAGTCGGCCGATCCCGCCGTCACCGCGGTCCTGACAGGCGCGCGCTACGCCTTGGCCTGGGACGCCGCCAGTGAGACCCGCAGCTCGCCGCTTCGGGACCGCTGCGCCGAGCTGTTGGCCCGGGATGCGCTGGTCGTCGAGCGCCTCCACAAAAAGCGCACCAAGCGGATCGATCTGCGGCCGCTCGTGCTGAACGTCCAGCCAGCCGACGGCGAGACCTTGGCAGCGCTCCGTCGGGCCAAGCTGCCGCCCTACGAAGCCGCGGTGACCGCGGAGCTGGCCATCACGCCGCAGGGAACGGCGCGGCCGCGCGAGATCGTCCGAGCGCTCGCTGGCCGGGCCGACCTGCCGCACGGCGTCGTTCGCATGCAGCTGTTCGGCGGCTCGGGCGAGCGCCGCTTCTCGCTGATGGATCTTGCGGCCGCTCGTGCTTGGGTTGCAGCGGGCTCATCGGTATAAGGGCGCTATGAGTCGCATTATCGATACCGTGCTGTTGTTCGCGCTGCCCGCTTCCGGAAAAAGCGAGGTGCGCAAGTACCTCGATGGTCTCTCCCCCGAGCAGTGCAGGGACGAAATGCACTTCGGGGCCACCTTGCAGCTAGACGACTACCCCTACGTGCATTTCATGCACCGCATCGACGACGAGCTGGGTGAGCGCGGCTGCGACTACGTCTTCTTCCAGGGGCCCACCCGCCCGTTTCGAGACCCCTTCGAGTGGGGCACGCTCATCGAGATGCTCAACGAGGACTACGACGATCTGCTGGCGCGGCGCACGGCCGAGCCCGCCTCGGCGGCACAGCTTTTGTTCGACCGCCTCGACGAGGCCCGCGCCAAGGTGGGCCTTCCGCGGGCGCTGGGCGAGGTGCCGTATCGCGTGCGCTGCCAGATCGCCGAGCGCATGGAGGAGGAGTGTGCGGCCGAGCTGCGCAACAAGAACGAGGTCTGCAAGCAAGACCGCACGGGCCGCACCGTGGTCATCGAGGCCGCCCGCGGCGGCCCCAACGGCGCGGCCTTTCCGCTCACGCCGCCGCGCGGCTACCAGTACGCGCTGTCGCGTCTTTCCACGGCCATCCTAGAGCGAGCCACGATTCTGTACGTGTGGGTCAGCCCCGAGGAGTCGCGGCGCAAGAACGTCGAGCGCGGCCGCCCGGACGGCCAGGGATCCATTCTGTTTCACTCGGTGCCGCTCGAGGTGATGCTGGGCGACTACGGCTGCGACGACCTCGAGTACCTGATCGGCCAGTCGGACCGACCCGACACCATCCGGGTCGAGCGCGTGGTGACCGAGACCGGTCCCGACGGCAAGCCGCGCTACGTCATGCGGCACTGGTACCTTCCCGTGGCGCGCTTCGATAACCGCGCCGATCTGACCTCGTTCATCCGCGAGGACCGCGCGAGCTGGAGCCAGACTGATATCGATGCCATCCACCAGGGCCTCGCCCAGGCCACGTCCACCCTGGCCGGGATCTCCGGGGGCGAGTAGGCCGCGGGGCCAGGGGCGAGGGGAGCCCGTGAGCAAGGGTATCGAGCGGGTATACGTCCTCGGCGCGGGCAAGCTCGGTCGCAATCTAGGCCGCTTGCTTCGTCGGGCGGGGCTGAGGACGACCGTGCGCCCGTGGCGCCGCGGCTGGCCCGCGCGGCGCATCGATGCGGACGTGGTGATCGTGGCGGTGCGCGATGCCGATATCGAGCGCGCGGCCCAGGCGCTCGGCCGCGCGGGGCTGCTCGGCCATCGGCGCAAGACCGTTGCGGTGCTGCACTGCGCGGGCGCGCTCTCGGCCGAGGTGCTGGCCTCGGTGCGCGCCGCGCGGGTGGCCGTCGGCCAGATGCATCCCGCGGTGAGCTTTGCCGACCCGCAGCGCTCGCCCACGGTGGCGGGCGCCCGCGTTCACCTTGCTGGTGATGCGGTGGCCGTGCGTAGGGCCGCCGAGCTTGCTCGCCTGCTCGGCATGAGCCCGCGCAGGCTAGGGGAGCTCGACCGCGAGCTGGTCCACGCTGCCTTGGCATTGGTGGCCAACGGCACGGCCGCGCTGGCAGCAGCCGGGGCGACGCTGCTCGAAGCGGCCCGAGCGAATCCGACGGACGCGGCGGCCATCCTGGGACCGCTGCTGCGCTCCGTGGCCGACAACGTCGAGCAGCTGGGCCTGCCCCAGGCCTTGACCGGTCCCGTGCGGCGCGGGGATCGAAGCGGCATCGAGCGGCACCTCACCATCATTGGGCGCCGCTGTCCTGAGCTGCTGGGGACCTACCGCTCGCTGGTTCGCGCGCAGCTGCCCATGGCGCGGGCCCTGGGGGAGGCATCCGAGGCGAGCCTGAGCGCCATCACCACCGCGGTCGACCAAGTCGACAGCCGCAAAACCAACTAGCTGCAACACCTGACCGCCGAGGGCGACGTGGACCTCACCTACGATCTACGGACTCGCACCACGCTGGTGTGCGGCTCGCTCGCGCTCGCCATCGCCGCCAGCGCGCTGCTGCGCGGGCGCGTGCGCAAGGTGCACCTGCTGTTCGCGGCTTTCGCGGGCGACGTCGGCTTCTGGTACCTGTCGCAGTCCTTTTTCGGCTTCTTTCAGGCGGAGATCTGGGAGCGGCTGCGGGTGGTGCTGGCGGTGCTCTTGCCCGTGTTTGCCGTCAACCTGTTCGAGGGCATGGTGCCCCTCGAGGAGCGGGCAGGGCGCGGTCGGCTAGGCAGGGTGGCCATGGTGCTGGCCATTCCCATGGTCGTTTTGGTGATCAGTCCCTACCTGCGCTTCGGTCCCGTGCGGGTGGCCACCTTTCTGTACGTGTTCACGCTGTTCGCGCTCGGGCTGGTCCAGCTCTACCAGCGGGGCAAGCGAAGCCAGTCGCGAGCCACCCAGCGGCGGGTGACCTTCTTGGTGGTGGCAGGAGCCCTGGCCGGCCTGTTCACGGTGGCCGACTTCGTCTGGGTCATCGGCTACGTCCCGGCCTATCACCCGCCGCCCGTCGGCGTGGTCCTCTCGGTGGTCTTCCTGTTCATTCTCGCCCAGGCCCTGCGCCACGAGGGGCTGCTCGATCTGTACGAGATGCTGGGCAAGCTCTTGGTCGCCACTGCGGTGGCCTTTCTCATCGCGGGCCTGTTCCACGTGTTGGTGACCGTCATCGGCAAGTTCAACACCATGTACCTCAACGCCGTGGTGGCCTCGATCGTGGTGCTGGTGCTGTTCAACCCCTTGCGCGACAAGGTGGAGCAGCAGATCCAGCGGCTGGTGCTGCGCGAGCGCCGCAAGCTGGAGACCTCTTTGGGTCAGGCGCGCCGCAGGCTCGCGCACGTGCTGGAGGTGGATCAGATGGGGCTGGTGGTGATGGCCGCCCTCGAGGGATCGCGGCGGGTCACCCGCGCCGCGCTCTACCTGCTGCACGAGGACGGCACGGGCTTCGACCAGCTCACCTCCTTTGGCCCCGAGGCCCCCCAACGCATCGAGGTGGCCACCTCGCACGCCCTCGTCGAGCAGCTCGAGCGCGGGGCCGTGGTGCTGGAGAACGTCGAGCGGCAGGCCCACGAGCGGCGGGCGGGTCGCGGGGGCCCCCCCTCGGCCGAGGCCGTGCTGGCCGCCGCCGAGGTGCTGGGGGCGCTTCGCTCGGGCGTGGTGCTGGGCATCCGCACCGAGGCGGGCGATCTGGTGGGCCTTCTGGCGGTGGCCGACGACCGCATCCGCGATGCGTTTTCGCCCGAGGACGTCGCCCTGCTCGAGACGCTGGCCGCCCAGATCGGGGTGGTGGTGGAGAACTCGCGCGTCTACGCCAAGATGAAGGAGCGCGACCGGCTCGCCGTGCTGGGTCAGATGGCCGCTGGCTTGGCGCACGAGATCCGCAATCCACTCGGCGCCATCAAGGGCGCGGCCCAGCTATTGGCCGAGCCGCCCGAAGCCGACGAGCCCGAGGGCGATGGCGAGGGCGCCTCGCGCGAGTTTCTCGGCATCATCCTCGAAGAGGTGGACCGGCTAGACCAGGTCGTCAACTCGGTGCTCGATCTGGCGCGGCAAGACGCCGAGGTGGTGGCCGCCATCGACGTCAACAGCGCCGTCCGCCGCACGGTCCAGGTCATGTCAGCCGAGTGGACCGAGGAGGACTTTGCGGTCGAGCTCGGCCTCGACGACGAGCTGCCGCGCGCCGCCATCGCTTCCGAGCAGCTTCAGCAGGTGATCATGAACCTGCTGCGAAACGCCATGGAGGAGATGGGCGGCAGGGGCAAGGTCTCGGTGGCCACGCGTACGCGGCAGCTCGGCTCGGAGAGCTTCGTCGAGATCGCTGTGACCGATCGCGGCAGCGGCATCCCGCCGAGCGCGCTCGAGAGTATCTTTCTGCCCTTCTACACCACCAAGCACCAGGGCACGGGCCTGGGTCTGGCCATCTGCCAGCGCATCGTGCAGGGAGCCGGTGGGCGCATCGAGGTGCGAACCAGCCCCGCCGAAGGCAGCACCTTCTCGGTGGTGCTGCCCTCGGCCAGCGGCGATGCGACCGTGCTCACGCCGACGGCGAACGTGCTCGCCGAGCTCACGCGCCGCAGTCCGTAGTGGCTAGAGACGGAGAAGCCCCCGCAAGCGAATCCTTGCGGGGGCTTGGGGGCAGAGGGAGGAGCGTAGCGACGACCGGAGCCCCCAATCGTCGAACCAATCCAA
>CAYTYV010000346.1:0-7307 GCA_964441055.1 uncultured Polyangiaceae bacterium | reverse complement strand
AGGTCTACTGCAAGCAGGGGCTGTGCGTGTTCCGCGAGTTGGCGGGCAGCCCGAGCCCGTGAATCGGCCTCCCCAGTCGTCGCTTCGATGGTACCGCTTTAGTCGCTGTTGGTTTCGGTTGCCGAACGGTGTAGCGGTAGGCCATGAGTTTTGATCCCTCGACCTTGTTGCGCGATCTGGACAAGACCAAGCTCGAGGCCTTGGTGGAGGCCATGTACCTGGCCGCCGATGCCGACGGCGAGTTCAGCGACGAGGAGCGCGACCGGCTGGCCCAGAGCATCCAGCCGCTGGCTCGTAAATGGCGCAGCGAGCCCGAGCTGACGGCCGCCGAGCTCGCCGAGCTCATCGACCAGGCGCGGGCAGCGCTCGGGGCGGCCGATCGCGTCGAGCGCCTGGCCGCGGTCAAGCAGCGGCTCGGCGGAGCCGAAGCCTGCAAGGCCGCCCTGGGGCTGGCCATCGAGGTGACGGCCGCCGACGGCATCGTGCGCACCAGCGAGCGCGAGCTCATCCTGGACATGGCCGTGGCCCTAGGCGTGGACCGCGACGAGGCCGCCGATCTGGTCCGCGACATCACCCGCCGCTGAATTCTCCGAAAGCCCGTCCGCGCGGGATGCGCAGCTCAGAGCAGTTGCGGCGGCCATCAGATTCCCCTAGGTAAGGCCCGCGCGTCACGAGCGTTCCGTTTGGGCGGGCCGTCGGGCGTGGCCATGCAGGACTTCTCCAATACCTCCACCTCGGGCATCATTCCCTTCCCGGTCCCGGGGACCACGCTGCAGTCCCCGCGCGGGAGCTATCTGGTCGGCCAGCTCATTGGCGACGGGCAGTACGGCTCGGTCTTCGAGTGCACGGGGCCCTTTGACCAGGCCTACGCCCTGAAGATGTTCAGGCCGGCCAACCGCCACTACCAGACGGTCAAGGAGGAGTGGGAGGCGGAGATGGAGCGGCTGTTCAGCTTCCGCCATCCCAACATCGTCTACATCCACGATGCCTTCGAGCTGAACCACCTGTTCTACCTGGCCCTGGAGCGCTGCGACACCAGCCTGCGATCGCTCTACGGGACGTGGTTCGACGAGCTGACCGTCATCGAGTTCGCCCGCCAGCTGCTGATGGCGCTGTCCTACCTGCACTACAACGGCCTGGTCCACTCCGACTTGCACGGCGGCAACGTGCTGGTGTTGGGCTGGGGCACGGCCTCGCCTCAGGTCAAGATCACCGACTTCGGCGTGGCCCACCAGCTCGAGGGGCAGCCCTGGTATCGGCCGCAGGTGGCCAACCCGAAGATCCTGACGCCCGAGCTGGTCATGCAGGGCTACACCACGCGCCAGAGCGATCTCTACCAGCTCGGGCTGCTGCTCTACCACATGCACACGGGCCACTCGGCCATGCCCGAGCAGAGCGAGCCAGCCGGCCACGACTACACGTACTACATCGCCGAAGGGGTGCCGCGGCAGCGCGCCGAGGCCTTGGGCACGCCCATCGGCATCATCATCGCCAAGATGCTTCGGCGCCGCGATGTGTACCGCTACCACACGCCCGCCGAGGTCTGGGAAGACCTGCGCCAGCTTCGCGCTGTGATCGGCAGCCAACGCAATTCGGGATGACGAGCATGCCGAGGGCCCAGTCGATCCCCCCGGGCGACGAGCAAGCGTCGGACGAGCGCCACGGGGGGCCAAGGGCTCGCGCAAGAGCTAGTTGCCAGAGATCGCGTCCAGATTTGGGTCAGATTCGGTCGAGCCGATTGAGCAAAACCGCAGGAATACTTGGAGTATTTTGAGGATTTTGTGATTGAGGCTCGGCCGAAGATGGCCCAAAGATGGGATGCGAGAATGGCAAGTAGCTCTTGCGCGAGCCCCAAGATGGTGTCGCTCACCCCCGCGGTGTTCCACATCTCCGAGCGAGTCAACGAGGTATCGCGGCGCTACGGACGCCAGCCCATCGTCCCCCGCGGCCCAGCGCTCGCCCCGCTGTTGGCCGAGGTGCGCGCGGGCATCGCCGAGGCCCTCAGCGCGCCCGGCTACCAGGCCGTGCTCCTGACCGGCACGGGCTCGACGGCCATGGCTGCCGTGCTGGGCTCGTGCCTCGATCCGCGGGAGCGCCTGCTGGTGATCCGCAACGGCGCATACGGCGATCGCATCAAGGAGTTCGCCGACCGGTTGGGGCAGCCCGTGGTCGATCTGGAAATGCCCTACGGCGAGCGGCCCGATCTGGCCCGCGTTCGCGAGCTCTGTGCGCGCGGCGAGGTCGACGCGGTCGTCATGGTGCTGGGCTGCACCTCTAGCTGTAACCTTAACCCTGTTGTTGAATTATCTGAAATTACTACGGAATTTAACAAGAAGCTGATCGTCGATGGGGTGAGCGCGCTGTTCGTGGAGCCGCTCGATCTCGAGGCCCTCGGCGTCGCGGCCGCGATGGGCTCCTGCAACAAGGGCCTGCACAGCCATCCCAATTTGACCTTCGCGCTGGTCCGCGAGGATCTCTTGCGCCAGATGGAGCACATCCCTGCGCGGCTGCCCAGCCTGGAGCTCCACGAGACCTGGGTCAGCCAGGAGCGCGGCTCGCACCCCTACACCATCGACCCCTTGAGCCTGTGCCAGGTCGCCGCGGCGCTCGAGCACCTGCGCGCCATAGGCGGCGTGGCCGGTCGGCACCGCATCTACCAAGAGCGCTGCCAGCTTCTGCGCGCGGGCTACGAGCGCCTGGGCCTGCGCATCGCGCGCTGGCCGGACATGCCGCTTCAGTCGATCGGGACGGCGCTCTACATTCCCGAGGGCTCTAGCTACGCGGAGCTCGCCGACCGGCTCGCAACCGAGCCCGTTGACGACCACGTCTTTGCCATCTACTCCGCCCAGGGCAAGCTCTCGGATCGGCTCTTCCGGGTCTTCCACATGGGCGAGTACCCGCTCCAGACCTACGCGATCTTCCTCCGAGCGCTGTCGCGCGTGCTGCCATGAGCCAGCGGTGGGGAGCATGGGGCGTGGCCGTGCGCCCGCGCGCCTTTGCCGTGGTGGCGCTGCTGGCCCTGTCGCTGGCGCTGGTCGCGGTGGCCGCGGTCGAGAGGTACGGGGCGGTGGAGCGGATCGCGCTGCCCGTACCCGCGTTGCAGAGCGGTCTAGGCGAGCCCGTGCGGGCCGAGTTCGCTGCCGGTCGCGCGGCGGGCAGCCCGCGCAGGGCGGCGTGCGCCTGCCGCCGAGCCGACTCGCTTCTGTGGGGCGACGGCGTGGCTCGGCTGAGCATCCTGATCGCCCCGCGTGGGGGCGAGCCCATTCCGCTCTGGGTCACCCCTGGCGAGACCGTGCAGGTGCTCGCCCCTGAAGCCAGGGCGCGCGAAATCGCCTTTGATCTCGCCGTGGTCAACAACAGCGCGATCGGCTTCGAGACCCTGAGCCTGGTGGTGACCTTTGCCCACCGCACCGCCGCGGGACGGCGTACCGGGATGGTCGAGCGCGGATTGTTCTGGCCCGCCGATCTTGGGCCGGGTGAAAGCGTGCGCTGGAGCGTTGAGGCCGAGGGCACAGAGCTCAAGGTGGACTGCGCGGCTGCTGCAGACCTCGGCGACATCGCCCTGGCCCCGCCCGAGGCCTTTCATCGCCTGCTCCGAGCGCATCTGCCCGCGGTGCGGGTCCACGCCGCCATGATGCTGGCCTACCTGGGCGAGCCGCGCGCCCGCGAGCTGACGCTGGCGTTGGGACCGCTCGGCAAGCGGGAGGAGCGGGCTCGGGGCGAGATCCTGCGGGCGCTGGAGCCGCTGCGCGCCTGCCAGCGGCGGCCTAGCCGCGGTGCGCTCGAGCTGTGTGTGCACAACGCGACCGACCGGCTGGTGCGACGGGTGGAGCTGCGCGAGCACGGCGAGCACCCCGAGGCGCGCTCGTGGCGGGTCGACGACCTGTTTTTGGCCGGTCGCGGACTGAAGCTGCGGCTGCCGCTCGCCGGACGGCAGCCCCCCGAGCGCCTGGCGATCGCCGCGGTAGAGCCTGAGCGTCGGTCGGCGGGCGAATAGGGGCGAGGGACGCGGCGTCTCGAGCGCCCCTAGGGCTCGGGCCGAGCCGAATCTCAGCTTGCTCGGCCCGGGCGTACTCCGTATAACCCTAAGGGGCTTTCCTGCGGTTTGCCCCGCTTCGGTCGGCAGCCTCGCCGTCCGCCTTGCCCTCTGCTGGAGGTCTGGATGCGCCGCTTTGCCTTTCCCGCGCTGGTTTCCCTGACCGCCCTTGGCTTGGCCTGCTCGGATGCGGGTCAAGACCTCCCCTGGAAGGCTCCGCCCGAGCTGGGGGAGATCGGCTCGGCCATCATCAACGGCTCGCCCGACAACGACCATCCGGCCGTGATGGCGGTGCTCAGCAACTACGGCGCCTGCTCGGGCACCATGGTGGATGTCTCGGGCAACGCGGGCTACGTGCTCACGGCCGCGCACTGCGTGGACGACCCGCCCCAGTACGTGGTGCAGCACAAGAACTACGCCTGCATCCAGAGCTGGAACTGCGACGGCATCTACCCGGTCACCGACTACGAGGCCCACAGCTACTACAACGGCTCGGTTTACGACTTCGCCATGCTCACGGTCAGCGGGGCCGGGAGCGCGCCCACTATCCCGGCCGCGGCGACGGACAGCCTGAATAGCAGCACGCCGATCAAGCACGTCGGCTACGGCCAAACCGAAGACGGCGACAACTCGACGCGCCACTACTACAACGGCGTGATCTCGATCCTCGAAGACCTGCTCCTGTACTACGGCAACTACCCGAACGGCCCCTACCCGGGTGGACCCTGCTTCGGCGACAGCGGCGGTCCCCAGCTGACCATGACCAACGAGAAGGTCGTGGGCGTGTCGTCCTTTGTCGGCGACAACAACTGCAGCACCTTTGGCGCCAGCGGCCGCGTCTCGCGAGTGTCCGGCTGGATCGAGAGCTACATCAGCGGCGGCGGCGGTGGCGCGCCCATGGACTGCGACCAGTGCTTCACCTGGTCGACCTCGGGTAGCGGTCCGTGTGCGGACGAGGTGCAGGACTGCTTCAACCACCCCGACTGCAGCGATCTGGTCGACTGCCTCAACGGCTGCTCGACCCAGACCTGCGCCAACCAGTGCGCCGCCGACCACCCCTCGGGCACCGACGTCTACCTGCTTATCTACGACTGCGTGTGCGATGTGGGCTGCGTGACCGAGTGCGAGAGCGATGCGATCTGCCAGGGCTCGGGCGGCTCGGGTGGCTCGGGCGGCAGCGCGGGCTCAGGCGGCTCGGGCGGCGACGGAGCCACGGGCGGCTCGGGCGGCTCGGGCGCGAGCGGTGCCGAAGGCGGGACGGGCACGGGCGAGCCCTCTGGCAACGGCTGGGTGGCTGGCGGCCGGGACGACGAGAAGTACAAGGGCGAGATCCTGTCCTCGTGCAGCCTGTCCGATGGGCGCGGCGGGGCCGGTGGGCCGTGGGCGGTGCTGCTCGGGCTCGTGTTGGCCAGCGGCGCCTGGGCCAGGCGGCGTCGGTAGACAGGCCGCGCCCGTCATGGAATGAAACGGCGGCGTCGCTCGGTGGGCGCGCCGAAAGGGGACAAGCATGCAAGACCGAGTTTGGCACAAGAGCTACGACCAGGGCGTGCCGCCCGAGCTGGACTTCGAAGACCTCACCCTGCCCGAGATCCTCGAACGAAGCGCCGCGAAGCACCCCGACAAGACCGCCGTCATCTTCATGAACTGTCGGCTGAGCTACGCCGAGCTCAAGGACCAGGTCGACCGGCTGGCCACGGCCCTGGCGGACATGGGCGTCAAAAAGGGCAGCAAGGTGGCGGTGCAGCTACCGAACCTGCCGCAGACGCTCATCGCCTTTCACGCGGCCCAGCGGCTGGGCGCCCAGGCGGTGATGACCAACCCTTTGTACTCGCCGCGCGAGATCGAGCACCAGTGGAACGACTCTGGCGCCAAGGTCGCCGTGGTCGCCGACTTCCTCTACGAGAGCAAGGTCAAGAAGCTGCGCTCCAAGGTGCCCGTCGAGCAGTACATCATCGCCAAGGTCCCCGAGTACCTGCGCTTCCCGCTCAACTGGCTGGCGCCGCTCAAGCTCAAGAAGGCCAAGCCCGAGCCGCTCATCGCCAAGGTCGAGTACGGCGCGGACGTGCATCCCTTCCGCAAGCTGGTCGATGGCACCCCGCCGCAGCCGCCCGAGGTGGAGATCGGCATGGATGACCTGGCGGCGCTGCAATACACGGGCGGCACCACGGGCCTGTCCAAGGGCGCCATGCTCACGCAGCGCAACCTGTCGTACAACGTGCAGCAGTGCCGCGCCTGGTTCCCGTCCATGCAGGAGGGCGAGGAGGTGTTTCTGGCGGCGCTTCCCTACTTCCACTCCTTCGGCATGACGGTGTGCAACAGCCTGCCCATCTACTGCGCGGGTGCCATGGTGCTGATGCCCAACCCGCGCGACATCCCGATGATGATCAAGCTCATCGCCAAGCACCGCATCACCATGATGCCTGCCGTGCCCGCGATGTTTAACGCCATCATCAACCATCCGGACGTGAGCAGCTTCGATCTGTCGAGCATCAAGAGCTGCTTTTCCGGCTCGGCGCCGCTTCCCGAAGAGGTGCTGGAGAAGTTCGAGAAGATGACTGGCGCCAAGATCTGCGAGGGCTTCGGCCTGACCGAGACCTCGCCCGTCAGCCACGTCAATCCGCTCGGCGGCGTGCGCAAGATCGGCACGGTGGGCGTTCCCGTGCCCAACACCGACTGCAAGATCGTGGACATCGAGGACGACCAGCGCGAGCTCGGGGTCGGCCAGGAGGGCGAGCTCGTCATCTACGGCCCGCAGAACATGAAGGGCTACTGGAAGCTGGGGGACGCCAGCGGCGAGATGCTGCGGGACGGCTGGATCTATACGGGCGATCTCGCGACCATGGACGAGGACGGCTACTTCAAGATCGTCGGCCGCAAAAAGGACATGATCATCGCGGGCGGCTACAACATCTACCCCGACGAGATCGACAACGTGCTCATGAGCCACCCGGCCGTGCTCGAGGCGGCCACCATCGGCGTGCCCGACGAAAAGCGCGGCGAGACCGTCAAGTCCTTCATCGCGTTCAAGCCAGGCGAGAAGGCCTCCTGGGAGGATATGACCGCCTTCTGCAAGGAGAACCTGGCGGCCTACAAGGTGCCCAAAAAGTGGGAGCAGCGCGACGAGCTGCCCAAGAGCACCGTGCTCAAGATCCTACGCCGCGAGCTTCGCGACGAGGAGCTGAGCAAAAGCTAGCGGCTGGTCGGCTCGACGGTTTTGCAGCAGCGGAAGCCCAGGTGGTAGTTGCGGTGGCTGCCCGGGCTCATGACCCGG
>CAYTYV010000345.1:0-7357 GCA_964441055.1 uncultured Polyangiaceae bacterium | reverse complement strand
GAGCGGGCGGAAAAAGCCCTCGGCGAGTTCCTCGACAAGGTCGAGGGCAAGGCCAACGACGCCATGGGCCAGCCGCTCAAGCCCTTGGCCGAGGTCGTGGCTGAGCTGCGGGCGGAAAAGGTCACGGTCACCATCAAGAACGTGGCCACCCCCGAGCGACCGACGCTCATGGTGGAGGACTCGTTTTCAGCCGAGGGGCGCAAGCTCGCTGGGGCGCCGCCCCACAAGATGCAGGCCTATGCCAAGCGCGCGGCCAAGCTCCAGCCCCTGCTCTCGGCGCTGCGCGACCAGGTCAATGCGGTCAACGCGCCCATCGGCACTGCCTTCGAGGCGCTGCCCTCGTGCCAGAGCTACTCCGAGGCCTTCACCCGCACCCTGGGCGCGACCAAGAACGCGGGCGAAGAGCCGCCCCCGGACGTCTTCGCGCTCTACGGCAAGTACCTGAGCGCCAATCTGCGCAACCAGACCGTGCTGTCGACATCCATCGGCATGGTCGGCCTGCTTCAGGCGGCGCTCGACGGCAAGGACCCCAAGGCCATCGATGCGCTGGTCGAGGGGGCGCGGAAATCGGTCGCCTCGCCGCCCGAGGTTACGCCGGAGCAAGCCGCGAAGGCCTACGAGCTCGCCGCCAAGCAGCTCACCGAGGGCTGCGAGGCTGCGCTGGAGGCGTACTACGAGAAGCATCCCGAGGCGCGCACCTCGGAGTCGCCTTGCTCGGGCGAGGGGCTGCGGCGCCGCGGACCGCCCAAGCAGCCCGAAGAAGAGGGGGGCGGCTTCTTCGACACCTTGCTGTCGCTCTTGCCAGGGGGCGAGATCATCAAGGCCGCGGCGGCCAGCGTCGAGGCGCTGGTCGAGGGCGACTACGCAGGCGCCCTGCGCGGAGCCGCCGCACTGGTGCCGCCGGGCACTCCAGTCAGCATGGCCATGTCGCAGGTGATGCCGCTGGTCGAGGGGGCTGCCAAGGCGCTCTGAGCCGGCCTCCGGCTCGACCGCGAGGGCGGCGGATGACGCCTCGTCGAGCCGCGCGTGCGCGCGGCCGCGCCGCGGGGATCGATCCTGGCTAGTCTGGCGGCGAGACCGACTCCACCGCGTACAGCGGGCTCGGCCGCGACTCGACGGTCTCGACTGGCATCAAGGACGATCCACTGGTCGTCGCGCCACCCGTCGGCGCGGCCCTTGCCGTGTCGCCCGGCGCCGCGGTCCCGGCCGTGTCGGCGGGCTCATCGGGCGGCGGCGGGGGCATGGGCGCGGCGTACTCGGCCACGGGGCCGGGATCCACGGGGTTCGGTGGTCCCACGGGGCCCGGCGGTGGTGGAGCCGGGTGGTGGGGGCCGCTGGGTTGCGCCATGGGCTGCCCTGGCGGCGGTCCTGGTGGCGGCCCGGGCGGCGGCCCTGGCGCGCGCGTGGAGCTGGCGCAGCCGACCGTTCCCAGCGCGATCGACGCCGCCAGCACGGGCGCGGCCAGCCGGCCGGGAGCAAGACGCGGGCTTGCCGCGACGGCGCGCCCCTCGTCGAGCGCTCGAATGATCTCGTCTAGCCTCGTGCGGATCTCTCGATGGTTCATCGGGCTCCCTCCCTGTCGAGGCCCTGGATGGTCAAGGGCCAGAATGGTCAAGGCTCCGATAGCACGAGCCCCACAGCTCGGCCATAGCTCTCGCGCAAGATGGGGGAACGGGCGGGAGGCGCAGGGGACGAGCGGCGAACGGCGCTAGTCCTGCACCGTGATCCGCACCATCTGCACGGGCGTGGTCGGACGATCGCCAGCATCGGTAGGCGTGGACTCGATGGCCTGCACGATCTCCCAGCCGCTGGTGACCTTGCCGAAGACCGGATGCTTGGAAGGCCCGGGGCTGAACCAGTCCAGGTAGGCGTTGTGCACCGTGTTGACGAAGAACTGCGAGCCGCCGCTATTGGGCCGTCCCGTGTTGGCCATCGACAGGGTGCCAGGCTCGTTCGACAGTTGGGCGTCCTGCGGATGCTCGTCCTGGATAGTGCCGTGTGGCGGTCCGCCCGTGCCAGCTTGCGGGCTCTGGGGGTCGCGGCTGTGGGGGCAGCCGAACTGGAGCATGAAGCCCTTGATCACGCGATGGAAGTGCAGTCCGTCGTAGAAGCCGTTGCGCGCCAGATCGAGGAAGTTCTGAGCGGTGATGGGCATCTTGTCGAGGTAGATCTCGGCCTGGAAGGTGCCCAGGGAGGTCTCGAAGGTGGCGGTCGGGTTCGGCATGGCAGAGCTCCGTGTGGTGGACGTCGGTGCGCGCGGGGTCGCAGGCGCCAAGCGGCAAGGCGCCGCAGCCCCTTGGGTGTGCGACCATTAGCGCCCTCCCCTCGGGCGATCAACCGCGTCACGGCTTGCCAGCATCGCGCGATGGGCCGCGGCGTGGTCTCCGGAGGCTTGCGGGCGCGCGGCGACGGTTTACTTCGCAGCGCGCCTGCGGCACACAGGGACACGGCCTCATTCCGCCGAGGCCCATGCGGCCCTCGCCCACCTAGTACGGACGGAGCACACCATGACCAGCTGGAACGCTCGCTCGCCTTGGATCATCTGCGCGCCTTTGCTTTTGTCGATGGGCTGCGGTGGCAGCGCGGGCTCGGCGCCGCCCCCAGGGCCGCCCGACCACGCCTCTCCAGCCGAGCCCGCCGCGACGGCTACCGCCGAGGTGCAGTCCCCCGCGGAGACGGGCCCGCCGACCTTGCCCGAGCGTGGCGATCCGGCCAACCACTACCTGGCCAGCGACGTGCTGTTCGCCGCGGGCAATGCCTTCTCTGCAGGATACCTCAGCGCCTACGTCGTCAAGCAGCTCGGGCCTCGCGGGGCCGATGGCAAAGCGTCATTCTATCGCTACTCGCACCGAAAAGAGTATGCCAGCAAGCACTTCTGGCAGCACAGGCCCGCCAAGCCCGAAGAGCTCGCCGTGGGCGCGCTCGTCGTCGCCTGCGACATCAAGAACCAGCTCGGCATCTACGTCCCGCCCGAGTCGGTGAAGCAAGCCTACGAGCGCAACTGGTTCATTACGCGCATCGTCAGCACCGTGCCCTTGGGCGAAGGCTACGTGTGGGTCTCCGGGGGATACCGGGTGGCGCCGCAGGCCATCCGACTGCTCGAGGACGATTCCTCGCTGCGGATCGCGCTGAGCGGCGCCGAGGACGGCCACTACCTGCAAGAGGGTCATTGGTTCGTCAGCACGGGGCCGCTGCCCGACAAGGGCTACGGCTCGGTCGCGCTGGCGGTACCCACGCGGCCCGCGAATCCGTTCGAAGGTGGCGAAGGCCGCTTCGTACGCATCGGCAAGGGCAGCCTGGTGTTGACGCAACACGCCTGGCAGACCCGCGTGGCGACCCAGGCCGATCTACGCAAGGGCCAGCGCGTTTTCGCGCTGAACCACAAGAGCGGGGGCGTCTATCAAGCACCTGCTTCGCGGCAGGAGGCCCTTTTCAAGGGCTGGTGGGCCCCGACGATCGAAGACACCAGCGAGCTCGCCAAGGGTATCGTAGGCGTCTCGGGCGGCTACCGCGTGTCCGTCAAAGGCCTTCGGGTCTTGCGGTAGGTCGGCGAACGCTACTCGTACACCTTCTCGTCTTCGGCCTCGGCCTCGGCCGCGTCGAGCTCGGGATCGCGGGTGGCTGCGGACTCGCGCAGCTCGGCGTACTCGCGATACCACTCGCGGGCGGCGATCATGCTCATCACCTCGTTGGTGCCCGTCCAGATGGAGGCCAGGCCGAGATCGCGGACGATACGCTCGACCGGGTAGACGTTGGTGTAGCCGATGCCGCCCATGACCTGCATGGCGTGGCGCGCGGCCTTCTGGCAGGACTCGGTCACGAAGCGCTTGGTCTCGGAGATCAGCCGTCGAACGCGCCGCGGCGGCTCGCCGCGGTCGACGGCCTGGCAGGTGGCGTAGACCATGGCGCGCGAGGCATCGAGCAGGGTGACGGCCTCGGCGACCTGGAAGCTGACGCCCTGGAAGCGATCGATGGTCCGGCCGAAGGCCTTGCGACGAGAGGTGTAGTGGGTGGCGATCTCCACGGCGGGGCGCGCCGCGCCGATGGTCATGGCGGCCGTGCCCAGCCGCTCGGGAACCATCATGGTGTTGAAGACATCGATGCCCTCGTTGAGCTGGCCCAGCACGTTTTCTCGGGGCACCTGGACGTTGCGGAAGGTGACCCGGCTCGCCCCTCCGCCGCGGCAGCCCATCAGCCCGTAGACGTACTTGGTCTCGACCCCGGGGCTGCGGTCCACGATGAAGCAGGTGATCCCCTTGCGCGGCTCGGCTTGGGGATCGGTGCGGGCGTAGACCAGGAAGTAGTCGGCCGCCGTGCCGCCCACGATGAAGCGCTTCTGCCCGGTGAGCACGAAGTGATCGCCCCGGTCGACGGCGCGCGTGCGCGTGCCCAGGAAATCGGAGCCGCCCCGCGGCTCGGTCAGGCACTCGGCGGCGAACAGCTCCCCGCGCAACAGTGGCCGCAGGTAGCGTTCGCGCTGCTCGTCGGTGCCGTGCTGCATGATGGCATCGCACACCAGCTCGGCGCCCACGCCGAAGACGCAGGCGAAGATGTAGCCCAGCGCTCCCACCTCCTCCATGACCATGGCCGCGGTAGTCCAGTCCATCCCGCGTCCGCCCCAGTGGACGGGGTAGCGGCAGCCCAAGAGGTTCCGCCGTCCCGCCTCCCGGAGAAAGTCCCTGGGAAAGGTCACGTGGTCGGCGTCCATATCTAGGATGAGCTGCCGTGGCGTGGCCCGGACGAGCCCGCGGACCTCGTCGCGCAGCTGCTTCTGTTCTTCGCTCAGGAGGAAATCGAACATGGGGACCTACCGCTTCACCACGGATCGCCGAGGTAGCTGAACTGCGCCCGGAAGTCCTCGGGGGACATGCCCGAAACCGCGGCCAGCCGACCGAGCTGCTCGGGGTTGGTGAAGTCCTTTTCCTCGAGGCGGATCATGTACTCGCGAGCCCCGCGATAGTAGTCCGAGTCCACGTCCACGCGGCGCACCCGCGGCTTGCCAGTGGCCGGGTCGACCAGGTCCTCGAACTTGACCGGCACGACCCGGCCCTCGATCATGCAGATGAGCGCGCCCGTGTTGCCCTCGAGCAGGTAGCGCGCCGCGGCGAAGCCCAGGTCCTGGGTGTACTCCATGTCGAAGGGGATGGGCGGCTCGCAGCGCAGCTCGTAGCCGATGTTCTTGGGCACGATGGTGACCCGGATGCCGCGCGCGGCGAGCCGTCGCCGCACCTCGTTCTTGAGCAGCACGCCGAGCGAGATCTCGGCGAAGCGGACGTGGCCGTGCTCGTCGCGCTCGGCCTGCTCGATCTCGGCCAGGTCCTCGGGCGGGATGCCCTCGCTCAGCCCTTCGGCCAGGATGGCCACGCCGTAGTCCCGGCCCATGGCTATGCGCTTGAGGATGGTGGTCTCGAGGAGATCGCACAGCTGCGAGAAGCGGATGGGCCGATCGCGATACTCCTCGGCGATCACCACCAGCGTGGCCGCGGCGGCCTTGCCGATTCCCAGGGCCAGATGCCCCGCCGTCCGGCCCATGGAGACGATGTAGTACCAGCGCGAGGTGGTCATGGCGTCTTCCATGATGTTCTGCACCATCGCGGTGCCCAGATGCCGCGCCGTCTGGTAGCCGAAGGTGGGCATGTTGGCCGGAAGCGGCAGGTCGTTGTCGATCGTCTTGGGCACGTGGGCGACCTCGATCTGCGGTCCGGCCAGGCGGTCGATGGTCTGCGCGGTGTGGGCGGTGTCGTCGCCGCCGATGGTGATGAGCCGGTCGATCTTGAGCTTGCCGAGCGACTCGAGCACGCGGCGCATGTCCTCCTTTTTCAAGGTGGGGTTGACCCGCGAGGTGCCGAGGATCGAGCCGCCCAGGTAGTGAATGCGCGAGACGTCGTCCACGTCGAGCCGCACGATGTGATCGGTGTTGCCCTGGGACAGCCACTTGCACCCGTCGCGGATGCCGATCACCTCTAGCCCCTGGTCGCGGGCCTCGATGGTGGCGGCGCGGATGACGCCGTTGATACCTGGGGCGGGCCCACCGCCCACCAGGATGCCGAGGACCTTGCCGTGAATCGGCCCGCCCGCGTAGCTGCTGTTTGCCCGTTGCACTGCTTTGCTCCGCCTCCCTCGATTTTGACGCGTTGCGCCAGCAGGGGCGGAACGCGCCGCCCACGCCGCCGTGCGCCGCCTTTTACCGCGCCGTTAGTTGGGCTACAAGGCGGGCCGCCAGAGTTGGCGAGGAGGACTCGGTGGAAGACTCTAACGATCCAGAATTTTTGACCAACTTCTTCCTTCGGCGCGGCTTTTGCACGCGCGCGCTGCACGCGGGCGAGCACGTTGGCCAGCCGCACTCCCCCTCGCACACGGGCGCCATCTACCAGTCGTCGACCTTCGTGTTCCAGAGCGCTGCCGAGGGGGCGAGGATCTTCGCTGGCGAGCAGCCCGGCTACATCTACACCCGCCTCGGCAATCCCACGGTGATGGCGCTCGAGGCCAAGATGAACGCGCTCGAAGGCCGCGAGGTAAAGCTCGCCAACCCCGACTTGCGCATCTCGTCGATCGCGTTTTCGTCGGGCATGTCGGCCATCAGCTCCATTTTGCTCGGCCTGGCCAGCCGGGGCGACACGATCATCCTCGGCGATGTCCTCTACGGCGCCACCACCCACCTGGCCGAGACCGTGCTCGCGCGCATGGGCATCGAGGCGGTGGAGGTGGACACCTCGAAGCTCGACGCCGTCGAGCAGACCCTGGCCCAGCATTCCGAGGCCAAGCTCATCCTGTTCGAGACCCCCACCAACCCGACGCTGGCGGTGACCGACATCGCCCGGGTGGCGGCGCTGGCCAAAGCGGCCAATCCGGACATGAAGGTGATCGTGGACAACACCTTTGCTACGCCGTACCTGCAGCGTCCCCTCGAGCACGGCGCGGACTGCGCGGTGCACTCCACCACCAAGTACATCTGCGGTCACGGCACGGTGGTGGGCGGGATCCTCACCACCAAGGACGACATCATCAAGGACCAGGCCTACAACATCATCAAGGACGTGGGCGGCAGCCCCAGCCCCTTTGACGCCTGGTTGGTCAACAATGGCCTGAAGACGTTGCCGCTGCGCATGGATCGGCATTGCGACAATGCCATGGCGATCGCCGCGTACCTGGAAAAGCACCCCAAGGTCGAGCGCGTCTACTACCCGGGGCTGGAAAGCAACCCCTACCACGAGCTCGCGCGACGGCAGATGAGCGGGTTCGGGGGCATGGTGTCCTTCGACATCGCGGGCGGGCTGGAGGCGGGGCGCAAGCTGATGGACAGCATCGAAATCTTCACCCTGGCGGTCTCGCTCGGCTGCGTGGACTCGCTCATCCA
>CAYTYV010000344.1:0-7374 GCA_964441055.1 uncultured Polyangiaceae bacterium | reverse complement strand
GGCGGTGGCGGAGGGGGCGGTGGCGGTGGGGGGCCAGGCGGCGCCAACACGCAGGGGCCGAGCGGTGGCGGCGGCGGCGGCGGGGGCAGCAGCGATGGCGCCGCAGCGCCAGACGCGCCCGCGGCTCCAGGCGCGGACGGTCAAGCCACCGCAGGGCACCCGGTAGACGTGGTGACGGGCGCGGTGTTCACTGGACCCATCATCGACTTTTCGCTGCCCGGCTTTTTGTTGGTGCGGTTTGCGCGCAGCTATTCGAGCTCGGCGGTGCGGCGGCAATGCGGCATGGGCTGGGGCTGGTCCAACGCCCTGCAATGGACTGCCGAGGTGGTCGGGGACCAGGTCGCGCTCGAGGATCCCGACGGGCGGATCGCGCTTCTGCCCTTGCCCGAGGACGAGGTGGTCGTATTGCCCTATGGCCGTACGATATGCCGCCAAGGCGCGGATCTCATCGTGGAGCTGGACGACGGCCTGCAGCGCGTTCTCCGTCGCGTCGAGGGAGACAGGGCGAACCTCTGGCGCTTGGTGGAGCTGCGCGACGGCTCGGGAAATTTCGCCGAGATCGAGTGGCGGGCGGGCGAGGTCGTCGGCATCGTCGATTCGGTGGGGCGTCATGCCCGCCGCACCGCGGACGGTCCGTGGCGGATCTGGGAGCTGGTCGTCGTCGACGACCAGGATCAGAGCCATCGTCAACGGCTGGTCTCCTACGAGCTCGACCTCGAGGGCCAGCTGGTGCGGGTCATCGACGCGGGCGGCGTCGAGACCCGCTATGACTACGACGACGAGCACTACTTGCTCCGCGAGACGCGCCCCGATGGGCTGGTGTGGCACTTTCGGTATGCCGAGGCGGGCGGTAAAAAGCGGTGCGTCGAGACCTGGGGCGAGCTTTCCGGGCAGGACGTTCTGGCGCTGCTCGGGGACCCTGCCGCGGGCACGACCGCCGCGGCGCGCGGCGTCTATCACGCCAAGCTCGAGTACGGTCCAGCGCCGTACCAGAGCCAGGTCGAGGACGCGCTGGGCTATCGGCACCGCTACTGGGGCAACGCGCTCGGCCAGGTTGTGCGCTATGTCGATCCTCGTGGGGTGGATCACGTCTATCGCTACGACGCGATCGGCAAGCTCATCAGCCAGACGGGAGCCGACGGGACGGCGCGGCAGCAATACGATCTGGCGGGGCGGGCCATTGCGGTCACCGCTCCCGACCGGTCGTCCATACGCAGCTACTTCGACCAGGCTCAGCAGCTCTACAAGGTCAAGCTGCCGAGCGGCCTGCAGACCGCCCGCCGCTACGAAAACGGCAAGACCGTGGAGTACGTCGACGTTCGCGGCGGCACCACGACCACGACGTACAACGACCGCGGCGCCAAAGCTTCCATTACCGCCCCGAACGGCGCGACAGATGACATCGAGTACGACGCGCACGGCAACATATCGAAGTACGTAACGGCGGATGGGGCCGAGTGGACGTATAGCTGGGATCTCTATGGCCTGCCCGTGCGCCTGCAAAGCCCTACGGGCGCGAGCTATGCGATTCGTTACGGCTCGCGCGGCGAGATCGTCCAGGTCACGACTCCGACGGGCCAGAAGGCGGTGCGCGGCTACGACGCCCTCGGCCGCCTGGTGGAGATGGAGCACGGCGGCGGTGGGCGCTCGACTTGGCGCTACTGCGCCGACGCGCTGGTCGAGCAGACGCTGACGGATGGCTCTCGCTGGCGCATGGGCTACGACGCCTTGCTGCGCATCCGCTGGCTGGAGAACCCCGCTGGGGAGCGCCACAGCTGGGACTACGACGCGTGCGGCAACGTGGTGCGGGAGACGACCTTTGCCGGACAGGTCACCGAATACGAATACGACGCGGCCGAACGGCTATGCCGCGTCGAGCGGGGCGACGGCAGCACGGTGGCGATCGACTGGGATGCGGCCGGCCGAATCATCCGCCGAGAGCGTTCCGATGGGAGCGTCGAGACCTTTGCCTACGACCGATTCGGCAAGCTCCAGCTAGCTGAAAACGACCGCACCACGGTCGAGTTTGCTCGCGACGAGCTCGGTAACCTGATCCGCGAATGCCAGCGAACTGGTAGCTGGGAGTTCGCCGTCGATTATCAGTACAACGCGCTCGGCCAGGTCGTCGGTCGCAAGTACT
Source organism: uncultured Polyangiaceae bacterium (assembly GCA_964441055.1). Lineage (GTDB taxonomy): Bacteria > Myxococcota_A > Polyangia > Polyangiales > Polyangiaceae > JACQWT01. The sequence continues at coordinate 5,234 of CAYTYV010000344.1, read as the reverse complement.
CGACCGGCTGGGGCATCGACGCCAGCATCTCGAGCGAGACCGGACGCCTCGAGGCCATCGAGATCGACGGCGAGGGCAGCACCGATCGCATCGGCTTCGAGTACGACCCTGCTGGTCGCGAGATCGCCCGCCGTCGCAGCGCGGGCGCTGGCGCGATCCTGACCGAGCGCAACGCGCTGGGGCTTCCCGAGAAGATCACCGTTTTGGGGAGCGACGACGAGCTCGTCGCCGAGCGCGAGTACGTTTGGGACAAGAAGGGACCGCTCGGGCGAATCGTCGACCCACAGGCGGGCGAGCGACGCTTCGAGCTCGACGAGCTCGGCCGACCGCTCAGCGTTCGCGGGTTGTCGGTGAACGAGTCGTTCGCGTACACGCCGCACGGCACGGCGATTGCCGCCGACGGCTCCTGGACCATGGCCCAGGCGGGCCGGCCCCGCCAGGCCGCGGGCAGCTTGCTCGAGTGGGACGAGCGCGGGCGACTTTGCGCGCGCCACAGCGAGGATGACGCGACCGCGTCCTGGACCTATCGCTACGATGACGATAGTCGCTTGATCGAAGCGGTGCGCGAGGACGGCCGCACCGTTCGCTACAGCTACGACGCGCTCGGGCGCCGCATCAGCGAGACCTGCGACGGGGCCAGCACCTGGTTCGGCTGGGAGGGTGACGCGGTCGTCGAGGAGCGCAGCACCCTTGGCAAGACCACCTACCGCGTGTTCGGCGCCGACGGCCATACCCCGCTGCTCGAAGGCGAGCCCCAGCGTCCCTGGAAGCTGATCGCCCACGACGCGGCCAGCACGCCGTGGCTGTACATCGATGCCGAGGGCAGCCGCTGCGGCATCGAGCTGACGACTTGGGGCCTGGTAGCCGCCAAGGACGGCGAGCCGGGCAACCTGCGCTTCGCGGGACAGCGGGCCGACGAGCTCACTGGGCTTCACTACAACCGCAATCGCTACTACGCGCCCGATCTGCACGTCTTCATCACGCCCGATCCCGCGGGCGTGATCTACTCGCCGCACGATATCGGCTTCGTTCCGAACGCAACGTACTATCTAGACCCGCTAGGCCTGTTGACCATTATCCAGGCCTCTGACGATTCCGTCATCTCGGGCTCGACCGAGCGCCTTCGAGCGGCCAATCCCGGGGCAACGGTGATCAATGCGAGCGATCTCACCTCGACCTCGCTGCAAGGCGAGACCGACGTCATCGTCAACAGTCACGGCTCCCCTGGCAGCGTTACCTTCGGCAACGACAGCGTCAACGGCCAGCAGCTTGCCGAGCGCCTCAACGCCGCTGGATTCGACGGCAGCCAGCCGGGCGCGCAGGTCGCGGTGACCGCTTGCAACAGCGCCACGCCTGGCACCAACACGGGCTCCGTCGCCCAAGGCGTGGCGAACGGCACGGGCGCCACGGCCTTTGGCGCGCAGGCGGGCGACACCCAGGGCGCGCAGCAGAACACGCGCATTCCTTTGGGCAATGGCAGGACCTCACGCAGCGGCAACATGGGCGTGGGCTCGAACAACGCGGTCTATGTGCGCGACGGCCAGTGGGTCTCGACCACCCCACAGGGCACGCCGTCGGGACACGGCACTACGGGCAGCGGCGCGTCGCGAGGTCAGAGCACCGTGTTCGGCAATTGACGGTGGTGAGGATCGCTCCATGAGCATTGCCGAGGCGATCAATCGGTTTGCCTTCGATCTGTATCGAGCGCTCGGCGCGGACGGCGGCGAGGACGCGGTCTGTGCACCTGCGAGCCTTCACCTCGCGCTCAGCATGGTAGAGCTAGGGGCGCGCGGCACCACCCGGGCACAGCTCGCCCAGGTGCTGCATGCGGAGGCGCTCGCGGAGTCGCTGCCCGATGCGCACCGCGCCCAGATCGCCGCTTGGCGCAGCGAGGGCGAGCGGCTGGCGGTGGCCAATCGGCTCGTTGCCGAGCGCTCGCTGGCGATCGAGGCCGCGTTCATCGCCCGGCTTGAGACAGCGTATGGCGCGTCGTTCGAGGCCGCCGACTTTGCCGCCGACCCGGATGGCGCACGGCAGCGCATCAACGCATGGGTGAGCGACCGCACGCGCCAGCGGATTCGAGCGCTGCTACCGCCCGAGAGCATCGGGCCGGCCACGCTCTTGGTGTTGGCTAGCGCGCTCTACTTCAAGGCCGACTGGGCGCTCAAGTTCTGCGAGGAGCTGACGCAGCCAGGACCCTTCACGCTGGCCTCGGGACAGCAGGTGCAGGTGCCCACCATGCACATGACCGAGCAGCGCAAGGTGCTGCTGGCGCCCGAGCTGAGCATTCTCGAGCTCGACTATCAGCTGGGGCGCTTTGCCATGGATGTGCTGCTGCCGCCCGCCTCGTCGTCGCTTGCCGCGCTCGAGGCAGAGCTCGACGCCGACCGCCTCGACCGCTGGCTCGCGCGGCTTGAGCCGCGCTATATCAACGTCGATCTGCCGCGCTTTACCATCGATGCGCCCGCGGTCGCCTTGCGGCAGCCGCTCGCTGAGCTCGGCATGTCCGAGGCCTTCGACCTGAGCCGCGCGGACTTCGGCGGCATGACCGATCGACCGCTCGCCCTCGACGACGTGGTCCACAAGACCTATCTCGCGGTCACCGAGGACGGCACGGAGGCGGCCGCTGCCAGCGCAGCCTTTGCCGAGCAAGAGCTCGCCCCCCCCGACACGCCGAGCTTCTCCGCGACTCGGCCCTTTGCGTTCGTGCTCCGCGACCTGCGCGACGGCGCCATCGTCTTCCTCGGTCGCGTCACCGATCCACGCCCGAGCGACGTGTAGCGCTGCCGTAGAGCTGGCGCGCTGCTCGCGCCCCCACGTCTCGCGGGCGCCAGCGCCCGGACCGACCTGCGGAGCCCCTTGGGTTCGGCTTGGCCTGCGCATGAAATACTGATAATTTGTTCAGTTCCCCGCCATGGAACGCTTCGCAGAGCTGCTCGGTCGCTCGTGCTTCTCCTTTCTCGAGGGCGCCTCCCAGCCCGAGGAGCTGGCGCAACGGGCGCGGGCGCTCGGGCTCGAGGCCATTGCGCTGTGCGATCGCGATGGCCTGTACGGCTCGGTGCGCATGCACGCTGCAGCTGAGGAGCAGGGGCTGAAGGTCCTGGTGGGCGCCGAGCTCAGCATCGAGTCGCCGCTCGCGGCGGTGCCAGAGGCCCGCGCGCCGCAGCCCAGCCTGGCGCTCTTGGCCGAGAGCCACGCGGGCTACAGCGCTCTGTGCCGCTTGCTCACTCGCGCCCACGCCGACCATGAAAAGGGCGAGGCAGGCATCGCCATCCGATCCATTGCCGAGGATGCCGAGGGCCTGTTCGCCGTGCTGCCCCTCGATCCGCGCTGCCCGCTCTCCGACGCCGAGCTTGCCGTGGTGCGCGAGGCCTTTGGCGAGCGCGCGGCCATCGCTGTCTGGCGCCACCTGCACGAGCTCGACGCGCCGCGGATTCGCGCGGCCCGGGCGGCCAGCGGGCGCCACGACATGCCCATCGTGGCTAGCGCTCGTCCCCGCTATCACCACCGCGCGCGCAAGCCGCTCGCCGACGTCCTTTATTGCATCCGTCACAAGACCACCCTCGAGCGCTGCGGCACCCAGCTCTCTCCCAACGCCGAGGCCCAGCTGCGCTCGGCCGCTGCCATGCATCGGCTCTTCGCCCGCGAGCCCGAGTGGATCGGTCGCAGCGTGGCGATCGCCGAGCGCTGCGACTTTTCGCTCGACGAGCTGCACTACCGCTTTCCCTGCGAGGCGGGCGCCCGGGGACAGAACCCCGACGAGGCGCTGCGGCGCGCGGTCGAACGGGGCTGCCGAGAGCGCTATCCGCAGGGCACGCCCGCGGCCGTACGCGCGCAGATCGAGCGCGAGCTCGAGCTCATCGGCAAGCTCGACGTGGCCCCGTACTTTCTCAGCGTGCAAGAGATCGTCGACATGGCGCGCGCCCGCGGCATCCTGTGCCAGGGACGCGGCAGCGCTGCCAACAGCGCGGTGTGCTTCGTCCTGGGGATCACCGCGGTCGATCCGGCGCGCAGCTCCCTGCTCTTCGAGCGCTTTTTATCGGCCGAGCGCAACGAGCCGCCCGACATCGACGTGGACTTCGAGCACGAGCGCCGCGAGGAGATCATCCAGGCCATCTACCAGCGCTACGGGCGCGAGCGCGCCGCCATGGTGAGCGAGGTCATCACCTATCGCTCCAAGAGCGCGCTGCGCGAGGTGGGCAAGGTCTTCGGCCTGTCCAGCGAGCAGCTCGACCGGCTGAGCGGTATGGCCAGCAGCTACCGCGAGGACGAGCCGACGAGCGACGCCGCTGTCCTTAGCAAGTACGGGCTCGACGGTCGGGACGGGCCGCTCGCGCAGGTGCTGGCTCTGGCCCGCCAGCTACGGGGATTTCCCCGCCATCTGTCGATCCACGTGGGCGGCTTCGTGCTCTGCTCCGAGCCCCTGCATCGGCTTGCGCCCATCGAGCCTGCCCGCATGCCCGATCGGACCGTGATCCCCTGGGACAAGGACGATCTGGACATCCTGGGCTTTTTCAAGGTCGACATCCTGGGGCTCGGCATGCTCACTGCCATCCGCAAGGCCCTGGCGCTGATCCACGCCGAGCGCTCGCCCGAGCAGCCCTTCGATCCCATTGCGGCCCTGGCCGCGATCCCCCCGGAAGACCCCCGCGCCTACCAGGCGATCTGCCATGCCGATACCGTGGGCGTCTTCCAGATCGAGAGCCGCGCCCAGATGAGCATGCTGCCCGTGCTGCGGCCGCAGTGCTTCTACGATCTGGTGGTCGAGGTCGCCATCGTGCGACCCGGTCCCATCCAGGGGGGGATGGTGCACCCCTACCTGCGGCGCCGTACGGGCGAAGAGCCGATCAGCTATCCCCACCGCTGCCTCGAGCCCATCTTGGTCCGCACCCTGGGGGTGCCGCTCTTTCAGGAGCAGGTCATGCAGATCGCCATCGTGGGTGCGGGCTACAGCGGGGGCGAGGCCGATCAGCTGCGGCGCGACATGGCGGCCTGGCGCCGTCACGGTCGGCTGGGCCGTCACAAGGACAAGCTGCTCGCCGGCTTTGCTCGCCGCGGGATCGAGCGCGAGTTCGGCCTGCGGCTCTACCGACAGATCCAGGGCTTTGGCGAGTACGGCTTTCCCGAGTCCCACGCGGCGAGCTTCGCGCTTTTGGTCTATGCCTCGGCCTGGCTCAAGGTGCACCACCCCGCGGCCTTCACCTGCGCGCTGCTCAACTCCCAGCCCATGGGCT
>CAYTYV010000343.1:0-7378 GCA_964441055.1 uncultured Polyangiaceae bacterium | reverse complement strand
CCCGTTTGTACCGCGGATCTGCGTGGCGTCTGCCTACCGACCGAAAACCCGGGCCTTGTTCGCGGTCGTTTTTTCATGGACACAGACCGGCCACACGGATGACAGCGCAGTCAAAGTTACCGCTGTCTCCATACGCAATGGGCAACTGGTGACTACACCGTCGCGCTACACGACGCGGCCCTGCGAACCGAGCTGAAGCGCCCGCGCCGCGCCCCCACGCCACCACGCGAGCGGAGGGGCGGATAAGCGGGACGACAAAGTCCCGCCCGCCCCGACGCCCCACCACGCGAAACAGCGGTTCCAGCTATCGAATCTCCGCACGGCCAACCCTATGCCGAACGCGGCCGCGGCGGAGCTACCAATGCTTGGCGGCCTCCTCGGCGTCGGCCAGCTCCGCATCACGGCGGTGATAGCCGCACTTCGTGATGATCTCGCGGGCCTGGCCGAGGGCCTGCGCGTCGCGAAAGAGGCGGGCGCGGTGGAGGTGGATGTCGGCCAGGAAGAGGCGCATGGGGCCGCGCTCGGCGAGCTGGCAGGCTTCGTCCAGGTCGGCGCGGGCGGCGTCGGCGTCGCCTTCCACGAAGCGCAGCCAGGCGCGGGAGAAGAGGCCGCGCACCACGAATTCTTGTTCACCAGCTCGACGAAGACCCTCTACGGCAGTGGTAAACTCTTGGCGGGCGGTCTCAAGGGCTTGGGCGTTTTCGGCCTTGGAATCGGTCAGCAGCGCGCGGTAAAGGGCCGCGCGGCCCAGGGTGAGGTGATGGAGGCCGATGTCGAGCAGCCATTGCTCCCGCGCATCCCTCTCGAGTGCCTGTGCTGTCCGCTGCTCGACCTCGCGGCAGCACTGGATAGCGGCGCCCGCCCGGCTGCAGGGTACGCTCGCCGCGCCGAGCTGCGCTCGCCACGCCGCGCACTCAGCTCCCGCTAGCAGCAAGTCGCAATACCGGAAGCTCCCCAGCGAACAGAGCAGCGGATACTCGGGTTGCCGCTCGTACTGCATGGCCTCGGTTTCTTGGAAGCGCTCCCGCGCCTCGAAGCTTTGGCCTGCCTGATGCAGAACGTCAGCCACGGTCCCGCGCATGACCATCCGTAAGAACGCATCGCCGCTTCGGTCGGCAAACAACATAGACTGCTCGGCCTCGCGCAAGGCGGCCAATACGTTTCCCGTCGTCAGCTCAAGCTCGCTCACGTTGTTGGCGGCTATGGCGGCATTCGCCCAGCCCTGTCGCCGAATCGACATCCTGAGCGCCACCCGCATCGGCTCCTGGGCCTCGGTCAGCCGGCCCAAGGCGCGAAGGCGGTTGGCAGCTTCGTTCAGCAGCCAGGCTTGGTCTGGCTCAGACAGCCCGGGTGCGAGCCTGCTCCACGGCTTCTCGAAGAAACAGGCCATCGCTCCCAAGTCCGCGCCTATCGCTCCGAGCTTCTTCCAGCTGTAGAAGATGTCGTCTCGTTGGATGCGCCCCCGGTAGACATCGGCGCGAGCAGCTTGGTGCATTCCCGCCTCGCAGCCATGCGCCACCGCCTGGTAGAGCGGCTGAAGCCCTTCAAACGTGTCGGGCCAGTGCTCGGTGCTGTTTGTGAGATGCTCGTAGAGCCGACTATGCGCAGCGCGCCAGGCATCCGGACTCTGCTCGCGAAGCCGCTTGGCAAAGTGCTCACGGATGAGCGGGTGGGCGTCCACTGAAGGCGAGCGTGGCCCGGCCGAGACGAGCCCGCAGCTTGCGAGACGGGAGAGCGCGAGGTTCCAATCCGCCTCGCTCAAGCCCACTAGCGGCTCGGTCAGGCCGATGATGGCAGGCTCGCGACGAAGCGTGGCAAGGCAGCCGTCGTCGGCCGGCCGGTCAAAGAGGCCAAGCAGGCGGAGGACGGCGAGCTGGCGCGCGCCTTGTTCGCCGCCCTGGGGAGCCAGGTCTCGTAGGCGGCCATGGTCTTGAAGGCGTGACCGCCCTGCACCTCGGCGTCGGCCTGGTCCAGCGCGACCCGGTCGCGGCAGCGGATGTCGCCGCCGTGCGCCATCTTGAGGTAGCGGCCCAAGAGGTCGAGCGTGAGGGCGTGGCCAAAGACGTCCTCGACCAAACGCTGTTTCTCGTCATCGGTATCGCGGACGCCCAGGGTCTCGAGCAATGCGATGCCGGCCTTTGTGGAGAGGCGCTCAAGGCCAAGCTCGGGCGCGGTCGTCTCGCGAAAAGGAGCCAGATCGGCCACCCGCTCGCGCGTCGTAACCAGGCAGAGCCCGGGGTTCTGCAGGGCCAGGCTCTTGAGCAGCACCGAGACCGCTGGATCCTTGAGCTGGCCCTGGAGCGGGCCGGGCGGGTGCTGGAGCGGCTCCAGGCCGTCCAGCACCAAGAGCGTGCGCTGCTCGGCCACGAGCTTTGCCAATCGCGCGCCCTTATCCCACGGGGAGGCCGCACTCTGGGCGAGGGCGGCGTCGCCAAAGAACTCGAGCGCCTTGGCAACAAAGGCATCGCCCGAAGCGCCACCCTGCTCGCGGGTCCCCTGACTGTAGAACGACCAGTCGAAGACGCGCTCGAAGCCCGGCCAGCCGACGACAGGCTTGCGCGCACGCCACGCCGCCACCAGCGAGGTCTTGCCCACGCCGCCCCAGGCCACGATGGTGAGCACGTGCTGGGCTGGGTCGTCCCAGGCCCGGTCGAGCCTCGCGAGCTCGTCGTCGCGGCCAAAGAGATGCTCGGCGCCGTGGCAGAGGCGGGTGGGAGCGATCTCCGGAGGCCGGCCTGCACCGCCTACGGACCGCGAAGCAGACTTTTCGCCCGTGATCCCCCAGCAAAGCGTCGCAATGCCTTCGTCGGATAGTCCCTTGCGCAGGTCGACCCAGGTGCGGTTTGCGAGAAAGAGCTGCAGCTCTGGCCTTTCCGCGGCGCCAGGCAAGAGCACGGCGAACACCCGCCGCTTGTCCTGAACGGCAAGGCTCACGGCAGCCTGCATCTCCTCGTTCTCCCAGGGACCGACGCCGTCCTTGCCCACCAGAACCGCCACGCTGGTCGAGGCGCGGATGCCTTCTTCGAGCCCATCCTGCCAAGGATCGCCTGGACAGAGCTCGTCCTCGTCTAGCCACACGGTGAGGCCTTCGGCCATCAACCGCGCTTTCAGCTCCCGAACCGCGGCCTTGTCCTTGCTGTTGTGCGACAGGAAGACATCGAACGCGCCTGCCATATGGCCCCCACGAGTACTGCGGGCGGAGAGCAAGCGCAACGGCGGACAGGCGCTCGACATGCCGTCCGTTCTGAGCCCCTGAACGCCACAGGCCCGCGGTCGCCAGGCATCATCAGGCAGGCCGCGCAAAGGCAGTTGATTGCTGCTGCTTCTCTGGCGGTGCTATCTTCGAACCATGAAGGTGTTCCTCAGCTACGCCCACCAGGACGCAAGCATCGCCACGCAGGTTCGCGAGCTGCTCGAGGCGTCCGGTCTCGCCGTCTTCGACGCGCAGGTCGACGTGCTGCCTGGAGACAACTGGGCGAGCGCCATCGCAAACGCGCTCGACGAGTCGAACGCGATGGTCGTGCTCCTCACGAAGGAGGCGCTCGACTCACCGTATGTGAAGCACGAGCTCCAGTACGCTCTGCGCAAGCCGGAGTTCGAGGGGCGGCTCGTCCTGCTCGTCATCGGCAGCGACGAGGAGGTCCCCGCCGAGCGCCTTCCAGGAATCCTGGACCGGATCGGATGGGTTCGCTGGCAGCCGAATGACGCAGAGCCACTCCGAGCCGTGGCGAAGTCCCTCATCGAGGCGGCCTGAGGTTCCAGCGTGGCGCGGAGCGCATCGCCACGAGCTCGCCCGGTCGAGGTCTTCCTCTCCCACTCGAGCAAGGATCGCGAACTCGCCGACCGCGTGGTCGCGCTGCTGCGCGACGTGCGCGTTCCGGTGTTCTACAGCCCGGCCCACATCCACGGCGCTCGCGAATGGCTGAAGGTGATCGGCGCGGCGCTCGAGCGCTGCGACTGGTTCATCGTCCTGCTGACCCCGAACGCCGTCGACTCGATGTGGGTCGACCGCGAGCTACAGTACGCCCTCATCGAGCCCCGCTACCGCAATCGCATCATTCCGCTCCTCGGCAAGCCATGCAACTACGAGAAGCTCTCTTGGACTTTGAAGCTCTTCGAGATCATCGACTTCGCCGACTTCAAGGCGGGCTCTCGCAAGCTGTTGGCCACCTGGGGCCTTCGCGCTGCGACGGCGTAGCGGAACGCACCGACCATGTCACATGCCGTCGCCTTCTCCCAACAGCTCCCGATAGAGCGCTGCCGTCTTCTCGGCGTGCGCCTGCCAACTGAGCTCTCGGGCGCGCTCCAGCCCTGCGGTGCGCAGGCGCTCGCCTAGCTCGGGCTCGCGGGCCAGTCGGCGGAGCGCGTCCGCGATCGCCTCGGTGTCGGTCGCCTCGACGTGTAGCGCGGCGCCTGCGGCGACCTCGACCAAGGCGGGCGCGGTCGAGGCCACCACCGGGCAACCGGCTGCCATCGCCTCCGAGACGGGCATGCCCCAACCCTCGACCAGCGAGGGCTGGCACAGGCACAGCGCCCCGCGCAGCAGGGCGAGCAAGTCCTCGGGCGGCACGGTGGGCAACACGTGGACGCGCTCGGCAGCTCCGTACGCGCGCGCGGCCGCGACAAGAGCGCGGGCATCGCGTCCCAGGCGCTGGACCAGGCCGAGGTGCACGGTCGCATCGTCGCCAAAGGCTCGCGCAAAGGCCTCCACGGCGCGCCGCTGGTTCTTGTAGGGGCTGGCCTGCCCCACCACCAGCACGTAGCGCTCGGCGCCCGCCAGGTAACGCGCCCGCGCCGTGGCGATCGCTCGCTCGTCGGCGGCGTTGCGCGGCGGCGAAAAGGCTGGATCGATACCGTGGGCAATGACCGAGCAGCGCTGCCCGGCCTCGGGGCTCACCGCGGCGATGGCGCGCTGGGTGGCAACGCTCGGGACGATGATGCGGCTGGCGCGCGCGAGCGCTCGGCGGATGCCATGGCGGAAGAACTGCGTCTGGACGAGCCCCCAGGGCCCGCGCGCACCGCAAAGCGCGGGCGCGGTCAGCCACATCAGATCGTGCACGGTGACCACCGTGTCCATTCGCAGCCCGGCTGGCAGGATGTTGAAGGGCGCATGAAACAGGCGCACGCCCGATAGATCGACGATGCGCGGCAGCCACAGCAAGGTGGCCGGGCCGTTGGCCTCGGCGCGCACCGTGACCTCCTCGACGTTGGGCGCGCGCGACAGCGGACGCTCGGCTCGCGGATGCCGCAGCAGCAGGAAGCGGACCTCGGGCAGCAGCAACGGAACCCGCTGAACGATGGCCGCCACCATGGCGCCGATGCCGCTCGGCCGCTCGCGCAGGTAGCGGGCATCGATGGCGATCATGGCGCGCCCTCGTCGGGCTGCTCGTCCCGCGCGGGCACGGCGGGCGCTTGGCCGATCGCGGGCTCTTGGAGCAGCCGCAGGTAGCCACGCCGCTCCATGGTGCACAAGAACGCCGCGAGCCGGCTCGAGCCCGGATCCAGCTCCGCGCCGAAGCGCTCGGCCAGGGCCGCGGCAATGGCGCGCACCTCGGTCTGCCCGTCGGAGCGCTGCCACACCGCCGTGCCGAGCTCGTCGAGGTGAACGCGGATGTTGGGCTTGCGAAGCCGCGGCTGCAGCAGGCGGCCCAGCACGGGACCGGAGAACTTGGGCACCAGGACGCTCAGCGTCTCATCGTCCTCCCAAGCGCAGCCGAGCTGCCGCTCGGGATACATGTCCAGCAGGTTCAGCGAGGAGGCTTGCCGCTGGGCGATCATGGCCGCTCCGCTCGCTGGACGGGCGGCCTAGGCGCCGTCTCCTTCATCGGCCGCGGCCTTGGCGCGGCGAAGCGGAATCAGGATGAGGGCCGCGGCCACCACAGGGAAGACCACGAACAGGCTCACCCAGGAGCTCTCGCCCACGTGCAGAATGCGGTCGATACCGACCAGATACAGCCCGGCCATGGCAACGCCCACCAGCGCCTCGCCCGCCACCAGGCCCGAGGCCACCAAGGTGCCGACGTTCTCGGCTGCCGCGCGGATCTTCTTGCCCAGGTCCTGGCGGTCCATGGCCTTGGTCATCAGCCACTTGATGAGCCCGCCGATGAAAATCGCAAAGGTGGTGTCAAAGGGCAGGTAGATGCCCACGGCGATGAGCATGGGCGAGGGCGCTCCCAGGAAGATCAGCCCCACGGCGAACAGCATGCCGATGATGACCAGCGGCCAGGCCATCTCGCCGCCGATGATGCCCTGCGACATCATGGCCATGAGCCCGGCCTGCGGTGCGGGCAGGTAGCGCCCGCCAATGCCCCCTGGCGTGCCCTCGTGCAGGATGATGAGCGGGAAGACCATCACCAACGCGGCCAGGATGACGCCGATGATCTCGCCGATCTGCATGCGCCAGGGCGTGCCGCCCAGGATGTGACCCACCTTGAGGTCCTGCATCATGTCGCCCGCGATGCCGCACATGCAGCACACGACGGCGGCCACGCCCAGGGTGGCGGCAATGCCCGCTGCGCCCTGGATATCGAACAGGCGCATCAAGAGCGCGGCGATGAGCAGGGTCGACAGCGTCAGGCCGCTGATCGGGTTGGACGAGCTACCGATGATGCCCACCAGATAGCCCGCCACCGCGGCGAACATCATGCCCGCCAGCGCCATGATAAGCCCGGCCACCACTGCCCCGGTCCAGTTCTGCGTGAAGTGGTGGTAGAGCACGATCATCGGCACGAGCAGCACGGCCACCGCCAGCAGCACCCACTTGAAGGGCAGATCGCGGCTGGTGCGGGGGATGCTGCCGCCGCCCTGGCCAGCCCGCCGCATATCGCCCACGGCCTTGCCAATGCCCGTGGCGAGCTGCTTGCGCATGCTCCACAGCGTCCAGAAGGCCCCCACCAGCATGGCGCCCACGGCGATGGGCTTGATCTGCGCGTTGTAGACGCCGCTCGCGAGATCGTTCCAGGTCACGGCGTGGTCCACCATCTGGCCGCCCCTAGGGACCTGGACCACGGTGCCCACGTAGCTCTCCAGACCGCGGTTCATGAACAGCGCCAGCGGGCAGAGCACCAGCCAGCCGAGCACGCCGCCCGAGAAGGTAATGGAGGCCAGCCGCGGACCGATGATGTAGCCCACGCCCATCAGCGCTGGCGAGGGAAGCGGCGAGGCCAGCATGGCGCCGCCGCCGTGGCTCGCGGCCTCGCCGATGGGCTCGGTGCCCTTGAACAGGGCCACCTTGGAACGGGCAAAGGAGACGAAGCCGTGGAAGCTCTCGCCCATCACCTGGATGCCGCGCGGGTTCTTGAGCAGCTCGACCAGCATGGCCAGGCCCATGGCGCCGAAGACGTACTTGGCGCCCGAGCCGCCTTTTTGGCCGGCCTTG
>CAYTYV010000342.1:0-7380 GCA_964441055.1 uncultured Polyangiaceae bacterium | reverse complement strand
GCATGACCGTGAGACTCCAGACCTACAGCACGGCGCCGCAGATGGCAACCAGCCCGCCGCGAGCAAGCCGCCGCGCGGCGCTTGGGGCCGACCGCAGGCATCCAGTGACAGACCTCAAGCGAGTTGCTAAGCCTAGCGGCGTTCGCCAGCCCTTGGGGCCCATCGGCCGGCCCCAGACAGGTGAGGGCCGGCCGATGGGCCTCAAGGTGAGATCTGCTTGCCGCTTGAATTGATTTGACGATGGGGGCTCCGGGCGTCGCTCCGCTCCTTCCTCTGCCCCCAAACCCCCGCAAGAGTCTGTCCGTGACGAGCTTGTTCTGTTCGCAGCAACTTTTCGACCTCTACGTCCTCTACGTCGCTAGGGCGGTCGGCTGCGTCTCGGTGCGCCCGCACGGCATGGGAGGGGGCCGGGTCGGGGCGGCCCTGAGCGCGAAGGCGCGCCCGCGCGAATCATGAAGCGCACCCTCCAAGTGCTGCGGGGTTTTTTCCGCTTCTTCCTGGCGTTTTTGCTGGAGGAGGCGCTTACGCGTGTGCCGCTTCTCCGTCGCCTTCGCGGTAAGCGCTGGCGGCCGCGCAACCCGCAGAGGCTGCGGCAGTACTGCGTGGATATGGGGGGGGCCTTCGTCAAGTTCGGGCAGTTCTTCTCCATGCGCTCGGACATCCTGCCGCCCGCCTACTGTAGGGCGCTGTCCACCCTGTTCGACCGGGTGCCGCCCTTTCCCGCGGTAGAGGCGCGGCGGATCGTCGAGCAGGAGCTGGGGGCGCCCGTCGACGAGCTGTTCGAGAGCTTCGACGACCGCGCCGTGGGCGCGGCCTCCTTTGCCCAGGGGCACGTGGTGACCCTCAAGGGCGAGAACGCGGGCAAGCAGGCGATCGTCAAGGTGGCGCGCCCGGGCGCCGAAGAGGCCATCGCTACGGACACCCGCCTCTTGGTGCTGCTCGGCTGGCTGGTGGACATCTCCAGCGTGCTCGGCCGCATCAAGCTGGTGCCGATCTTCCGCGACTTCGCGCGCTGGACCAAGCGCGAGGTCTACTACGTCCAGGAGGCCAAGAACGCCGACCACCTCGAGGAGATGACCGAGTGGAACGTGCGCCAGCGGATCCCGTGGATCTACTGGGAGCACACCACCAACCGGGTGCTCACCCTGGAGTACCTGGACGGGCTTCCGCTGTCGCGCATCATCGAGCGGGTGCGGGCTGGCGATCCGACGCTGGACGAAGAGCTCGAGCGGATGTCGTGCTCGCGGCTCGTGCTGGCGCGCAACCTGTTCCAGTCGTTTCTGCTGCAGGCCTTCGTGGGGGCGGTGTTCCACGCCGACCCGCATCCGGGAAACCTGGTGGCATTGCCCGAGGACACCATCGGCTTTCTGGACTTCGGGCTGCTCGGTCGGCTGAACGAGGAGTCCCGCCGCGAGCAGGCGTTGCTGATGGACGCGGTGGTGCAGGAAAACCTCGAGCGGCTGTTCGTGGCAGTGCTGGATCTATTGGACGCGCCGCGCGGGCTGGCCGTGACCGAGGTATACGACGACTTCGCCGAGGAGACCGACGAATGGCTGGACGCCTGCGATAACCCAGGCGCCACCATGGACGAGAAGACCATTACGCATCTCGTCCAGGCATCGATGGGCATTGCTCGCCAGGTCGGGCTGGTCATGCCCATGCAGACGATGCTCTACTTCAAGGCGGTGCTCACCGTCGACGGCGTGATCCTGCGCATCGCGCCCGAGTTCGACTACAAAAAGGAGCTGCGCCGCGCCATGCGCCTCATTCGCATGCGCGAGCTGGACAAGCTCTACGGCCCTGGAGCGGTCATCGATCGCGCCCTGTCGCTGCAGCTACTGGCCAACTACTTGCCCGATTTCTTGGTCCAGCGCCTGCAGGACTTCGAGCAGGGCAAGAAGATGATCTACCGAAAGCTCAATCTGATTCCGGTAATCATCGGCAACCTGCTGCGCGCGCTCGCTTGGCTGACGGCACTGGGCGGGGTGGGCGTGCTGGTGGCGTGGCTGGCCGCGGGACGGTACGAAGGGCTGGGCGACTTCGTGCTCTGGCCGATGGGTTATGCGGCGGAGGCGCAGGAGGCTGCCGAGGTGGGCGAGCCGTCGGCCGAGGCGCCCGTGGGGGCGGCGGCGACCGCAGCGCCGACGGTGGTGACGGCGGCGCCAAGCGTTGCGGCATCGGCGAGCCCGGGCCAGCACCCAGGCGAGGCGGTGGCTGCCGCGGGCCAGGCCGTGGAGGCGGCGGGCAAAGCGGTGGAAGCGGCGGGCCAGGCCGTCGAGGAGATCGAGGCGGGCCAGGGTGCGGGTGGCAATGGCGAGCCAGCCGACCCGCAAGCCGCGCGCGCTACCAAGGCGGCGACCAAGGCCGTGGCCGCGGCTGGCGAGGCCGTGCGCGCTGCGGGCAAAGCGGTGGAGGCCGCGGGCAAGGCAGTGGAGTCGACCCCGCAGGCGCCTGCAGCTGGCGAGCCGGCCAAGGCGCAGGTGAAAAAGCCCGCGCGTCCGGCCAAGGTGCTCACCGTACGCGACGTGGTCGACGCGGTCCTTCCGGTCGTCTACATCATTCCCATCGTCTTTTTGCTGCTCATCTGGGCATCGCGCTCCGCCCTGGCCCGCACCTACAAGAAGGTGCAAAAGGACGAGTAACGAGGACGCCGCGCCATGCTCGGAGATCTGTCCGGCAGCCCGTGGGTGCTCGGCGTAGTCGTTTTCGTCGTGTCCTTCGCGATCACGACCGCGATCGTAGTGGCCTTCCTGGTGCACATGCCGCCCGACCACTTCGTGCGCAAAGAGCACAGCATTCGAGGCCGCCTGCGCTCCCCCGTGGCCCGCGTGGCCCTGGCCATCGGCAAGAACGCGCTCGGCGTGCTGCTGGTGATTGCGGGTATCCTGCTGTCCGTGCCAGGCGTGCCAGGCCAGGGCCTGCTGACCATCCTGGTGGGGCTTCTGCTGCTCGACATCCCGGGTAAGCGCAAGCTCGAGCGGCGCCTGGTCTCGCGGCCGCGTATCCGCCGAGCTATAGACGGCATCCGCGGACGGTTTGGGCGGCCACCGCTCGAGCTCGACGACGGCGCGCGGGATGGGTGAGGGGAGGCGGGGCGTCGTGCGGATGCGCCGTGGTAGCGCTGCGCCGTCGGAGGGCCGCGCCGTCGAAAGGCTGCGCTGTAACGGGGCTGCACTGCGCGATTGCGCCGCGGGGCCGCAACGTCGCCGCCTCCCCGCCAGCGCCCTCGATGCCGCCTCCGACTCGACGTTTCCGTAGCTCGTTCGCGTGGTGTGAGATGCCAACGGAGAGTGAACGGGAACGACGGTCGGCGGGGTGCTGTCGAAGTCGGGGGGCCTACCGGTCGAAGCTTGACCCAATGTACACTTTACTGTGCACCGATGTACAAATAGAGGCGCTACATGAGAACCGTCACCTTCACCGAGTTCCGCAAGAACGCCTCGGCCTTTTCACCGACGTCGAGCGTGGCGAAGTGCTTGTCGTCGTTCGCCATGGCAGGCCGATCGCCGAGGTGTCGCCCATTCACTCGCCCGACGGCGTGCCAGCGTGGAAGCAGCCTGCCCTCCGTCTTTCGGCCTCTGGGCAGGGGCTGGCGGCGGCGATCCTGGGGGAGCGTGCCGATGAAGACGTTCTTTGACTCGTCGGCCTTTGCCAAGCGCTACGTCGAGGAGGACGGGAGCGACGCGGTCGAGCAGCTGTGTGGTAAGGCCACCGCGCTCGGTCTTTCCGTCATCTGTACGCCCGAGGTCATCTCTGCACTGAATCGCCGACTGCGCGAAGGGGCTCTCTCTCACGCCCAGTACCGGGAGGCAAAGGCCCGCTTGGCAGCAGAGGTGGCCGACGCGACGATTGTGAACCTGGTTCCTGCAGTAGTCGCTGAGGCGATCGGGATCCGGGAAACCAACGCGGTGCGAGCGATAGATGCCTTGCACGTGGCTTGTGCGCTGCAGTGGAACGCGGAGCTTTTTGTGTCGTCGGACGACCGGCAACTGCGCACAGCCAAGAGAGCCAAGCTGCGGGCAAAAAGGGCATGAAGCGGCCAGCAAGGTCATCTACTTGACGGCCAAGGCCTGCGGCCCTGGCCGCAAGTGGTGGTTGCCGTTGTGCCCAGAGGAGGCACTTGCGACTGTATCCCATCTGTGCTACATCCATCCTTGAGCAAGGAGGTAATACCGTGAGCAAAACAGCCATGGTTCGGGCCAGGGTCGAGCCTGATCTGAAGGCTCGCGCCGAGAAGGTGTTCCACAGCTTGGGCCTGAACGCCACGCAAGCCATCACCATGTTCTACCGACAGGTAGAGCTTCGTGGCGGGCTTCCCTTCGACGTCGTTGTTCCCACCCCGACCACACGACGAACGTTCGAGGCGTCGGAGGCTGGACGTGACTTGGTCGTCTGCGACGACGCGGATGATATGTTCCGCAAGCTCGGAATTTGATGTACACGCCCGTCTACACGAGGCAATTCGAGAAGGATACCAAACGCTGCATCCGTCGAGGCAAGAACCTCGAGAAGTTCAAGATTCTCGCACGCACCTTGCTCTCTGGAAAGCCGCTGGATGCTATCCATCGCGATCACAAGCTTCTAGGGAACTTTGCTGGTCGCCGTGACTGCCATATTGAGTCCGATTGGGTCCTGATATACAGGATCGATGGTGACCGGCTGATTTTCGAGCGCATGGGAACTCATTCTGATTTGTTCAAGAAGTGAGGTGGGGCGCACGCGAGACTATTGTCGGTATGTGTAGTGGCCGTGCGCCGATCAGGGAATGCGCCCTTCGGTTCGCCGTTGGAATTCTGATGGGCATCGCCTAACGTACGCGTCATGCGCCATCCAGCAGCGATAGCGGGCCAGTGGCTGCAGGCCCTGCTGCTGACTCTCGCGGCGAGCTGTGCGCCGCCAGCAGTGCCACAAGATCAAGGGTCTGCTGATTCAGCTGTGCCTGGCGGGGGCTTGTTTCCCGGCGAGGATGTCGTCCGCCGTTGCCCCGACGCTCCCCAAGGAGATGCTGCGGCGCATCTTGCGCTGGTGGAGGAGGCGCGACGAAATCCGAGCCCGGAGAACCTGGCTCGTCTGGAGACGAACGAGTGGACGGAGCTTTGGGCGGTGGCCGCGCGAATGGGGGCTGAGAGCCCAGACGATGACTGGCCGTCGAGTTGCATCAAGCACCGGTCCATCGACGATACGCATGTTGAGGCCGTTCAGTGCTTTCAACAGCGATGGGGATCGGCGGTGGCGGTGCTCGCTATTCCGGGTGTCAGGAGCGTCTCTTGCTCGGTTTGTAGAGTCGGTGACCTGGCGCCGTTGGGCAAGTCCGATCGTCTGAGGAGCCTGTTTCTGTCAGACACGTTCATTGAGAATCCCGAATCCCTTGCGGCTCTGGGCCAGCTAGAAGCGCTGACGCTGCAGAACACGAACCTCAGCAACACGGCAGTCCTCGGCATGCTCTCCAGCGTTCGTCGGCTCACGTTACGCGGGCACTTCCTTCGCGATCTTGGAGGGCTAGCGCGAATGAAGGACTTGCGTGATCTCAACCTTGGTGGCCATTGTTTTCGCGATATTTCCCCGGTCCGAGTCCTCGGACGCTTGGAGAGTCTCTATCTGCAAGCGTGGAACGTGCGAGACTTGAGCGCGCTTGATGGGATGACGAAGTTACGGCGGCTCGTCGTGTTCGCGCCGAGTGCCACCGTCCTACCGTCGTTTGCGGCTATGACAGAGCTAGAGTCGTTGACTTGGCGGGGCAGGTCACTCAAAGACATCTCGGTGCTAGAGGCGCTACCGCGGCTGCGCGAGGTTCGCATCAAATTTCATTGTGTGCCCGCGTCGGCCATCGAGGCTTTCCGCAAAGCGCGCCCCGACGTTACGTTCTACGTGGGAAGCCGACACGAGCAGTGCGTGGCAGGACAGACGTCTCGTCCATGAGCGGCAGTCCAGCTCGCACCAGCGGCAGACGCCCAAACCGCTCTGTGCAAGCACCTGCCTTGAGTGGGGGCGGCTCAGGTGCTACCCATTGAACCGACGACTAGATGAAGATGATGAAAGCATCGCCGCAGCAAGAAGTCCGCGATATGTATGAAAGCACCGCGGAGTCCTACGCCCAGATGATGGACGCGGAGATCGGGCTGCCCGTCTATGCGGATGTCTTGGCCCGGCTGTCTCAGCGGATCGAGGGCCTCGCTGGTCCGGTCGTGGATACCTCGATCGGGTCGGGGCACATGCTCTTCAAGTACCGTCAGGAGCTCGACCCTCAGCGCAGGCTCGTCGGAGTAGATTTATCTCCCCGCATGGTCTCGATCGCACGTGCCAAGCTGGGGCACGGCGCCGAGGTGTACGTTGGGGACATGCGGGATCTCGGCCGAGTCGAGTCAGGGTCGGCAGCGGCAGTGGTGAGCTATTTTGCGATACATCACCTCGATTCTGACGAAGTCCCGCGAGCCCTTGTCGAATGGAGGCGCGTTCTACGTCCAGGTGGACAGTTGCTCGCTGCAGCGTGGGAGGGCAGCGGCCCCATCGACTACGGTGAGGCGTCGGATGTCGTGGCCTTCAGGTACACGAGGGAGGAGCTTGCCGATTGGGCCGAGGCGGCGGGCTTGTCGGTCGATCGGTGCGCCGTTGAGCCGGTCGAGGGTTTTCCCATGGACGCAATCTACTTGGAGGGAACGCGCACGTAGCGACACAGCAAGCCGCCTTGACGTCGCGCCGCGCCTTGGGGAGTCTGGAGAACCAAGTGACGCCGAAACAAGAGAAGGCAAAGAGGGCGCTTCAGGCCATCCAGAACACGAGGACCGATAGTCTCCTTTCAGCTGTCGACAACTTCAGGACCTTTCTTCCTCACGGCTCGCAGGAGCGATCGGTGCACGATGGGGAGGAGGGCCGCTTCGTTGAGCTGCTCGTAGCGGAGTACCTGGTCCGCCACCTCCCGGAACGCGCCGCGGTAGCGAGTGGCTTTGTCGTGGATCTGGGAACGGGGAGCCGTTCAGGGCAGATCGACATCCTCGTGTACGACGGAATAGAGCACAATCCGTACCTGAAGTACGGTGATGCCGTCATCGTCGCACGCGAGTCCGTGCTTGCGGCCATATCGATCAAGAAGAAGCTGAAGTACGACCACGTGAAGAAGGAGATCAGGAGACTGTCCTTCGTCGGCGACATGTGCGGCGGTCAAGGCAAGGCGCGACCCTATCTTTGCCTTTTCGCGCTAGACGTCGATTCGGAGGCCAAGGTCGAGGCCGTCGTCGGCACGGTCTTCGAGCACGTCCAGGCCGCGTATCCGGAGAGAGCAGGGAAGTACTCCGCCAATCAGCTGGTGGATTCCGTGATCGTGCTAAACCCGGGTTTTCGGTCTGTGGGCACCTGAACGCCATTTCGGCGATGCCGCCGTGT
>CAYTYV010000341.1:0-7380 GCA_964441055.1 uncultured Polyangiaceae bacterium | reverse complement strand
GGACATGGACGAGTGCGTCGACCCCTTGTAGCCGCGCCACTCTGCTCTCAGCACGGGTGGTCTGCTGTTGGATCGCGGCCTTGTCCGGTGAACGATCGAGGAAAGCTGTGCCAGGCAAGTGCGCTAGGGGGGTTCCGCCGAGGGTTTCCACTTGAACGCCGAAAACGGATGGGCACCCACGCCCAAGTATGGTGTACACCTCACAGACGGGCCGATGCGCCCCGTTCGAAGCCATGAACCGGATCCCCTCCTGTGGCACGGCATGCCTGCTGCTCGCCCTTGGCGCCTGCTCGTCCGATCCCGAGGTGCTCACCATCGAGGTGACGCCGGGTCACGAGACCGATGCGTTCAGCCGCGAGCCGGCCATCACCCGCATCGATGTCACTGCCCGCTCCCCTGAGGGCGACATCGCGCTGAGCGCTCGCTCCGCACCTGGGGGTAGCTTCGAGCTCGGCGAGGTGCCCTACGACCGGCTGCTCGAGTTCGAGGTGACGGGCTACGACGCCGAGACAACGCTGCGGGTCCGCGGCCGGTCGCTGGGGGTGGTGGTCGGTGGGTTGGTGGACGGCGTCCTGCCCATCTTCGCCCAACGGATCGGACAGTGGGCACGGCCGCCCGACGGGCTGAGCCACGGTAGGGTCGGGGCGGTCGGCGGCGTGCTGGCCGAGCGCTACCTGATGCTGGTCGGCGGCGAGGCGCCCGATGGGGCGTCCGACGAGGGGGCCACCCTGCCCGCGTACTACGATCTGCTAGCCCTGGGCGGCTCGGCGGGAACGAGCATGCCGCGCAAGCCCGAGACCATGCTGATGGGCGCGGACGGCGTCTCGGTGCTGCTCATCGACCGACAGGGCGCGAGCTGGGTGGACTACGACCTCGGCATGAGCTCCGAGGCCGAGCTGCCCGAGGGGCTCGAGAGCTTCGCCGAGGTGGCAGGAGGGCGGGCCGTGCTCGGCTCCGACGGAACCGGCTACGCGGTGGGCCCGACGCGTCTTGGCGAGCCCAGCGGGGCCATCCTGGTGGTGGGTGCGGATCGCTCGCTCGCCACGGCGCGGCTTGCCTTTGAACGGCAAGGGGCTGCGGCCGCGTACTTCGAGGGCATCGGGCTAGTGGTGGCTGGCGGCAGCGAGACCGCGCCAGGTCTCGAGGTGCTGAGCCCGGAGGCGAGCACCGCGGTGGCACGCCCCTACCCCAGCGACCCCACGGTGGGCGCCGCCCTGCTTCCCCGCGGCACGAGCCAGCACGTGGTGGTGCTGGGCGGACGGCGCGACGATGAGGCGCCGCCCGTCCGCCAGCTCGACGCCCTTTGCACGGGTAGCTGCGAGGCCGAAGAGCTGGAGATCGAGCCGCTGCCCGTGCTGCTCGACTGCTCGGCTTACGCCACGGGCACGGACGGGGCCGTGCTGCTCGGCACCGAATCGAGCACCGATGCGCTGCTGCGTGCCTTTTCCGTGGACCTGGTCGTGAAAACCGCCGTCGAGCTGCCGCTGCGCGAGGAGCGCTCCGGGGCGATCCCGCTCGGCACGCCACACGGCATGCTGGCGGTCGTTGGGGGGCAGCACCCGGACGGCACGGCCGCTCTCACGGTGGAGATGTTGGCCACCGAGTAGGACGGCCGCTCGCGACGGCTGGATGGCACCCTCTCAGTCGCGCACCCGAACGACTGTGCCCGCGGTGGTAACGACGGCGCTGTCAAGCGGCGCGCGGGCTCGAGCGCCTGGCCACAGCACGCAGCGATGCACAGGGCCGCGGCCCGTGATGCGCGCGCCCGCACCCACCACAGCATCGACCAGCTCGACCTCCTCGGGCACTTTGGCCCCCGGGCCGACGAAGCGCGCTTTGCCCGTGGCGGCCAGCCAGCCCAAGTTGGCCGCCAGGTAGGTCTCGGTCGAGCCGATGTCGGTCCACTGTCGCACCACGGGCACGGCCTGGAGCCGCAGCCCCTGGCCCATGGCTGGCAGGTAGACGTCGCCCACCAGGCAGCCCACTTCGGGCAGCCGAGCGCGCAGCCGCGCCGACAGGATCTGGATGCCGACGAAGTCCGCGGCTTTTTGCTCGCCGCCCAGCTCGACGGAGCGCAGCCGCACGACGCGGCCACTTCCGTCTAGGCCCACGGTACCGCGACCGGCTGGCGGGCTCGCCACGGCCAGGCTGGCGGCGGCGCCCGAGGCCTCGTGGGCTCGAAACAGCTCGGCCAGATCCAGCTCGGCCAGGATGTCGCCGTTCCACACCAAGCGCTCTCCCTCGCCCAGCGCCTCGGCCGCCTGCGCCACGCCGCCAGCCGTTCCCAGGATCTCGGGCTCGTGCGAGCAAACCGCGGGCAAGGCGAGCGCGTCCCACAGCGCGCGGTCGAAGGCGGTGGCGCCATGGTGCGAGTTGACCACCACGCGCTCGATGCCGACGGCGGCCATCGCGTCCACGATGTGCTCGAGCGCGGTGCGGTCTCCCACGGGCACCAGGGGCTTGGGGCGCTCGTCGCTGAGCGGCCTGAGCCGCGTGCCAAAGCCAGCGGCGAGCACCATGGCCGCCCCTGCCCAGGACGGCTTGCGCGGCGAGTCGCTCGTCACGCGCTAACATGAGCGTTGCTGGCTACAAAAGTCCACTTTGTGCCTTCGGGCGTGCTACGGCCCACCATCATGCAGCCATCGCGCTCTGCCGCCGTCATCGGCTGCGCCCTCGGCCTGGGCGCCGCGGTCACGGGCTGTGGCACGGATGCGGTCGGGGTGGATGCCTGCCGCCGCATCGAGCAGGCGCGCTGCGAGCTGGTCCTCGGCTGCCCCGGCTCGGGGGTCGAGGACCCGCAGGACGTCGAGGACTGTCAGCTGTACTACCGCGACCAGTGCCTGTTCGGCGTGGCCGACGGCGTCAGCCCAGAAGGCTGGATGGTGGAGGCCTGCATCACCGCGCTCGGCCAGGCGCGCCGCTGCTGGGACGAGGGCTTGACCCTGGCCGCCTGCCAGGAGCTCGCCGCAGACGGGGGAGCGACGGCCCCAGCCACGCGGGCAGGTGTCGACCCGAACGAGACCGGCTGCGGGGCCCTGTTCGCGCCCGATGTGCTCGAGGCGTGTAGCTTCCTCCAGCCCGCGGAGGAACCGCCCAGCGACGCGGGGTAGACGAACGCCGCGGCGCGAAGGGCTGGCGCTTCCGAGTGCCCTGCTGTACACGAAGCCCATGGCTTTGTCCGAGCGCGGCCAGCTTGCTGCCACCAGGCCCTACCGGGCTTGGGGCGTGGCGGTACGCGTGGGGCTGGCCTTCGTGGCGACCTCGTCCGCAACGGGCTGCACCGAGGACGATCTCGGCTTCGGCGGACCCGCGGCCACCCAGGTGCTCGTCGACCCCGCGGATTTCCTGCGCGATGTGCCCTGCAACAGCAACCAGGGCTCGCTGCAGTCCTATGTGGTGACGCTACACTCGTGGGACGACGAGCAGGACATCACGCCGTTCACCCTGGGCTCGTCGTATCCCACGCCGTGCTCCGAGCTGTTGGCCTACCGCAGCGTGATCATCCCTGGCAAGTGGTACACGGCCGAGATCGACGGCTACGAGCAGCCCGCGGCCGAGCTCACGCCCTTTGGCGACACCTCGAGCGGCTCGCGCCAGATGCTCGATTCCCTTAGCGGCGAGCCGGTCGCGCCCCGCTGGACCACCATCTGCGGAAACGCCGCCACCGCGGGCGTCCGCGCCTGGGTCTACGAGACCGTGTACATCGCCGACTGCGACCCTCTCGAGGACGCCAGCCCCTCGCCCACCCGGATCGCGCTCACGCCCGAGGCCGCCTTGGGAGCCGAGCCGTGCGCCATCGCACCGAGCTTCGACGTCCAGCCCGAGGGCTCGAGCCTCGGGCCCGCACAGAACCTGCCGTGCGACGGCGACGGCGTGCTCTACGAGCAGGGCGTGGTCGCCCGAGACCGCTACTCCTTCTACGTCACGGTGGACGAGGGCGCCCAAGGGGCCGAGTGCTTTGCCCGAGCCGAGCCGGGCCAGACCGTCACCCCGCTGTGCAACCCCATCACCGACGTCGGCGCCATCGCGCTTTCCGTGGCCGAGCTCCAGGACGGCGACAGCCCGCTGTGCCCGGACGATCACTACTACGACGTCGTGCTGGACGACGAGACCCTCAACCTCGTTCCCATGCCCTGCGCCGCCGAAGCGCACCTGGGCCCGCTCGCGCCAGGCGAGTACGCGCTCGCGGTCGTGGTCTACGATGGCCAGGGGCAGCTTTTCGGCGATGGCGCGAGCTGCTCGGCCGTCGTGCGGCCGGGCAAGACCGCCCAGGCGAGCTGCTCGCCCTGATGCGGGATCCCGGACCGGGCGCGGCGACGACGATGGGAGCGGACCTCATGCAGTACCTCGCCAAGCGGACAACGCCCGCCGAGGCCGCCTACTACGAGATCGGCGGCGAGCATGCGGGCCCGGTGCGGCGCTACGTGGTCTCCACGGCCGAGACGCGCGACATCTGCAACCGCCCCGAGCTGCTCGGCTGCGAGTACACCGATGCGCTCGGCCGCGCGGTGGAAAAGGCCCTGCGGCACGCGCCCTTCCGCCCCCTCATCGAGCAGCACCCCGAGCAGCGCGTGTGCGTGCTGCACTACCTACGCGGCGGGCTCAACTTCGGCATCCGCGACGCGCTGCACCGCGCCCTCGGCCTCAATCGGCACGTCTCGGCCTTCATGAGCTCGCAGCGCTGGCGGGCCGAGGACGGGCGTTGGCGCATCGAAGAGGACATGTACCGCAAGCTGCAGATCCCCGAGGGAGCCTTGGTGCTCGCGGGCGACGTGGTGGCCACGGGCATCACCGTAGAGCACGGCTTTGCCGTGCTGCTCGAGCACCTGAAGCGCATCGGCTCGAGCATTCGACATCTGGTCTTCTTCACGATCGGCTGCCACAAGCTCGAAAAGCACCTGGCCGCCTATGACGCGCGCTTCCGTGAGGCCTTCGCCGACTACCAGAGCACCCACGTGGTCTACTTCGAGGGCAAGTTCAAGCTGGTCGACAGCCGTACCGAGCTGCGCATCGGCATCCCGGGCACCGATCTCATCCGCCGCGGCGCGCTCTTGGCTCCCGAGCTCGAGGCGAGCCAGTGGGAGCGGCTCAGCTATCCACTCGAGCGCTGCGCCATCTACGATGCTGGCTCGCGCGCCTTTGACATCCCGGGCTACCTCAAGGACCTGCGCGGCTACTGGCGCGACGTCGGGCAGCTCGCCGAGCAAGGGCTGAGCCTCGGCGAGGCCCTGGCCGAGCGTTGGCCCCGGGACGAGTACCGCTCGCGCGCGCGCTTCCTCGAGCAAGCCCGCAAGCGCTGGCGCGGGCTCGATGAGGCGGCGCTCGACCAGCTCTACGCCGCCTACCAGGCCCGTTGGCCCGACCGAGCCCGGGGCGACGATGGCGCTCGCGCGCTTGCGAAGCTTTGCGCCCAACGGCTCGAAGACCTCGACGCACTGCTCGACTAGACGCCATGGCCCCGTTCCAGCCCCATCACCTTCCCATCGATGCCGAGCATCTGCGCGGCAACGGCGAGCACGGCCGGCTGCTGTTCCTGCCCGGCTCGGACGGGCGCGCCCATCGGATCGCCGAGCGCTTCGTCAGCCGCCAGGTCATCAAGAGCGACCGGCAGCACAACGTCTACCTCGGCCGGATCGAGTCGGACGAGCTCGGCGTTGATGTCGCCACCGTCTCGACGGGCATGGGCTGCGCTAGCCTGAACATCGTGGCGAGCGAGCTCATCTTGCTGGGCGCCCGCTTGCTGCTGCGCGTGGGCACGGCCGGCTCGCTGGTGCCCGGGGCCGTGCGGGCTGGCAGCCTGGTCATCGCCACTGCAGCGGTGCGCGACGAGGGCGCGTCGGACCGCTACGTGTCACGGGACTATCCAGCCGTCGGTCACCCCGAGCTGGTCGCCGCCCTCGAGCGAGCCGCCCTCGGGCTGGGCCATGGCGAGCGCACCTTCCGCGGCCTGGTCCACGCAAAAGACACGCTCTACGGGGTCGAGTTCGGCCACGGCCCCCGCCGACGCGACAACGAGGCCTACCTCGCCGAGCTCCGCTCGATGCGCGTGCTCGCCTCGGACATGGAGACCTCGCACCTGTTCGTGCTGGCCGACGTCCACTCCACCGCGGTCGCGCCGATCGCGCGGCCCGCCGAGCCGGGCGCCCTGATTCGAGCCGGTTCCGTGCTGGCGGTGGTGGGCGACGATAGCCCCTACGCTCCTCCGCCCGTGATCCGACGCACCGAAGAGGCGGCCATCGAGGTGGCGCTCGAGGCGACGCTCGAGCTGTTCCGCACCTCGCTTCGGCCACGGCCCGACCTGCCTGCAGAGCCTGCGCGCGTGCCCAGTAAAGGACCCGATCCGGAGGAGACATGAGGCCCGTGCCTTCGGCCTGGACAACGGCGACGCGAAGGGGCCGCTGCCGCCCGTCGCAACCCGCTTGCCCGCTCGGGCTGGCGCTGCTTTTGGGGGTGCTCGCCCTTTGCGGCTGCCGCTGTGTGGATCGCGTGCCCGAGCCGGGCGCGGCCACTGCCGAACCGAGCGCCGCCTCAACTGATCCCGCGACCAACGTCGCTAGCCCAGCTCGCCCGCCGCCGCTCACCAAGCCTCAGCCCAGGCCGCCAGTCTCCTTCGGCGACGGGACCCTGTTCGACGAGGTCACGGCCTACTCGCACGTCCGGGTGGTGGACAGCCGTCAGCGCCGCATCCTGTTCTTCGTGCGCGACAGCGGCGAGCAGGTGGTGGAGTCCGTCGTAGATCTACGCCGCCCCGACCGGCTCTACGTGGACTACACCCAGGCGATGTTCGTGAGCTATCTGTTCAAGCCGCACCACACCCGCTGCCTCATCGTGGGCCTGGGCGGTGGCTCGATGGTGCGCTTCATGAACCGCTACTTCGCGTACACCGCAGTCGATGTGGTGGAGATCGATCCGGTGGTGGTCCGCGTGGCAGACGAGTTCTTCGGCGTGCGCTCGGGCCCTCACACGCGCATCATGGTGGAGGACGGCTTCGCCTTCCTCGGCCGCGAGGGACCGCGCTACGACGTCATCTACATGGACGCCTTTCTCAAGCCCAGCGAGCAGACCGACCCCGAGGGCGCCCCGCTGCGGCTCAAGACCGTGGCCTTCTTGCGGGAGCTGCAGGGGCGGCTCGGGCCGGACGGCCTGTTCGTGGTCAACCTGAACCAGCACGACGAGACGGCTGCGGACATCGGCGCCCTGCGGAAGGCCTTTGCCCGCGTTCACCTGTTCGCCGTGCCCGAGACGGGCAACATCATCGTGGTGGGCACCGTGGCCCCCACCGCCTACGACCGCCGCACTCTGCGGGAAAACGCCATCATGCTGGACCGCCGCACCGACTACGGCTTCACCTTCCAGTCGCTGGCCATGCTGCGACGCGTG
>CAYTYV010000340.1:0-7399 GCA_964441055.1 uncultured Polyangiaceae bacterium | reverse complement strand
TCCAGACCCATGGCGCGATGGGCCTGACGGATGATACGCCGCTCGCCTACTGGTGGGCCCACGAGCGGGGCGCGCGCATCTATGACGGGCCCGACGAAGTGGGCCCACCAGTAGGCGAGCGGCGTATCGTCCGTCACGCCGAGCGCCCCGTGGGTCTGTATCGCCCGGTCGAGCACGCGCTGCATGACCCCTGCCACCGCGTACTTGATGACCGAGATCTCTTCGCGCGCCGCGTACACGCCCGACTGGTCGATCTTCCACGCAGCGTGGAGCACCATCAGCCTGGCGCCGTTGATCTCCGCCCGGCTGTCCGCGATCCACTCCTGCACGATCTGGCGCGTGCCGAGCGGCTTTCCCGGAGCGAGCTCGCGCGTAGCAGCGTACTGGCACATCAGATCAAAGGCCCGCTCGCAGATGCCGATCCAGCGCATGCAGTGGTGGATCCTGCCCGGGCCCAGCCTCTGCTGGGCAATGAGAAAACCAGCGCCCTCGCCGCCCAGCAGGTGGTCCAGCGGAACCCGCACGCCGTGGTACATCACCTCGGCGTGGGTGGCATAGTCGCTGCCCGCGTGCCCCATCACCGAGATGTTGCGCACCAGCTCGAAGCCCTCGGCGTCGGTGGGCACGATGATCATGGAGGCCCGAGCATAGGGGCTTTGCGCCTCGGGATCGGTGACCGCCATGCAGATGGCGAAGGCCGCACCGTCCACCGCTGTGGCGAACCACTTGTGGCCCCGGATCACCCAGCAGTCGCCGTCCTTCTTGGCCGTCGTGCCCATCCAGACCGGGTTCGAGCCAGCGTACTCGGGCTCGGTCATCGTAAAGCAGGAGCGGACCTCGCCCCCCACGAGCGGCTCGAAGAACCGCCGCTTCTGCTCCTCAGTGCCGTGCTCGAGCAGGATCTCCATGTTGCCCACATCTGGCGCCTGGCAGTTGAAGATGTAGTGGCCGAGCGGGCTGCGGCCGAGCTCCTCGCTCAGGTGGGCGAACTCGGTCAGGCTCAGCCCCCCCCCGCCGTGCTCCTCGGGAATGTGGGGCGCGAATAGCGCCATCTGCTTTACCTTCTCGCGCTTTTCGGCGAACACGGGCAGCAGATCGCGAAAGGACTTGTACTGAAGCTGCCGCTCGAGCGGATAGATCTCCTTTTTCATGAACGGCCGCACCATCTCCAGGATGGTCTTCACCCTCTCGGTCAGCGCAAAGTCCATAAAAGGCCCCGTCTCGGGTCAGACGCCCGTCAGCTCTCTGAAGTTATCCGACAGGATCCGCGCTCGGGCCGCGTCGGACAAGTCCATTCGCGCGATCTCGGTCAAAATGGCCCCGTGATCGTAGCCGCCGTCTGCGGGATCTGGGTACTCGAACGGGCCGTCCGAGCCGTACACGCACCGCTCGGGGCCGAGCTCGCGCACGGCCGCGCGACGCAGCGGCTCGTCCAGATAGGGGCTGGACAGATCGACCCACGCGTTCTTGCGGCTCGCGATGTACGCCCACAGCTCCTGGTACCAGGGGACCCCAGCGTGGGCGTACAAGACCTTGAGCCGCGGGTGCCGCTCGTGCAGCCAGCGGTAGTCCCCGCGCTCGCGGTCGCCGCCCAGGTGGATCAAGAGCGGCTTTTCCCGCTCCGCGCACCAGGCCGCCACCCGGTCCAGCATCCGAACCGGATAGCGATGCCAGAACGGATGGGCCTTGACGCCCACCCAGCCCGGCTGCGCGCCATATGCTTCTAGCTCGGCGAGCCCGTCGCGCACGCGCGGGTTGACGAACACCCAGCCGTAGAAGCGCTGCGGATGCTGCGACAGCGCGCGGGCCACGGGCGCGTTGTCGGGACGATCGATGATCCGATAGGTCTTGCCCAGGGCCGAGAACTTGCCACCTGGCGTGACCGTGGTCCGATACATGATTCGACCGACCGCGGCCCAGCGGCTGCGAAGCGCCTGCCGCATCCACCCGCTCACCCGGTGGGCAATGGGCCCGAGGCGGAACGGCTCCACCGGGTTGGCGATCAAGGCGAGCCGATCGATGCCGTGTCGATCCATCTGGTCCAGCAGCCGATCCATCGGCTCCATCCGAGGCTCTAGATGGTAGTGGGCATCGATGATCACGACGCTGCTCCCCAGCCGAACTCAGCCGCCCCGCGTCGCTACGAGCCCGAGCGGTGCGCCAAGCACTCGGTCAGCACGTAGGCTGCCTGCAAGTACGACGTCGGGCACAGCGGAAAGCACTCCTTGCACCCGTCGCACTGCCGCAAGGCGATGTGCGGGATGAAGCTGATCTCCTTGCGCATGCCTCGGTCGATGAACCCGACCGCGTGCTTTTGCTTGACCTCGGCGCAGTAGCGCACGCACAGGCCGCAATGGATGCAGAACGAGCCCTCCTCGTCGAAACGGGCCTCGTCCGCGCCATACTCGCGGGCCAGCTGCTGCAAATCCGGAGCATGCGGGGCATGGGCCAGCAACAGCTCCAGGAGCACCTTGCGGATCCGATCGACGCTCTCCGAGCGGGTTCGAACGACCAGGTCCTCCTCGACTGGGTGCACGCAGGAGGCGACCAGCCTGGTCCCGCCGCTACCTTCGGCCTCCACGATGCACAGGCGGCAGCCGCCATAGGGCGCCAGCTCTGCGTGGTGACAGAGCGTGGGGATCGCAGCGCCCGCGAGCCTAGCGGCCTCGAGGACGGTCATCCCTTCCTCGGCTCGGACCTTTTTGCCGTCGATCTCTAGCACGAGCTCACGCATGGCTGGACTCCCGCTTGGCTTTGCCCTTGCCCTTGCGAGGGATGATGCGCTTTTCCTCGGCAATGGGCGGCGGCACGGGCTCGCCCGAGATCTTGATGACCGCGTCGAAGCGCGACGGGCAGACCTCGAGGCAGGTGCCGCAGTTGGTGCATTTGTCCTGCTCAATGACGTGGATCCTCCACTTGCCGCCGTCGATCGCGTCTTCGGGACAGGCGCGCAGGCAGATCAAGCAGGCCTTGCACTTTTCCGGGTCGATCCAGTACGAGATGAGCTCCTTGCACGCCAGAGCCGGGCACCTCTTCTCCTTGATGTGCGCCTCGTACTCGTCTTTGAAGTAGCGAAAGGTGCTGAGAAACGGGTTGGCCGCCGTCTTGCCCAAGCCGCACAAGGAGGCCTCCTTGGCCACCTCGGAGAGCTCCTGCAAGAGCTCGAGATCGCTCTCCTGGCCCTTTCCCTCGGTGATGCGAGTCAGCACCTTGTGCATCTGCCGCAGGCCTTCCCTACAGGGCAGGCATTTGCCGCACGACTCGTCCGATAGAAAGCTCACGAAGTAGCGGGCCACATCGACCATGCAGGTCTCTTCGTCCATTACGATCATCCCACCCGAGCCCATCATCGAGCCAGCCCGGGTGAGCTCATCGAAATCGACCTGCAAGTCCAGCTGCTCCTCCGGGATGCATCCTCCTGACGGCCCCCCGGTCTGCACCGCCTTGAGCTTCTTTCCGCCAGGGACCCCGCCGCCTATCCGGTAGACGATATCCCGCAGGCTGATGCCCATCGGCACCTCCACCAGACCGGTGTTGGTGATCTTGCCGACCAGCGAGAAAATCTTCGTGCCCTTGCTCCCCTCGGTGCCAATGGCGGCAAAGTCGCGCGCGCCCCGGTTGATGATCGACGGAACCGTGGCCCAGGTCTCGACGTTGTTGATGTTCGTCGGTTTGCCCCAGAGCCCCTTTACCGCAGGATAGGGCGGCCGCGGTCTGGGCTCGCCCACCTTGCCCTCCAGCGACTTAAGCAGCGCAGTCTCCTCGCCGCAGACGAAGGCGCCAGCGCCGCGGTGGACCTCGACGTCGAAGTCGAGCCCCGAGCCGAGGATGTCGGTGCCCAAAAATCCGCGCTCGCGGGCTTTTTCAATGGCGATCCCCAGGTTCTTGACCGCCAAGGGATACTCCTGGCGAATGTAGACATAGCCCTTTTTCGCGCCGATGGCGTACGCGCCGACCAGCAGCCCTTCCAGCACGCTGAAGGGGTTGCCCTCCATGAGGGAGCGATCCATGTACGCGCCGGGGTCCCCCTCGTCGCAGTTGACCACGACGTACTTCGGCTCGCCCGAGGCGCGGCGCGCTGCCTCCCACTTGTTTCCAGCGGGAAAGCCCCCGCCCCCTCGGCCCCGCAGGCCCGCTGCCTTGACCTCGCCGATCACCTGCTCGGGGCTCATCTCGAAGAGCGCCTTGGCCAAGGCCTCATAGCCGCCAATGGCCAGGTAGTCCTCGATGCTGGTTGGATCGATCTTCCGATTGGGGCCGAAGACGAGCCGCTGTTGGTTCTGATAGAATGGGATGTCGGACTCGTGGGGCACCTTGTTGCCCGTGGTCGGATCCTCGTAGAGCAGGCGATCGACAACCTTGTGCTCCTGCAAGGTCTGAGAGACGATTTCCGGGACGTCTTCGGGCGTTACCCCGAGGTAGCAGATCTCCTCGGGCTCCACGACGATGATGGGGCCCCGCTCGCAAAAGCCATGACAGCCCGTCCCACGGCAGCCCACCTCTGCCGTCAATCCCTGGCGGGCGAGCTCCTCCTTGGCCGCGGCCACCACCTCGGCCGCGCCCGAGGCGAGACAACCCGTGCCCGCACAGATGGCGATGCGTGCTGCCTTTGGATCTCGCTCGGCCCGTATCTCCTGTCGGACCCTGCCGAGCTCTTCGGGCGAACCTATCCGCGCCATGGTCTTGCCCCTACTCGTAGCCCTTGAGCACGTCTTCGGTCGTGCTCGCCGAAAGCTTGCCGTGCGTCCGCCCGTCGACTTCCATCACAGGTCCGAGGGCGCAGCAGCCCAGGCAGTTGACCGTCTCGAGGCTGAACTTGAGCTCGAGATCGGTCTCGCCAGGCTTGATGCCAGTCAGATCCTGTACCTTGTCGAGCACCCGCGTCGCACCGCGGACGTGGCAGGCAGTGCCCATGCAGATGTGGACCTCGTGGCGCCCTTTGGGTACCAGGCTGAAGGCCTTGTAGAAGGTGGCGATGTGCTGAATACGGCTCGGCTCGACGGCGAGCCTCTCGCTCACCCGCCGCAGCGCTTGCCCGGGCAGCCAGTGGTGCTCGCTCTGGATGTCCAAGAGCACCTGGATGAGCGAGCTGGGCTCGGCCCCATGCTGGTCGATGATCTGGTCGATTCGTTCGGTATCCATGGCTGCTGTTGTCTCAGGCCAGCGCGTAGCACCTGGTTTCGACGTCGTATCGCACGCGCCCTTGCCGCGCCGAGCCATTGATGTATCGCGAGGCCTCCGAGGGGCTAAGCCCCAGGACCTCGGCGATCGCGGCGGTCGATAGCGGCCGTTGCTCCAAGAGTGAGAGCATCTCGCTCGTCACGAGCTCTCCCGCCACGAGCTCGTCGAATAGCCTGGCGAACTCTTGGCCCGTGAAAAACTCGCGGTACGCCTGCTCTGATTTCTCGGGCAGCCTGAGCCTCGCCCGTTCGACCAGCTTGAGGTACGGGACCACCTTCATCACAGCCGCGAGCTTGCGCCCGAGCGCGGCGTCGTCCAAGCCCTCGGGCTCGCCGAGCGGCCCCAGCTCGCCTAGCGCCCGCACGAAGTCGCTGCTGACCTCGGCGAAGCGGCTTCCCTCCGAGGCGGCGATCCACTCGAGCCGCAGCCTCTGCGGGTCGACGCCGATGTGCCCCAAAAGCTTGCGGCACAGGTACATGTTGGCCAGGGCATCGTAGTTGCCCTCGGTGACGTAGTGGCACTCGCCCGGCCAGCACCCACCGATGAACACGCCATCGGCTCCCTTGGCAAAGGCTCGCAGCACAAAGGCCAGATCCACCCTGCCCGTGCACATGAGCCGGATGATCTTGATTTCGGGCGTATACTGTTGTCTGGAAACTCCAGCCAGGTCCGAGGCGGAATACGCTCACCAGTGGCACAAAAAGGCCACGACCCTCGGCTTGAACCCTAGTCCAGCACCCATCTCGTCTGTCCTTTCTCCTCGTCGACCGCGGCGGGCTCGGCGCTACGCCGCTACGGGGCAGCCAACGCTGCATCGAGCTGACAGCAGACCTCCTCGTCGGTGAAGTGTTTCAGAACGATGGCGTTCGTCGGGCACTTGGCATTGCAAAGACCATCGCCTTTGCAGAGGATGGGATTGACCCGAGCCTTCTTGCCCTTGGGCGTGTCGCGAAAGTCGATGGCCTCGTAGGTGCAGGCGGTAATGCACGCCCCGCAAGAGACGCACGCCTCCTCGTTGACCTCGCAAACCGAGCCCGAGGCGGTGACCGTATCCTGCGACAGCAGGCTGGCCGCTCGGCCTGCCGCGCCATAGGCCTGGCTCAGCGCCTCGGGGATGTGCTTGGGGTAGTGGGCCGTGCCGCACAGGAAGATGCCGTCGGCGGCAAAGTCCACGGGCCGAAGCTTGACGTGGGCCTCTTGGAAGAACCCGTCGGGGCTGAGCGCCACCTTGAACAGCCGGCCGAGCTCCGCGCTGCCCTCAGCAGGGACGGCCGCCGCCGACAGCACGAGCAGGTCGGCATCCAGCGATAGCCGCTTTGCCAAGATGGGATCGGGCACGGTGACGCGCAGCACGGGCTTTTCCTCCTCGTCGACGGCCTCCACCTCGGGTCGGCCATCCGGCTCCCAACGGACGAGCTTCACGTCCTTTTTCGCTGCCTCGAGGTAGCTGTCCTCGCGGAAGCCGTACGTCCGCATATCCCGGAACAGCACGTAGACGTTCATCTGTGGGCGCAGCTCTTTGAGCTTGAGGGCGTTCTTGACAGCCTGACTGCAGCAGATCCGGGCGCAGTAGCTGCGCTCCTCGTTGCGGCAACCCACGCACTGGATCATCACCAGGCTCTCGGCAGCCTCGAGCTCGTCATCGCCGCTCGCCAGCCGCCCTTCCAGCTCGAGCTGGGTGAGCACCCGCGGGTCCTCGCCATAGCGATACTCGCTGGGACGGTATTCGGCCGCGCCCGTCGCCAGGATAGCTGCCCCGTGGCGGATCGTCGCGACGCGCCCTTCCGATAGCACCGTCGTGGCGAAGTTGCCGACGTACCCGGAGACATCGGTAATCGTGGCATCGTGCAGCACGTGCACGAGGGGATGCTGGTAGACCTTGCGGATGAGCTCCCGCAGATAGGCCTGAACATCCAGCCCCTCGAGGGTCGTGTGGATTCTCCGCGCCATGCCCCCCAGCTCGTTTTCCCGCTCCACCAGGTGGACCTCGAAGCCCTGGTCGGCCAGCGCCAGCGCACTGGTCATCCCGGCCAGGCCGCCGCCGACCACCAGCCCCCGCTTGTCCACGGGCAGGTCGAACTCCTGCAGGGGCTCGAGGTTCACCGTGCGGGCCACGGACATCCGCACGATGTCCTTGGCCTTGCGGCAGGCCTCCTCCTTTTCCTTGGAGTGGACCCAGGAGCAGTGCTCCCGGATGTTGGCCATGTCGAAGAAGTAC
>CAYTYV010000339.1:0-7408 GCA_964441055.1 uncultured Polyangiaceae bacterium | reverse complement strand
GCCGACGCCGACGGCGCCAAGGTGTGGGTTCCCGCGGCCGCAGCGGCGGAGATCGTCATGCTCCACGAGCGAGGCAGGACGAGCCTTGGCCTGGCGGCCCTCGGTCGTGCCTTCGAGGAGACCGGATGGCGCTACCTGGCCTTGGACTTCGACCAGATCGACGAGTTTGCCGCGCTGGCTGCTATTCGCGATCCCTTCGATCGGCTCATCACGGCAGCGGCTCGCCGCGTGGGCGCCAAGCTGATCTCGCGGGACGCGGCCTTGAACGAGTCGGGGCTGGTGGACGTCGTCTGGGACTGATTTGCTAGACGACGCCGCAGCCCAAGACGTTGCCCGAGACTCGTTCCTCTCCAGCCCCGAGCCACGCCAGTCTGCTGGCGCAACCCGGGTAGTACCCGTGGGTGAGGCTCTGCTAGCGTCGGCTCGAGGAGCAAGACCATGGAACGAGCAGGTAAGTGTCTGTGCGGAGCAGTGACGTTCACGGCCAAGGGGCTCGAGCCCAAGCTTTCCGCGTGCCATTGCGACATGTGCAGGCGTTGGACGGGCAGTTTTTTGATGGGCGTCGGCAGCAACGATGTGCAGTGGACCGGAGAGGACAAGATCACGACCTTCAAGTCGTCGGATTGGGCCGAGCGCGGCTTCTGCTCGGTGTGCGGGACGTCGCTCTTTTACCGAGTCACGGCGCCCGGGCCGCACCAGGGTCGCTACCACCTCGGCTTTGGCGCGCTCGAAGATCCAACGGGCTTCGACATCAAGCTCGAGTTCTTCATCGACAAGAAGCCCGATGCCTATGCCATCGCTGGTGAGCGCAAGAGGCTGACCGAGGCCGAGGTGCTCGCGTTGTTCGGCGGCGGTGACGGGGATGGGCTCTAGCGCCAGGGTACGTACTCAGGCGGCAGCCGCCTCGCGAGCGGCACGGATCTGCTGCACGGCTGCAAGGTCCAGAAGCCGCTCGCCACATGCCGGACACTGATCGAGCTCCACGTCCGGTACAATCGCCGTGCGCCGACCGACCTTGGTTTCGACGCGTTCCCGGACACGGTCCATGCGCGTCCGTCCACAGGTGGGACAGAGGATACCCTTTGCGGCGTTGTTTATTCGACGTTCCTCTTCGAGGAGACGCCACCTCAATCCACCGACGGCAAGGTGGCGATGACGCGGGTGTCCTGATCTAGCGCTGCTTCGGGGCCGCGGAAGGGAATGGCGGAAAACTCGCGGACCACGCACTCGGCCGCGGCTCGGTAGCGCTTGTCCGCGGCCGTTGCGCCGACCGAGGCGGGATCGATGGATCCGTCCGTGCGGATGGTGAACACCAGCGTGATGGAGTCGGGAGGCAGGATCTCGCCCTTGCCGTCGCGGCACTTTTGCACCAAGCGCCAGTAGATCTGCTCGCGGGCGGCGCGCTCGATGGCAACGTTGCTGAGCTGGGGACGGAGCTCCATGCGGCCGGCTCGCAGCGCGGCTCGAGGCCCTTGCCCGGGTCCCGTCGTCCCAGCCCCGGCCGCGACCTCGTCAGGCGAGCCCTTGGTCGGCTCGACCTCGGTCTCGCTGCCCACCAGGGTTCCGCCGTCGGGTCCTGTGGGAGACGGCGTCTTGTCAGGCGCAGCGCGCAGCAGCTCCGCGAGCGCTACCGGGTCGGCCTTGGTAGGCGTGGGCACAAAGCCTTCCGAGCCTACCAGCACGCCGGAGCTAGCCCCTGCGGCGCTGCGGGTCGTGCCGTCGTCTGGAGCAGCATCGGCGGCGTCTTCCGCGCCCTTGCCGCACGAGGCGAGCAGCAGGCCCAGGCCCACCCCGATGAGCGCACGGCCCCACGAGCCTTGGCAGCACATGAGCATGGCAGACCAAAGCCTTCCGCGTCGGCACGTGGCGCGCAAGCTCTTTGCTGCTCGTCGAAGCTCTGCTTTCAATCCCGAACGGGTTTGCCGCTCACGCGCACCTCGTGACCAGTGTAGGGTAGGGCCCGCCGTGAAGTCGCTGCTCGTCATCGTCCGCCGAGCGCAGCGCTCCTTTCAGGGGCGGCTGTGGCTCCGCGTGACGCTGGTGGTGGCCATGGCGATCGCCACGGGCGCCACGGCCGGCTTGCTTCCGAGCGTGATCGGCCGGGCCGTGGCCGCCATCGCGGGCCCGGTTACCCCGTCTGCGCCGCGCGCGCCTGGGGGCTTTGCCGGGCTGGTCGGGGCGCTACTCCCCGAGGGCTCGCCCTGGGGCGTCATCGCCGTGGCGCTGGTGGCCACCGTGCTGACCGTGGGCCTCAGCGTGTGGTCGAGCAAGCTCGGCTCCGCCCTGGCGGGAGATCTAACCGCTGCGGTGCGCACCGAGATGCTGGCGGTGGTGCTCGGCGCTGCGCCCCGCGACGTGGCCGCGGCAGGCGCTGTCATCGCGAGCAGCCACGCGCCAGGGCCGCCCGGGCAAGCCAAGCCCCCACGGCGCCCGACCGGGTCTCCTCCAACGGCTGCGCCGCCCCCGGGGAAACGCGCAGCCGCGGTCGACCTCGGCCGCGGCGCCGAGGTGGTCAAGCTGGCCGTTGCCCGGGAGGCCGCCATGGTCTCGGACTTCGCCGTGTCCGTGGGCGCGGGCCTGCCCCAGTCGGTCGCCACCCTACTCGTCCTTGGCTACTCGCTGTGGGTCAGCGACGCCTGGTTCGCCCTGGTGGGGGGCCTCGGGCTGTTCGTCCTCTCGCGCCTCTTTGCCGACCGGGCCTCGCGGCGGGTGGGCACGGCTCGTCGGGCCATGCAGACCGCCGACGCCCTGGTCTTCGCCGAGCTGCAAGAGACGCTCAACGCCAGCGAGGACCTGCGCCTGTGGGGCGCTCGCGCCGAGGCGATCAAGGACTTCGCCCGCGCGGCGCAGCACTGCGCTGCCTCGCGCGCCCGCTTTGCCGCTGCGCTGGCGGTGTCCGGTCAGGTCAAGAGCGTGTTCATGGCCATGTCGCCGCTGCTCATCGTGGTGGCCCTGGAGCTTTCGGGGCGAGCCCACGGTGCGGGCGAGGTCGCGGAGCTGTTGCTACTGGTGCCGCTGTTGATGGTTCGGCTCGAGGCGCTGGACGCGCTGCGCCAGGGGCTCATCGAGCGCGCTCCGCTGCTGCGCGCCTGCACCGAGCTTCTGGGCCTGCCTGAGGCCCCGGCTCGGGACCGCCACGCCGTGCGGGTCGAGCCCGAGCGCATCGAGGGCGCCATCTCCTTTGGCGAGGTGTCGTTCACGCCGCCTGGCGCGGATCGGCCGCTCATCGATCGGGCCACGCTCGAGGTGCCCGCTGGATCGGTGGTGGCCATCTGCGGGCCGTCGGGCTCGGGCAAGTCGACCCTGCTGCGCCTGCTGTTGCGGCTCGACGAGCCCGACGCGGGCACCATCACCTTGGACGGAACCGACATCCGCCGGATCGAGCCCGACCAGCTCCCTGCGATCTTCGGGGTGCTGCGGCAGACCTCGCGCCTGCTCGAGCGGCCGATCGAGGAAAACCTCGGACTGGGCCTGGAGCCCAAGCCCGATCGCCAAGCCATGGCCGAGGCCCTGGAGCACGTGGCTCTAGCGGAGCTAGCTGGCCGCGCCGAGGGCTCGCGGAGCCTGTCGACCCGCTACCAGGCAAACCCGCCCAACTTCTCGGGCGGTGAGCTTCGCCGCTTGCTCTTGGCGCGTATGCTGCTCGGTGGGGCGCGCGTGCTGGTGCTGGACGAGCCCGAAGCCGGCCTGCCGAGCGGGACCGCCGAGGACATCCTGGAGAAGACCGTTGCGCTGGCCCGCGGCCGCACGGTGCTGGTGGTCACGCACGCTCCCCACGTGCTGCGCTCGGACTTCAACGTCGTGCTCGACCGCGGCCGCATCGTCGCCGTGGGGTCTCACGCCAAGCTCCTTACCGAGTGCGAGGTCTACCGCGAGCTCATGGCCGATGCGCTGCAGCAGCAGCCGATGCCTGCTGCCCAAGACGCCGAAGCGTGACGCGCTTGTTCGGCCAAGCCGCTTCGGCCGACAAATGCTCGCTGGCGTCCCTCCGACGGCCTACGATGATCCGGCGATGCGTGACCAACGGATGAGTGCGTTTGCGGTGCGGCTGCGCGATCTACTCAGCACGCTGGAGACGGCGGCGCTATTGGGCGCGGCCGAAGCCCGCGTCCGTGGCTTGGGCGAGCAGCTCCAGTTCGCTTGCCTGGCGCTGCCCTGCTCGGAGGCGCTGGTGGCCCTGGAACTCAGCCAGCTCGGTCGGCTGCGGGTCCCGGGCGTGGCCACAGCCGAGCAATGGCGCAGCGTGGAGCTCGAGTTTCTGCCGAGCGGAACCCCCTTTGCGTTTTTGCTGGGCGGCGGCGCGGGCTATGCCGCGGAGCTCGAGCCTGACGACGCCATGATCGAGGTGCTGCGGCCCGTGCTGGAGACCGAGCCACGGCAAGCGCTGTTCGTGCCCATCCGCATCGGCTCGGAGGTGATCGGCGGCGCCGCCCTGCTGCGGGAGGAGGGGGACATGCGCGAGGATGCGCTGCACATGGCCGAGCGGCTCGCGGGCGTGCTGGCGCTCACCTTGGAGTCGTTCCGCACCGAGCGCGTGCTGCTCGAGCTCTTCGCCCAGGTGCTGCCCGAGCTCTGCCACCCCGATGCGGCCACGGACTTTTCGGCGGCCCTGCGCGAGCACATCCACGCCCTGCGGCTCGCTCCGGCCTACCGTCGTCGGATGCAGCTCACCGAGATGGTCGGGCGCGTGGCCGCGCTGGGGCCGGCCGAGGCCGAGCTGGCGGCCGATATCCTGGGGCGCTTCGAAAAGTACATGGCCGGGCTGGTCGAGGGCGACGGAGCCGAGCCCTACGCCGCCCTGACCGACGAGGAGCTGCTGAGCTGAGCGGCCAGGCCGCGCACGGGTGTCAGGATGAGCGCTTCGGCCCCGACGCAGGTGATGCTGGATCCCGTGCCGGTCCGTCGCGATGGCGCCCGGGTGCGGGTGGCCCTGGTCGACTCTGGGGTCGAGCCAGGCCACCCGTGGCTGGCCGAGGCGAAGCTTCAGCACTTTCGGGTGGAGGGCCGCGCTAGCGGACACGCCGTGGTGCCGGATGGGGGAGGGGACCAAAGCGGCCACGGCACCGCCTGCGCGGGCATCATCCATCGCATGGTCCCAGCCGCGCAGCTCAGCAGCGTGCGGGCGCTCGGGCCTGACGGGCGCGGCTCGCGCAGCGCCCTGATCGCGGCACTGCGCCACTGCGTCAGGCAACGCTTCGCCGTGGTCAACCTGAGCTTGGGCATCGACATCCCGCGCAACGCGCCGCTTCGTCCGGCCGACCATCGTCCGATCCTCTCGCTCTACGAGCTGGCCGATGCCGCGGCCACGCTTGGCGTGCTGCTGGTGGCCTCGGGGCCGAACGTGGCCACCCTTCGCACCTATCCCGGCCGCTTCAAGTCGCTCATCGGCGTCGGCCGCGGCAGCTTCCAGAGCTGGGATACGCTGCGCACCGTGCGAACGGCCGACCACGAGATCCTGGCCCCGGGGATCGACGTGCTGGCGCCCGCCCTGGGCGGCGGCGAGCGGCGCTGGAGCGGCACTTCCTTTGCCTGCCCCTTCGTCACGGCGCACGTCGCTCGCCTGTTGGCGGCGCGCCCCGAGCTGCCCATCGAGTCCGTCAAGGCCGCCCTGCACGCGCTGGCCGCCGCAGCTGACGATAGCCCCTCCCACCCTTCGGAGCGCTGACCATGCGTCCACTTTCCCCCCTCGCCGACCAGTCGCCCATTGCCGAGCTACTCCGCAGCGCTCCCCCCGAGCGGGTGGACGCCGAGCTAGGCCGACTGGGCGCGCTCGAGCTCGACGGACCAGCAGCGGTAGCCCTGGAATTCGCCCGAGGGGCCATGGCCCTGCGGCAGGGACGCCTGGACGACGCCCACGAGGCCTTGTCCAGCGCGGCGCAGGCCTTCGAGGACGAGGGAGCGTCGGAAGCTGCCGCGCTAGCCCGCTGCGAGGCGTGGCTGGCCGCCATTCGGCGCGGTCCGCGGTCCGTAGTGGGCCAGGCTATCGAAGAGCTCGGCGCCCTGGCCGCAGCGCCTGGGGCCAACCGCCTCTTGCGGGTGGTGGCCGGTCACTACCGCGGCGTGGCGCTGCGCTACGCTGGTCGCGCCGAGCAGACCCTGCGCGTGCTGCTCGATGCCTTTGCGCTGTCCGATGACCTGCTCGTCGAGCGCGCTCAAGTGCTCAACTCGCTGGGGACGCTGTACGTGGTGCTGGGCGCCTACGGCGCTGCGCAGGCCGTCTTGGCTCACGCGGCCGAGCTCAACCATCAGGTGGGCGATCGCGTCAGCGAAGCCATCTCGCACGGCCAGCTCGGCAGCGCTGCGCTGGCCTTGGGCGAGCTGGAGCGGGCGCGGCGCCATCTGCAGAAGCAGGAGTGGTTTGCCTCGCGCGTGGGCGACGCCTTCGGCCAGTCGCGCGCCCTGACCATGTTGGCCGACGTGGCGCTCGATCGGGGCAGGCCGGACGACGCGCTCGAGCTCGCGGGGCAGGCGCGACAGATCGCGTCCTCGGTACAGCCGCCGCTCGGGATGTGGGTTGCCTATGCCAGCCGCACCATCGGACGGGCCAAGCTGGATCTCGGCGAGGCCGACGGCACCGCCGAGCTCGACGCGGCCCGAAAGCGCTTCGCCCGTATGGGCAACCAGCTCGGCGAGGCCCTGGTCACTTGGGATCTGGCCCGCTACGGGGCGGCGCCGAGCGTGCCCGCCGAGGTCCCAGCAAGCGACGCTGCCGAGCCGATCGCCGAGCGTCGCTGGCGGAAGAGCGCCTGGTCGCTCGCGAGCTTGGGGCTCAGCGCGCGCGTGGCCCAGCTCCTCAGCGACCACCGACAATGCGCGCTCGAAGGCGAGCCGGCCGCCCGTGCCGACCTCGCCATCGCCGCGGTCGCGCAGGCCTACCCGCACCTGAGCGCTGCGCACGAGGTAGAGCTGGTCTACAGCGAGCCCCAGACGCTGGCCGTCATCGCCACACGGCGCATCGCGGGCCAGCGCAACCTCGGCCGCATTGCCGCCCTCACGCTGGCGGGCGAGGGCCTGTACCTCGCCGTGGTGGCCGGCCTCGCCACGGGCGCCGAGCAGAAGGCGATCCCGTCGCAGCGCACGTCGGCCGCCCTGGTCGGCGCGCTGCCGGGCGTGGCCGTGTGGGCCTGGGCGCGGCATTGCTCTGCCGCCGAGCTGGCCCGCGACCTGAGCTCGCTGCGGGCCTCCGCGGGCGAAGACACCCGCGCCGTGCTGGGCTGGTTTGCCGAGGCTCGGGTCGCCGCCATCCCCTTTGCTGGCGAAATCGGCGCCCGGCTCGAAGGTGTCGAGCTGAGCTCCTCGGTCGCAGCGGCCGCTACCGCTGCGCCAGCAAGCCTAGAGCGGGGCCCCGGCGTGCCGTGGGATGGCGAGGCCGAGGCCCTCGCCCGCATGGGCGGCTACCAGCCCACCC
>CAYTYV010000338.1:0-7417 GCA_964441055.1 uncultured Polyangiaceae bacterium | reverse complement strand
CGCTCGCCGCCGAGCTCGCCGAAGCCGACGCCAGGCACGACGGCTACGGCGCAGCTGTGTACTTCTCCATCGAGGCCGTGTGAGGCCGCGGCTGTGGGCGTGCGCCCGCCGCCT
The DNA here is from genome assembly GCA_964441055.1 of uncultured Polyangiaceae bacterium. GTDB lineage: Bacteria > Myxococcota_A > Polyangia > Polyangiales > Polyangiaceae > JACQWT01. The sequence goes on along the minus strand of CAYTYV010000338.1, from coordinate 7,303 downwards.
GTTCTACGACGTCCGCTTGCCCGGCGGCCGCCGCCACGTTCCGCCAATCCGCCAACCAATCGCCGTTGTAACTGCGCGCAAATGCAGCCGCGCTCTCTTGGCATGACTCCTGCGACAGGGCCCTCGAGGCAAGGCCATCCCGCCCGGCCCCTTCGAGCTCAATTTCGCCATGCCCAGCCTGAAGCACGAAGCCCTGCTGATGCTGCTGCGGAGCCGCCCTGCGCTCGCCCCCGAGCTGCTCTCACAGGCTTTCGGCGTCGAGCTCCCGCACCACGACGAGGTGCGCATCGAGCCCGCCGAGCTCAGCAAGCTCGAGCCCGCCGTGTACCAGGCCGATCTGGTCGTGGCCTTGCGAAAAGGCGGCGCTTCCGTGCTCGCCGTCGTGGTCGAGGTACAGCTTCGTCGCGATGGACAGAAGCGCAGCTCGTGGCCAGAGTACCTGACCGGCCTTCACGCGCGGCTCGGCGGGCCGGTTTACCTTTTGGTAGTCGCGCCGAACGCATCGGTCGCTCGCTGGTGCGCTCGGCCCATCGCGCTCGGCCATCCAGGCTTTGTGCTCCAACCTCTGGTGTTGGGTCCCGAGGGCATCCCTGTGGTGTTGGACGCCGAGCAGGCCAAAAGCGCGCCAGAGATCGCAGTGCTCTCCGCGGTCGCGCACGGCAAAGGCGAGCAAGCCGTTCCAGTAGCCGTGGCCGCGCTAGCCGCCGCCGCTGGGCTCGACGATGAACGAGCGCGGCTCTATATTGATCTAGTGATGGCCTCGCTCGGTGCGGCGGCGCGCCGCGCTCTGGAGGAGATGATGCAGAACGGCAGCTACCAGTACCAGAGCGACTTCGCTCGCAAGTACGTTGCCCAAGGACGCGCCGAGGGACGCGCCGAGGGACGCGCGCAGGCCGTGCTGACCGTGCTCCGGGCACGCAGCATCGAGGTTGGCTCCGAGGCCGAGCAGCGCATCCTCGCCTGCACGGACATCGCCGAGCTCGACGCGTGGATCGGTCGCGTCGCGACGGTGCAGTCGGTCGAGGATCTGTTCGGCTGACAGCGGTGACGGAGTCCCGAGCCCGAGCGCCCGCTTCCGGATTCACTCGCGTCCCTGTGCGCCCAGCTACCCCTTCTCCCCCCGCTGGATCTTGTAGGCGCGGATCTTCTTGTGCAGATTGGTGCGCTCTACGCCTAGCGCGCCCGCGGCCCGCGAGACGTTCCAGTCGAGCTCGACCAGGGTCTGGACGATGTGGTGGCGCTCGGCCTCCTGGCGCACCTCGCGCAGCGACAGGCGCTGGTCGCCGCGGGCAGGTCGATAGGGCTCGCCCGCGGCGAGCGGCCCAGCCGCTCCGTCGTCAAAGGGGTCGACGTGCGGATCCTCGGGCAGGTCGGCCACGGTCACCACGTCCCCAGCGAGGATCGCCGCCCGCTCGATGACGTTCTTGAGCTCGCGCACGTTACCGGGCCACTTGCGGCGGCCGAGCGCGGCGTAGAGCTCGGGATCGACCGACTTGGGCTTGATGCCGTTTTCGCTACAGAAGTCCTGCATGAAGGCGTCGGCCAACCGCGGCAGGTCGTCGAGGCGCTGCTCCAGGGTGGGGCTGCGGATGGGAAAGACGTTGAGCCGGAAGTAGAGGTCCTCGCGGAAGGTGCCGCCAGCGACCTCGCGCTCGAGGTTCTTGTTGGTCGCGGCGAGCACGCGCACGTCCACGTGGAAAGTGTGCTCGGAGCCCACGCGGCTAAGCTCACCCGACTGCAGCACCCGCAGCACCTTGGCCTGGGCCGCGAGCGCCATGTCGCCGATCTCGTCGAGAAACATCGTGGCGCCGTGGGCCTGCTCGAACAGGCCGCGCTTGCGGCTGTCTGCGCCCGTGAAGGCGCCGCGCTCGTGGCCGAACAGCTCGCTCTCGATGAGGTCGTGGGGAATGGCCGCGCAGTTGACCTTGATAAAGGGACGCTCGGCGCGGGTGCTCGCCCGATGGATGGCGCGGCTTACCAGCTCCTTGCCCGTGCCGCTCTGGCCCGTGATGAGCACGTTGGCCTTGGTGGGCGCCACCTGCTCGATCTGGCGGTAGAGCCGCTCCATGACCTCGCTCGAGCCGATCATCTCGTGGCGGGCGCCGAGCTGGGCACGCAGCTCGGCGAGCTGTCGCTGCAGCCGAGCGCTCTCGAGCGATTTGCGCACGCTGTGGACCACGCGCTCGCGGTTGAGCGGCTTCTCGAAGAAGTCCGAGGCGCCGAGCTTGATGGCCTGCGCTGCCTCCTCGCTGCGGGCGTGGCCGCTGATCACGATGACCGGAATGTGGCGGTAGAGCTCGTCCTGCTTGAGCTTTTCGAGCCAGTCGAGCCCGCCCATGCCTGGCAGCATCACGTCCAGGATGATGAGGTCGACCGGGCGCGTCGAATGGGCCAGCGCTCGGGCCGCGTCCTCGGCCGTCTCGGCCTCGAGCATCTCGTAGCCCTCGCCGTTCAAGATCAGGCCGAGGGCGCGGCGGATGTTCCGCTCGTCGTCGACCACGGCCACGGTAAAGGGGGTGTGCGCGTCGGGGTCGGCGGCGCTGGGCGGTGGGTCGTCGGGTTGGGCAGGGGGCATGGACGATGGTGGGGCGGATGCTGCGCTTAGGACCGCAAGCCTACCACGGCCGCGGCAAAGGATGGGCGGGCTGCTCGTGCGGAAGAGGTGGCACAGCGTCCTCGGATTGGCTAGGAGTAGCCACCATGGCGCGTATTGGAAAGGGCGCGGGCGGCTCGCGGCGCTGCTCGCGGCTGCTCGGCGCAGCAGCCGTGACGCTGCTCGGCCTGGCGGCCTGCGAGGTGGAGTCCACCGCGCGCAGCCCGGCCAGCCTGACCTACACCGAGGACGCGCTCGCCGCGTATCGCGAGGCCATGGCGGCCTTCGAGGCCGAGGACTGGGAGGACGCCCGCGATCTGTTCGGCGAGGTCCGCAAGGTTTTCGGCTACAGCCGCTACGCGCGCCTATCCGAGCTGCGGCTGGCCGACGTCGACTTCGCGCAGGGCAAGTACAACGAGGCCATCGCGGGCTATCGCAGCTTCATCCGGGGGCATCGGGGCGACGAGAACGTCGAGTACGCCCGCTACCGCATCGGCAAGGCGCTGTTTCTCGACATCAACGACACCCTGCTGCTGCCGCCCCAGGAGGAGCGCGATCAAGGCGGCACCCTCGAGGCCTACGAGGAGCTCAAGCGATTCGTCGAGCGCTACCCCAAGACGCGCTACCAGGTGGACGCTGGCTACATGCTCGAGGTCGTCACCCAGCGGCTGGTGCGGCACGAGCTGTACGTGGCCCGCTACTACCTCGGCAAGGACTGCTTCGAGGCGACCGTGGCGCGGGTGGACTACGCCCTGGAGCACTATCCCGGCTCAGGGCTGGACGCCGAGGCCTTGGTCCTCAAGGGGGAGACGCTGCTGAAGATGGACGAGCGCGCCGAGGCTCGGGCGGTGTTCGAGCGCGTGGTGCGCGAGCACGGCGGGCCGTTCGGACGCGTGGCGCGACGGTTCCTGAGCCAGATGGGCGAGGCCTCCGCGCCACCTGCTGAGGGCGTGGCGGCCGCAGAAAATCGCTGAGCCGAGCGCCCCCTGGCATCGAGCGTGCAGGGGAGGGCGCGCTTCGGCGCCCCGTAGAAATTCGTTGACGAAAAGTCGTCAAATCTTCAATTATCAAGGACAATCCGGGGGTCACCCATGGCGGAAACCAGAGTACCGATGACGCCCAGCGGCCATCAGCGCCTTCGCGAGGAGCTCAAGCACCTCAAGGAGGTGGAAGAGCCGCGCGTGGTCCGGGATATCGCGACGGCCCGAGAGCACGGCGATCTGTCCGAAAACGCGGAGTACCACGCGGCCAAGGATCGGCAGGGCATGCTCGTCGCGCGGAGCAAGTACATCGAAGACCTGCTGGCGCGGGCCCAGGTGATCGATCCGAGCAAGCTCTCTGGAGATCGGGTCAAGTTCGGGGCTCGGGTCGCGGTGCTCAACGTCGATACCGACGAGGAGGTCGTCTACCAGATCGTGGGCCCAGAGGAGTCCAACGTGGACGCGGGGCAGATCTCGGTGGCTTCGCCGCTGGCTCGAGCGCTGCTGGGCCACGAGGTGGGCGACGAGGTGGCCGTACGACTTCCGTCGGGTACGCGCCACTACGAGATCCAGGACATCTCCTTTTCCTGAAGCGGCGGCGGTGCGGCTCGCCATGCGCCGAGGAGCCCGCCCGTCCGGGCCGTCAAGCTCGCACGACGAGGCGGACCGCGGTGCGGCGCATTGGGCGCTGGCGCTCGCCGATGCGCTGCTCGGCGCTACGGCGGTGCTGCTGGGCGAGGCCGTGGTGGTGGCCTTGCTGGCGCGGCGCGAGATAGCCGGCCCTTACGAGCTCGGCCGTGTGCTGACCGGCCTGTTGCCCGTGGCCGTGGTGACCGCCCTTCCCGCGGTCGTGGGCGGAGCGGCGCTGTGGCGCGCGGTGCGCGCGGGCGCCGAGCGCTGGGGGCGGGGCCTGCTCGGCGCGCTGGCGCTCGCCTACGGGGTCGCGGTGGGCTACGGCGTGGCCTCCGGAAGGCACTTTGAGGCGACGGGCCTGCGACCGCTGTTCGCCGCGGCCGTGGGCCTGACAGGCGGTGCGCTCGGGCTCTGGGGCGCGCCCGCGCTGCGACGGCTGACGGGCTGGCTGCTCGAGCGGAGTAGGCTCGGCTGGCTGGGCCTGGTGGCCGCGGCGGTGTGCGCGCTCGAGCTCGCCAACGCCTTGGTGCTGCCGCGGCTCTACCCGGCCTTCCACCTCGGCCTGGCCGTGGCCGCGCTCGCGACGGCGGCGCTCGGCGCTGGCGCCTGGTCGGGCTGGGGGCTCACGCGCGCGGGCAAGCTCGCCGCCCGGCCACGGCGGACGCGCGCGCGGATGGTCGCAGCCGCGCTGCTCGGGGCCGCCGCGCTCGCTGCTGCCCCGTCCGCCGCCCGCAGGCTGAGCTTGTACGACAACCTCCGGCTGATCTTCGTCGAGCGCGCGCCGATCCTGCGCTACGCCGTGCTACTGGGCGCGCGCTGGGCCCCACCGCCACCGCTCGAGCGCGACGAGAGCTGGACGCCTCAGGCTGCGGCGGGCCGCTCGGTGGATCTGTCGGGTCGCGACATCGTGCTCGTCACCATCGACGCCCTGCGCGCCGACCACGTCGGCGCCTATGGCTACGGTCGTCCCGTCACCCCCGCGCTCGACCGCCTGGCCGAAGGAGGCGTGCTGTTCGAGCACGCCTATACGCCGACGCCCCACACCTCGTACGCCATCGCCTCGCTCATGACGGGCAAGTACCTGCGCTCGCTGCTACTGCAAGGGGTAGGGGAGGACTCCGAGCTCTGGGCCGCAGCCATGCGGCGCTACGGCTATCGCACGGCCGGGTTCTATCCGCCCGCGGTGTTCTTCATCGACCGCGAGCGCTTCCGCCACTTCGAGCAGGGTGGCCTGGGCTTCGAGTACCGCAAGGTCGAGTTCGCCTCGCCCGCCGAGCGGCTGGCCCAGGTGCGCGCCTACCTCGATGAGCAGCCCCCCGAGCAGCGGCTGTTCTTGTGGGTGCACCTGTTCGAGCCGCACGAGCCGTACGTGGACCACCCCGAGCACCATTTTGGCAGCCGCGATCTGGACCGCTACGACTCGGAGATCGCCGCGGCCGACCAGGGCTTGGGCGAGATCGTGGACGCCGTGCGCGCCACCCGGCCGCGGGCCGTGGTCATCGTCGCGGCCGACCACGGCGAGGAGTTCGGCGAGCATGGCGGGCGCTACCACGGCACCACCGTGTACGAGGAGCAGGTGCGGGTGCCGCTGGTCTGGAGCGCCCCAGGCCTGCTCGCGCCCGCGCGGGTGAGCCAGCCCGTGAGCTTGGTCGACATCATGCCCACCGTGCTCGGCGGCCTGGGCGTTCCGCGCTCGCCGCGCCTGCGAGGTCGGGATCTGGGCCCGCTGCTCGGGGGTGCGTCCGAGCAAGCCGAGGGCTTTGCCTTCTCGGAGACGGCGGAGCAGACCCTGTGGGCCGAGGGCTCGCATCGGCTGGTGTGCGAGCGACGGGTAGGGGCCTGCCGTCTGTTCGACCTGGCCGACGATTCCGCCCAGCAGCAGGACCGCTCGACCGAGCGGGCCGCCGTGGCCCAGCAGATGAGGCGTCGGCTAGCCGGTCTGGTGGCCTCGCTAGGGCGCTTCGAGGCTGCCGGGGAGCGGGAAGGGGAGCCGCGCCGCGCCTGGCCACCCGCGCTCCGAAGGGGCATCGCTGGCGACGGCGATGCGGCCCAAGAGGTGGGTACGCTGCTCGACGACGCCGACGTGCTCGTGCGGCGCAAGGCGGCCGAGGTGCTGTTCGAGCTCGGCCAGCCAGTGGCGGCCCCGCAGCTCCGAAGGGCCCTGCGGCGGGACGAGGACGAAGCGGTGCGGCGCTGGAGCGCGCTCGCGCTCACGCGCATGGGGCAGGGGGCTCCGCTTTGCCTCGATCTATTGGCGGGCCCAGAGCGCCGCTGGCGGCGCTTGGCTGCGCTGGCCCTAGCCGAGTCGGGCGACGACCGAGGTTTGCGCGAGCTGCTCGCCTGGTGGAGCGCGGCCTTTCCCGACCCCGAGGATCGCGATGCCGCCCAGGCCGAGCCCGAAACGATCTCGCGCGAGCGGGCCGAGCAGCTTCTAGTCGCCTTTGCGCGGCTCGAGGCCAAAGAGGCCGTGCGTCCGCTCATTCGCGGCCTGGCCGACGTCCGGCTGCGGGCGGCCATCGCCCGCAGCCTAGCCGATATCGGCGAGCGCGCTGCCGCACCCGCCCTCGGCGACGCGCTCGCGGAGGAGCGCTACGTCGACGCCCGCGTGGCGCTGGCCGAGGCGCTAGTCAAGCTGCGCGCCCGGCTGCAGCTACGCCGCTCCATGGTGCGGCTGCTCGGCATGCCCGATCCCTTGCCAGGGGGGCTGCGGATGTCGCTCGAGACCGACATCGTTTCGCTGGTGGGCGGTCCGGGCGAGCGGGACGCCGAGCGGCTGCGCCGCTTCGCGACAAGTGGAGTTGCGGTGGGCTGGACCGTCCCGAGCGGGGGCAACGGTCGGGGACTGCGGGCGCTCGTGCGCGCTCGTAGCACCGACGGCGGCTCGGGCGAGGTGCACGTCGGCCTGCTTCGTAGCCTCGAGCCCGGCGACCGCGACCGCAGAGCACCCGTGCCCAGCAAGGTGCCCAGGCTGGCTCCCGAGCTGAGCGTCACGCTGACGGTGCCAGCCGGGCCGGGCTTCCACGAGCGGTGGGCGACGCTGCCCGCTCTGGTGAGCGAGTGGATCGAGCCTGGCGACTACGGCGACTTCGTGATCTAC
>CAYTYV010000337.1:0-7437 GCA_964441055.1 uncultured Polyangiaceae bacterium | reverse complement strand
GCGATCAAGATCGACAAGCTCGACAGCCTGCGCAAGCACCTCGAGCTGCTCGACGAGTACGAGACGAACGGCGCTCCACTGGACCATCGGGCGGGCATGTACGTGGGCGACAAGCTGTTCCCCGCGACCCTGGCGCAGTACGTCAATTCGCTGCGGCGAGGCTTCGTCGAGCCGGTCAAGGCCCGACTGGAAACCCAAATCGGGAGCACTACGGGCGCCAAGTACCTCGAGGAGTACAACGCGCTCAAGACCTACCTGCTGCTCGACAACCGTCCGCCGCCGCTCGGCAACCGCGACCATCTGCAGGACTACAAGGAGTGGCTGACCGGACGCTTGATCGGGGTATGGGCTGGGATTCTTCGGCCCACCACGGTCATGTCCGAGGCCCAGCTGCGCGGTCGGCTCGAGCCTCATGCTACCTACTACGTCGATCTTCTCGCGCGTGGCCTCATCAACGGCGAGCAGCTAGACGAGCCGCTCGTCCAGCGCGTGCGCGACATCCTGACGCGCATTGGTCCGCGGCAGCGCTACTACGACCAGTTCGTCACGGTGCTCATCGACGAGAAGCTCGACGAGGCTGGGCCGGACACCTATGAGAACCTGGCCTATCCGCCGATCACGCTTAAGGACATGTTCGCGGACCGGCCGGACGTGCTGGCCAAGGTCAGCAGCAAGCGCAAGAAGCGCGAGAACAAGTGGCAAGAGGTGCGGGGGCCGTACACCGCGGCGGGCCACGAGGCCGTCATCACCTCGCTGCTGAACGGCTACGAGATCCTCGAGCGCGAGAAGTGGGTGGTACCGCTCACGCGCGACGAAAAGAAGCAGGGCTCCAAGATCCAGCAGGCCCTCGACCGCGTGCGGCAGGACTACGACAACCAGTACATCACCGAGTGGATCGAGTTCTTCCGCGACGTGGACGTCGCCATTCCGACCAACAACCTCGAGGCCATCGACGAGTTCAAGGCGCTGGCCACGCCGGACTGGCCGTACTGGCGCCTGCTGCGGGTGCTGCGCGACAACACCCAGTTCCCGGGCGCCGAGGGGGAGGACGAAGAGGGCGCCGCGGCGGACAAAAAGGGCGTGATCGAGCAGATCAAGCGGCGTCTTCGCCACCGGGTGGGGAGCAGGCTTCGGGTGCAGGGCAGCGCGCTCCGGTTCGGCGGCCAGGGCTTGGCCGAGCGGATCGATCCCATCCCCGAGAAGTTCGAGTCCATGGTGGCCTTCGCCTTCCCGCAGCCGCCCAAGAAGGGCGAGCCCCCGCCGCCCAGCGGGCTTGGCGGCTACATCGGCAGCCTGGAGAAGCTGGCCGGCGAGATGCAGATCATCGAGGAGGGGCCCCCCAACGCCGACACCTCCAAGGTCACCGAGATGTTCGAGGCGGCAGTGGCCGACACCGAGGGCAAGCTGCTGCAGCTCGACCCCACGGGCCAGATGCTGATGCGCGAGCTTCTGATGAACCCGTTGCGCCAGTCGTACAAGGCCATGGTGCACTCCGCTGGGGGCTCGGCCAGCGGCCTGTGGGAGGTGACCGTTTGGCCGCCCTACCGCGACAACGTCCGCAATCGCTATCCGTTCAACGTGGCGGCCAAGAAGGACTCCTCCTTCGAGGATGCCATGGCCTTCTTCAAGCCCAAGGACGGGGTTCTGTGGGGCTTCTACGAGCAGTACCTCAAGGGCTTCCACAAGAAGGTCAACCACCAGTTCGTGCCCGCCACCTCCCTCGGCGGCACGCCCCGACCGGCTCGTCGCTACACGCCCTTCAACCCCAACATGTACAACTGTCTGGAGCGGGCCGACGAGATCACCGATGCGCTGTTCGCTCAAGGGGGCGAGGAGCCCAAGGTCCTGTTCAAGATCAACCTGAGGACGGTCAGCCCCATCGTCAGCGAGATCACGCTCACCGTGGACGGTCAGGTCAAGCGCTACCGCAACGAGCGGCAGTACTGGCAGACCTTCACCTGGCCGGGACCGGATGGGCCTCCTGGGGCCAGCATGGTCGTCCGCGGCGCTGGCGGCCTGCACGAGGAGATCCAGCGGGACGGCCCCTGGGGCATCTTCCGCCTGTTCGAGTCGGGGCGCACCACCGCGCGCAAGGACGACGATAGCCGCTTCACGGTCGAGTGGCAGATGGCCGCTCCACCCGTGCGGGTCATCATGGAGGTCTGGCCCACTCGCGCCAACCATCCCTTCGCCCCGAACTTCTTCCGCAATCTCAACTGCCCGCCCAGCATCGGGGACCGGTTCGGCGGATAGCGCCCGTCTCGTCAACCCCGACCGATTGCTTCGCCCCGGGGGCGCATGGTGGTTCACTCCTGTGCGCCGCTCGTGTATCCATCGGGGTGCCGCGATGTTTTGGCGACGCAGAAAAGCCGAACCGCCTGCCGTATGCTGCTACGGCAAGCTCCCCGCCACCGGAGACTTCATCGGGGTGAACTTCTCGAGCGAGGTGGTGAAATCCTTCGATGACTGGCTGGGAAGCAGCATCCACCTGGCGCGCGAGACCCTGGCCGACGGCTTCGAGCAGGCCTACCGTCCGGCGCTGGGGCTGTTCATCTACCGCGGTGAGGGTGACCGCGACGACGAGCCCGAGCGGGGGCTGGTGGGCGTGTGGGCGGCGAGCGGTGACAAAGCTGGCCGCCACTACCCCATCATGGTCGGCGTCAGCTACGACTACGAGCAGCTGCTAGCCACGGGGCCGGCCCTGCCCATCGCGCTGTGGCCCTTTCTGAGCTCGGCCTACCGCCTGGTTACCAACGGTCGCAGCCTCGGGGTGGACGACTTCCTGACGCGGGTGACCCAGATCCAGCCCCCGTCGCTCGAGAACGCCGAGGTAGCCACCTCGGCCTACCACAACTGGCTCGAGCACCAGTCCATGCGCGCGCTCTGGGAGACGGCCTTTGGCTCGGAGGCCTTCCGCTTCTGGGTCATGCACAACATCTACATGTCGGTGGAGATCTTCCGCGGCGAGGAGCTGCCAGCCACCCACCTGGCGATCCGCTTTCCGCTGGGGGCGGGCGACGCCTACGCCGCCTCGGTCTGGATGGACATGACCATCCGGCTCGCCAAGTGGCAGCGCACGGTGCTCAACGCCTTCTGGACGCCCCAGGGCTCCTTGGTCGCGCACGTGGGGCCGCCGCACGTGGCCACCTTTCGCGAGATCATCGCCGCGGCGGACGACGCCGAGCACATCACCGACCTGCGCATGTCTCCGTCCATCGACGACGCGACCGCCAAGCGGCGGCTGGGAGCGGAGCTGGCAGACCTGGTTGCCCAGAACGACCTGTCCATCGCGCGGTTTCTGCAGGCGCTATAGGCGCCACTGCTCGAGGAGGCATCATGTCGGCCGAAGAAATCCTTGCGGCCTCCAAGGCCCGTATCGAAACGCTGCTGGCTCCCATCGACGGCGGGGTAGGGGAGGACATCTCCTATGACCCGAGCTTCGAGGAGATCAAAGACGAGGTCGAGAAGCTACAGTCGTTAAGCGGCGAGACCGTCAACTGGGAGAAGGTCGGCGAGCTCTCCGAGGAGCTGCTGCGCGGCAAGTCCAAGGACTTTCGCCTGGCCTGCTACTACGGCGCCACCCAGCTGCGCCAGAAGACCCTCGAGGGGATGGTCGATGCGCTGGTGCTGGTCAAGGAGATGGCCGCGACCTTCTGGGAGGACATGTTCCCGCCGCTTCGCCGCATTCGGGCGCGGGCCAACATGCTCGGCTGGATGTCCGACCAGGCCGTGGACGCCATGGAGATCAAGCTGACGGCCGCGGACCGGCTCATGGTCGAGACGGTCGACGCGCTGAGCGTGGAGCTAGACGGCGAGTTCCGGGAGAAATTCGGCGATAGTTACCCGGGCATCTCGCAAATCCGCGAGGCCTGCCGCCACTTCATCCGGACCTGCCCGAAGGAGGAGAAGAAGCCGCCGCCCGAGCAGAAGACCGCCGCTGCCCCCGCTGCGGCGGCCGCAGCCCGGCCAGCCGCGCCCATGCAGGCTGCCGAGGCTCCGCCGGCCAACCCGGCGGCCGTTACCGATGCCGAGCAGGCCGCCCGGGCCATTCCGAAGGCGGGCGGGCTGCTCGCCAAGATGGGCCTGATGATGCGGCAGGCCAAGCCCGACGACGCCATGGCCTACCGGCTGAGCCGCATGGGCATGTGGCTCGACCTCGACGCCGCTCCACCGGCCACCGACGGCAAGACCCTGGTCCCGCCTCCGCCAGATGGTCTCAAGGCGGCATGGGACGGGCTGGCGGGCACGGACGATCTGGCGCTCATCAGCCAGGCCGAAGAGGCCGCCGCCGACTACGTCTTGTGGCTCGATCCCCATCGCTACGTGATCAATGCCATGGACCGGCTGGGCGCGCTGTTCATCAAGGCCAAGGAGGCCTTGGTCGTGGAGGTCGCCATCATGCTCAAGCGGGCGCCTACCCTGCCGAACCTCGCCTTCAGCGACGGTACCCCCCTGGCGGACGGCCAAACCAAGATGTGGCTGGAAAGCGCGGTGCTCTCGGCGTTGGGAGGCGAAGGTGGCGGCGGTGGCGGCGGGAGCGGGGCTGGGCCGAGCCCGCTGGACGAGCCTTTGGCAGAGGCCCGCGGGCTGGCGGTCAAGGGCCAGCTGGGCGAGGCCATCACAGTGATCAGCAAGGCCGCAGCGGCGGCGCCCAGCCCGGCCGACCGGTTTCGAGGCCAGCTAGCATTGGCGCAGCTCTGCCTACAATCGGGGAAGTTCGACGTGGCCCGAGCGCAGCTCGACGGGCTGACCGAGGTCATCCGCCGCCACGACCTCACCGCCTGGCAGCCCGAGCTGTGTGCCGAGGTTTTCGCAGGGCTGTACGCGGCTCACTCCGCCCTCAACGAAGGAGAGGGCGAGGATGTCCCGGCCGACCGGCTGGCGGCCCAGCAGGCGGCCTTCGAGCAGCTGTGCCAGCTCGACCCGGCCGCGGCGCTCAAGCTGGGCGGCGGGCCTTCGGGCGGCTGAGGGGTGGTTTCACAGCCGACGGCGCGCCGCGTCGTTGGCCACCGACGGGAGGCGGGGGAAAGGCTTGCGCTCCGCGGCGCACGGCCGCTGGCGACCAACGCCCAGAAAAAAGCGACGTCCCGCAAAAAGCACTCTGCGGGGCGCCGGTTTTTCGGTATGCTCCGTCCCTCGATTCTCGGGCGTTATCTCCCCATTTGCGATGCGGGGGATGAGCGAGTTCAGCAAAACGATCAACGCGGGCAAAGGAGCGTTCGGCGATGGGCAAGGAAGGTTCAGTCGCACCCATGGAGCGCGTCAACATCACCTACAAACCGGCCACGGGAGACGCCCAAGAGGAGGTCGAGCTCCCGCTGAAGATGCTCATGATGGGCGACTTCACGATGCGGCCCGATCCTCGGCAACTGGAGGACCGCAAGCCGATCAACGTGGACAAGGACAACTTCTCGAAGGTGATGAGCGAGCAGAAGCTCAACCTCAACTTCTCGGTGGCGGACAAGCTGAGCGACAGCGAGGAGGAGGCCGAGCTGCCTGTCAACCTGCGGTTCCGGCGACTGTCGGACATGGAGCCCGAGTCCATCGCCAACCAGGTCCCCGAGCTCAAGAAGCTCCTTGACCTGCGGGCGGCGCTTACGGCGCTCAAGGGACCGCTCGGCAACGAGAAGGCGTTCCGCAACAAGATCCAGGGCATTCTCAATGACCCGGGCTCGCGGAACAAGATCATCAACGAGCTCGGCCTCAAGAAGGATGAGGAGTAGGAGGACGACCGATGGCACCAGAAGCTGAAACCGAAGCTGCGGCTGGAGCACAGACCCTCGAAGGGGATTCGCTCCTCGACGACATCCTTTCTGAAACCAAGCTCGCGCCAGGCGACGAGGGCTACGAGGTGGCGAAGGCCGGCGTACAGGCCTTCATCGCCGAGCTCGTCCAGCCCAAGCGCGAGGGCGAGAAGGTCGACAAGGCCTTGGTCGATGCGATGATCGCGGAGATCGACCACAAGCTGTCGCGCCAGATCGACGAGATCCTCCACCACGAGAAGTTCCAACAGCTCGAGTCGGCCTGGCGAGGGCTCAAGTTCTGCGTGGACCGCGTCAACTTCCGCGAGAACGTCAAGGTCGAGCTGCTCAACGTGTCCAAGGAAGACCTGCTGATGGACTTCGAGGACGCGCCGGAGATCCCCAAGAGCGGCCTGTACAAGATCGCCTACTCGGCCGAGTACGGCCAGTTCGGCGGCAAGCCCTACGGCCTCATCGTGGGCAACTACGACTTCGGGCCAGGGCCGCAGGACATCTCCCTTCTGCAGAACTGCGCGGCGGTGGCCACCATGTCGCACGCGCCGTTCATCGCGGCAGCCGGCTCGCAGTTCTTCGGCTTGGACGACTACTTGACCCTGCCGAACATGAAGGACCTCAAGGCGGTCTTCGAGGGGCCGCAGTACACCAAGTGGCAGTCCTTCCGCGAGTCCGAGGACTCGCGCTACGTCGGGCTGACCATGCCGCGGTTCCTGCTGCGTCTACCCTTCGGCTCGAATACCGTCCCGGTCAAGGCCTTCAACTACGAGGAGGACGTGGTCGGCGAGCACGGTCGCTACCTGTGGGGCAACTCGGCGTTCGCCCTGGCGACCCGCGTGGCGGACAGCTTCGCCAAGTTCCGCTGGTGCCCGAACATCATCGGGCCGCAGGCGGGCGGCACGGTGGAGGACCTGCCGCTGCATCAGTACGAGGCCATGGGCGAGATCCAGACCAAGATCCCGACCGAGATCAAGCTGACGGAGCGGCGCGAGTTCGAGCTGTCTGAGGAGGGCTTCATCGGCCTGACCTTCCGCAAGGACTCGGACAACGCCTGCTTCTTCTCGGCCAACTCCTGCCAGAAGCCGAAGTTCTTCGGCCAGAGCGAGGAAGGGCGCGCCGCCGAGCTCAACTACCGGCTCGGCACCCAGCTGCCCTACCTGTTCATCGTCTCCCGACTGGCGCACTACATCAAGGTGCTGCAGCGCGAGCAGATCGGCAGCTGGAAGGAGCGGGCTGACCTCGAGCGCGAGCTCAACAAGTGGATCAGCCAGTACGTGGCCGACCAGGACGTCATCTCGGCGTCGATCCGCGGCAGGCGGCCGCTGCGCAAGGCGCAGATCACCGTCGAAGAGGTGCCGGGCAACGCGGGCTGGTACAAGGTCGACATGAAGGTGCGGCCGCACTTCAAGTACATGGGTGCGTTCTTCACCCTCGGCTTGGTGGGCAAGCTCGACAAGGAGTAGCGGCGCCACTGGGGCCGGCGCCCCCGTCCGCATCGGTCTGGGGCAGTTCAACGGTCGGCAAGTTTGGGCTTGCCGACCGTTGACGATTTGGCCCGAGCGATCCTTTGGAAAAGGGGACGGCCTACCTTTTGCGCGCAAAAAAAGTAGCCTGTCCCCTTTTCCCTGCGGGGGTTTGGGGGCAGAGGAAGGAGCGGAGCGACGCCCGGAGCCCCCATCGT
>CAYTYV010000336.1:0-7476 GCA_964441055.1 uncultured Polyangiaceae bacterium | reverse complement strand
CCAACGGGAACCGATGGGTCCATCGCCAAAGTGCCACGCACATCGACGTCACCTCTTACGTCAACTTCAAGCGATTCGATCTGCACGCCCATGATGTTGGCGACCATTCGAATGGAAGAGTCCTGACACGCTGCCAGGGCCGCACACAGCATGTCACCGGGGGTTGGAGCGTCGTGCAAGCCTCCGACAGCTTCGTGAACGCCGATTGGGACAGCGACGCCGAGCTCCTGCCTCGGAAAGACGCTTGCATGGAACGGATCGGAGTGATCGACCGCTTCTGTCCGTGCATTGTCTGCAACCATGGCGGCCTCAGGTTCTTCTGCGTATTGCCTGCGCAGCGGCGCCTGCCTGGATCGAACATCAGCCTTGCTCATGATTGCTCCCAGCTCGATTGCAGCGACTGCCGCTGCCTCAACGGCTGCGGCGAACATAAGGCGCAGCGTCATCTTGTCGAGCACGACTTGTAGACGTCTGTGTGTACCGACGGAATGCAGGGGGCTCGCTGGAGGGCGCTCCGAAATCGTCTGGGAATCGTCTGAGAGCGTCCCAACGGTAGCGAACGGTCGCATCTTGGGTCGCCAACAGCCTGAAAACGCGGGGGGTTCAAGGCGGAGAGGACCGGCCCAACCGTTTCGAAATCCGTTGTCCTTACGCGCTTGAGGGTTCGAGTCCCTCCTTCGGTCCCATGCGGAATCGGCTCTTCACCCTCGATGGTGGGTGAGGGCCGGTCATCCTTCGTGCTATCCGCGAGAGCATGCGCCTGGTGTTCGTCACGGATCTGCACGGCGTGCAGGAGTACGCCGGACCGCTCATCGAGCGGGAAGGGACGGCGGACCTGCTGCTGGTGGGCGGCGACCTGACCAACTTCGGCAGGCCGCGCGAGGCGGCGCGGGTGCTCGAGCCGTTGCGCACCCATTTCCCGCGGGTGCTGGGCGTGCCGGGCAACGTGGATCAGCCTTCGGTGACCGGCTGGCTCGAGCAACAAGGGCTGGCGCTGCACGGCCGCGGCCTGCTTGTCGAGGGCGTGGGCCTGTTCGGCTGCGGTGCGTCCAACCCGACGCCGTTCAAGACGCCTTTCGAGCTCGGCGAGGCCGAATTGGCCCGCCTGCTCGAACAGGGCCACGAGGCGGTTCGGCACTCGGACCTTCGCATCGCCGTCAGCCACAGCCCGCCCCGGGACACCCGCACCGACCGGCTTTTTTCCGGCAAGCACGTCGGCTCCACGGCCGTGCGCGAGATCCTGGAGACCCATCGCATCGCCCTGTGCCTGTGCGGCCACATCCACGAGTCGGTCGCTGAGGACCGGGTCGCCGGAGCTCTGGTGGTCAACCCCGGACCGTTCTCGGGCGGTCGCTATGCCAAGGTAGAGGTGCAAGGCCGCGACCTCGTCGTCGAGATCCAGCGGCTCGACATCGCCAGGGCGACGCGCTGGCGGGCCACGGCGCGCATGGTCGGCAGCAAGCTCGTGGGCTTTGCCAAGCACCGAGCGCGCCGAGGCCGCTGAGCGCGCGTGCGTCTGCCCGCACGCAGTTCTCGACACGTGAAGACTGGGTTGACGTGGACGCCATGGCCCATCGAGCAGACCACGAGTAGCCGATCGCCCTGCCCCAGTCCGTGTGGTTGGCCGGGCGATCGTCATCTTCGAGCCGTACCCGATATGGGAGCAGCTACGGGGATTGGACCTCGGGCTCGGCTCTTCAGGCTCTTCACCCTCGATGATCGACGTTTCAGTAGGAGGAGCGCTTACCGTCTCGAGTCGTTCGAGCTTCGCAACTCAGCCCTTCTGCGTCCACGTGGCAGCGCCCTTGCACGCGGCACACCTCGGCTTGTTGACAGTGCCGGTCGGAGCCGGGCCGATCCTGGCGCAGGGACGGGGCGCTGCGGCGTGCCGCAGCCGATCGTCGCCGCCCCCAAGACAAGACTCGCCACTAGTAGCCCTGGCAAGGTCGCCCTCTGCATCACCGTTGCCAGCATTCCCTCTTCGAGCAAGTCTACTCGGTTCGGATCAACTCTCGCATCAGCTTCTTGGCCCCCGCGTCGGCTCTGGCGACGAGCCCATCGGGTCACTCAGTCGGCTGGTGATACACCTCGATGGTCACATGCGCGAGGTCGTGGCCGTCTGGGAGAGCGTTCCTGTACACGTCCAAATCCTGCGGCGAGCCGGTTTTGATGGCGATGATAGCGGCTCGTCTTCCTGCCCCTATCGACCAGATGTGCAGATCTGCAACGGTGGTGTCGGGAAGCCCTTCGATCTTGCCGCGTATCTCGTCGAGCACCTTCTCGGGCGCCTGCCTGTCAAGCAACACACGCCCGGACTGTCGCAGTAGGCCCGTTGACCACCTCGCAACCAGGACGGCGCCCACAATCCCCATCAGCGGGTCGAGCCATGTATGTCCGAAGAGCTTCGCCGCCAGCAGGGCGCCGATAGCTAGCAACGAGGTCAGCGCATCGGCCAAGACGTGAAGGTAGGCAGATCTAAGGTTGTGGTCGTGGTGCTGGAGATGATCGTTGGCGACATGACCATCGTGGTCATGGCTATGGCCACGATGGTCCCCAACCCCGAGGATGAGCACGCTGGCCCCGTTGATGAGCAGGCCCAAGACCGCTACGACGAGCGCATGGTTGATGGCGATCTCCACCGGGTTCACGAGCCGCTCGATGCTCTCGGCCGCCATTCCTACGGCGAACACGCCGAGCAGAACTGCACCGCTGTAGCCAGCTAGCGCGTTGACCTTCCCCGTGCCGAAGCTGAAGCGAGGATCCGCCGCGTGCTTTCTTGCGTACCGGTATGCAAAGGCCGCGATACCGAGGGCCACGGCATGGGACGCCATGTGAAGGCCGTCCGCCAACAGGGCCATGGAGCCGTACGCCAGGCCGGCGGCGATTTCCACGACCATGGTGACGGCGGTGATGACCACGACGATGATGGTCCTCCGTTCGTTCGCCGAGGGCCGGTCCTGGCCAAAGACGTGGTCGTGGTCGCTCGACCACCCTGTATGAGTTTTGTTGTGACTTTGGCGTGCCAAGCGTTGCTCCTCCGAGCCGGACCCGAACCATCCCTATCCGTTGGGCTTCTTGGCCTCTACCACGATTTGGTACGGCAGGAGCTTGTCGTCGTTCTGCAGGTCAGCGAAGCCCGCCTTCCATAGCGCCCCCTCCAACTCCGTCCGGGAGAGCTTCAGATCTGGCCCAGCCATTCAGGGCGATCGTCGACGTGCTGTAGCGCTGGCGTCTCATGACGTCGACCGTAGCACATGGAACCACCCCGGGGGGCCTTCCGGACGCCAAGCCAGTGCGAGCTCAGCTTCCCTTGCGCTCTCCTCGAATGGGGCTTCCGCGACCGCGCCGCTTTCCTGCGCGACCGTGCCGAGCGTGCCACAACGGCGGAAAGGAGCAACCACCAAAGGCCGCTGCCGAGCGGCTGGCCCGCGGCCTGGCAGCCGCAGCCCGCGTCCGATGCGCCATCGGGATTGCCACCGTCCGGGTCACCGGGATCGGTACCGCCCGTGCCATCAGGCTCGACACCGCTGGCGATCACCCTATCGTCCGGAGGCTCCGGGACCTGTGGGCTCTGCCATTCGGGGATCTCCCACCCCATGTGGATGCGGTACATGTAGTCGCCCATCGCTCCCAGGTATTCGGCGAGATAGTAATCGGTTGTGTCCGACTTGTTGACCAGCATCCGGAACTCGGTCAATGGTCGAGCCGTTGTCTTCATGTAGGAGTAGAGGTGGCAGGCGATATTCTGCGGGTGACTGTAGGCCAGCGCCATGTAGTTGACCGCCCCCTGGGCGCGGTGACGCTGGTTCAAGAACATCGTCAGACCATAATGGGCCACGCCGACGTCCATGTTGCCCATGGTGAAGGCGAACTGGCCAACCGGCTTGTTCCACTCGGTCTTGTGTAGGTTGGGATAGTGCCCTTCCATTCGGTGCTGGGCGAGCACGTCGCAGTAGTGCGCCATCCACTCCCCGCCATTGGACGCCGGGTCGATCATGACTATGGGCGACTTCTCCGGGTGATCGGGGTCTACGTCCGGGTCATGGTCCGGGTCGTGCGGACGACCGACCTCTTGTGATATCTGGTCAAGGGCATGTCGGATCGCTCGGAAATAGATCTTTGCCACCGGCTCAGAATAGGTGTTGCCGTCCTCGCTGATGTTCAACTCGTTGTCGACGATGACGCCAATGCAGTACGGATCGGCAATGTAGTCCCGTGCACTGCTCAGATGTTCAACCATCCACTCGTTGAAGTCCTCAACCGTTCCTATGCCATTGCCCCCACCGTCCTTCTTGATGTTCAGAATGTCGGTATAGTCTATCGGCGCCAGGCCAGTCTTGATCTGGTAGGTGTAGGGTATCCTCCCCGTGTGCCACTTCCACGAGGAGTTGCCGCCTACTGTGTTGATGCCCATGGCGCGTAGACGCGGGAAGTAGACCTCGTCGCTGAAGCGCTCCTGGGTATAGCCTGCGTCGATGGCTGGCTGCGATATGTTGGCCGACATGTGCAGGGAGCCCTGGGAGAGGAACAGTCTGCCGTCCGGGTCGATGAACCACCATTTGCCCTCATACTGCTCCACCCGGAACCAACCGGTTGCCTCGAGCTGAGGGGCATCGTCGGCCGCCCAGCCACCCCACTGGTTCCAGGTCGAGGGTCCGGGGTTTTCCGACAGGTAGGTCGCCAGCGTTTCGTACTGGTCGACGGCGTCCTGCTCGTCCCACAGCTTGCCGATCCAGTCGTCGTACTTCCACTGCCCGTACACATCCTCGCTGCCGTCGTCCTCGTACGCGTCCTCGGAATGACCCGCATCCCGGATCCGGTCCATGGTCGGCACGTCATAGCGGCCGCCAGCCCACATCCGATTGATGGTCCACTTGACGTTGCCCTTTTTCACGCCTGTGGGCACGGTGGCCTTGATACCCATGACGCCATGGGCGGAATCCATCTGGGAATAGACCAGGCCATACAGATGGCCGCCCGGATACCCGCAGAGGTGGTGTTGATGGCCGAAAAAGTCAGCAACCCCGCTGGGCGGCTTGTCCTCCGCTCGCCGGAAGGGAAAGTAGATGATGTCCGTGTCGCCCGGCTCCAGGCCGATCAAGCCGACGTGCTTCTTGCCGAGCCACTGCCGCATCCCCTTGCTGTAGGTGTCGACGATGAGATAGGTGTCGCCCAGGTTGGATACCTCGACGGCGATCCCACGATACTCTCCCAGCTCGAATGCGTGATCGGACGGGCGGTAGGTGTCGAACCCGCCTTCGCCGTTGAACTGCAACACCCAGGTGTTTTCCGGATATTGATAGTCCTTCCCGTGTACCCAGTTGGTGCCCGTCAACAGATGGTTCTGCGTGCCGAGGTCGACGAACTCCCACGTGTCTCCAGCCGTGAACATTTTTGGTCCCTCGGTGTACTCCGTGGAGTAGCCCTCGGGCAGCATCTGGATGCCTTGATAGGCGCTTACCCCGTCGTTCGATGCGGGAAACTCCAGCAGGGTCATCTGGATGTCATCGATCCAGGGGTTGTAGCTGCCAGGAACATCCGAATGCCAATAGAACGATGGAGGAGGGTTATCGCGGCTATAGCCGGGATGGAACTCCACACCGAAGGCTGAGGAGGGGATGAGAGAGAAGAGAGCGGCAACAACAGGAGCTGTGACAGACGCTCTCATCTTTTTCCTCCGATGCCATGAGCTGCTGGCGGCACAGGCCCGATGCTCGGCGCTGCGCGGGTTGTCTGCGGTAGTCGATGTCGAGCGCTGAGCCGCTGCTGCGGTCCGCCGCTCGTGCTTCGTCGTCGGCCGGGGGGCGGCGGACGAAAGACTGTTGCTGCGCACCGCATAGCGGGAGCTCACCCCCTCGGCTGTCTTCACGCAGTCCACGGAGTTTTTTACAGTGTGCTATAGTATTATAGACCGGTCAAGGTCGCCAGAAGGCCGTTGTTTCTTGGTCAGAGTCTAGATGGCGGGAGGCCCATTGAGCTGGACATCGCGATGCTGGACTGCCTCGATCTGGGTGCTGATGGCCAGCGTGGCGTGGGCGTGCGGCACATCCGCGGCGGGTGCTGACGACGACGCTGGCGCGGGCGACGACGATGATCTGCCCGCGGAGGTCCATCCGAGCTGTCTTGAAGACACCAATGTGATCCACCAGACCCCGAGCTCGCACACCGACTACCTGCAGTACGGGATGAGCCGCTATGCCACCGTCGAGGCGCCTGGCGGCGGCCTGATCTACATCTACGCCCAAGACGAAGTCAGCGAGGCCCAGATCCGGCGGGCCCGCAACCTGCTGCGCTTTTTCCTGACCGACGTCGCAGGGAGCCTCTACGGCGACGACAAGAGCGCCGTGGCCAACGCCATGGCGGACAACCAGGCGGTGCTGATGATGCCCAACGGCGCGCACATTCCTGGTCAAGAGCCCGAGCTCCAAGCCCAGCCCCTGTTTGCCGACGAGACCCCGGTCGAGGGATCGAGCTGGTACATGGAAAGCGACTGGGAGCACCGCGACGCGGCTTTCGAGGAGATCTTCCACCTGGTCCATGACGCCGGGATCGGCACCTGGCTGCCTGGCGCGCTACCCGCCTACCAAGCCGAGCTGGATGCCGAGGCCCGTCTGGCTATCGAGGACGGCCGCTGGGGAATCCCCATCGAGCCAGAGGTCGAAGACTGGCTGGAGGAGCTCGAGCAGGAGGGAAGCCTG
Organism: uncultured Polyangiaceae bacterium; assembly: GCA_964441055.1. Lineage (GTDB taxonomy): Bacteria > Myxococcota_A > Polyangia > Polyangiales > Polyangiaceae > JACQWT01. The sequence goes on along the minus strand of CAYTYV010000336.1, from coordinate 778 downwards.
GCCCAGGAGTACATCGCCGCGGTGCTGGACAGCTACTACGGACTGTGGGGCGCCTGGGACGAGACACCCGGCGGGATGTGGGGGATCTACATCGCCAAGACCCGCGCCCAGATCGAACAGCTCGATCCCAATGGTCTGGCCCTGCTCGAGGCCTTCCTACCGCCGTATCTCACCCAGGAGGTGCGGCTGGACGAGGGTTTCGCGGGCATGTTCTCGCTGCGCTTCGACGATGACGCGCCCTATACCCACAAATCCCGGTACCTGACCTGGGTGACCCTGACGGGCTCGCACGACAGCGGCCTGCAGGGCAACGACGCGGACAACACCCTGCGAGGAAACGCGGGCGATAACCAGATCGACGGCGGCGCTGGTGACGACACGGTCGTCTACTGCCGCGATCGCGCCGACGTCCAGCTCAGCGTCCAGGGCATTTCGATCGTCGTCGATGGCCCCGACGGCCGCGATAGCCTGCAGAACGTGGAGTGGATCCATTTCAACGACGTGCTGGTCGATACCGCTGCGTTGCGCGACGAGTGACGAGGAAGGAGACGCGCCGCCGTCTTGCGCCCTACGCGGATCTCGGCCGCCGTCGAAACAGGCAGTAGCCGAAGCGCTGGTCTTTTTCTGCGGGAGTGCGGTGAACCACGCGGCGGGTCTCGACTAGCTCGAACTCGCCTCCCAGCTCGTTGGCCAGCGCGGACGGATGGTAGCGCACGACGGGAAGCCCGCTGCAACGGGTGGGGCCGTCCTCGGCGAAGGTGGCGATGACCGCGTGTCC
>CAYTYV010000335.1:6221-7484 GCA_964441055.1 uncultured Polyangiaceae bacterium | reverse complement strand
TGACTTTCCCCAGGACTACTCGCTGCACCAGCAACAGATCCACCTTTTCGGACACCCACGAGACATCGCGGCCGCCATCAGCTTGTCCAGCGAATCTCGGAAGGAATGCCCGGTTGTAGCCCGTCAGCCTTGCCCTGCGGCGGAGACTCGGCCCGACCCTGCGGCGCTGTACCGAAAGCCCCCCACGAACGGCGTCGTCTTTCCGCTCGCAAGACAGGCGGAGCAGCGAGCCTACGCTCGTGAATCGCTCTCCGAGTAGGGGGGCGGCGACGCTGCTGCATCCTACGCTCCCTCGCTGGGGCTCGGGTCGGGTCGCCCGCTTGCCGCCTCCGACGTCCACGCCCGCGAATCGCTCAGCACCAGTCCTCGATTGCAAGGCCGTCGACCCGGCGGAAGTGGCGGGTGTTGTGGGTGACGAGGGTGAGGCCGCGGCTGAGCGCGTGGCCAGCGATCAGGGTGTCCATCACGCCGATCGGCTGGCCAGCGCGCCGTAGCGCAGCCGCGAGCTCGGCGATCCGCTCGGCGTCTTCGTCGGTCAGGGGGAGGATGGCGATCCCGCCCAGGAAGTCCCTCACGGCCGTCCACAGGCGCTCCGATCCGCGGAGGTGGGCCCCGTAGTGCAGCTCGAGCTTCACTGCGACGCTCGTGCCGACCGCGCGGCGTCCGACCTTCCGAAGCTGCTCCATCAGGGCTGCGTCCCTGTTGCGCAGGGCGTAGCTGATGATGTTGGTGTCCAGCAGGTACTTCATTCGAAGGCATCTCGGAGCTGCTCTGCGCTGTCGAGTCGCGGGATCTCCTCGTCCCAGGCGCCGAAGCTGGCCCAGAAGTGCTCGCCCCAGTCGTCCTCGAGCGGCTCCAGCACCACGCGCCGCCCCTCCCGATAGATGCGCACCTCCCGTCCCTCGAGGCGGAACTTCTTGGGGAGGCGCACCGCCTGACTTCGTCCGTTCCGGAATAGCTTCGCCGTCTCCACGTTGACCTCCACAGTGGTCTATACCGTAGTCTATATCAACGAGAGCAGTTGGCAAGGTCGATGGCGACCCCCCGCAGCAGCGTTGACGCGCTGATCGCCCAGATGGCGCTGGGGGGCGACCACGTCCTGCTGCACGACGACAGAGACTTCGAGCACATCAAGGCGATCCGTCCGCTCCAGACGCTCACAGAGTAAGGACCGATTTGCGGACGGGCTCGGGGCAAAGGTGCTACACCCCGCGCCATGCTCAGCCGGGCGCAGCGGCGCCGCTATGCGACGCGGTTCGCCGT
>CAYTYV010000335.1:0-6121 GCA_964441055.1 uncultured Polyangiaceae bacterium | reverse complement strand
GCCATCCTGCTGTTGCCGCTGCGCATGGGCGAGGTCGTCCGTCCCTATCTCATCACCAAGCGCAGCAGCGTGCGCGGCTGGCAGGCGGTGGGCAGCGTGGGCGCCGAGCGCGTCATCGACGGGCTGGCCCTGAGCGTGGTCTTCTTCGTCGCCTTGGCGCTGACCACGCCGCTGAGCCCGCTGCCGGATCGCGTGGGCAAGCTGCACATCCCCGTGGCCACGGTGCCCGGAGCGGCCTCGGGCGCGCTGGCGCTGTTCGTCGCCTGCTTTGCGCTGATGGTGCTGTTCTACTGGCGGAGGCGCACGGCCGAGCGGCTCATCCGCGGCACCATAGGAAGGCTTTCCGCGCGCGTGGCCGAGCGTTTGGCCGAGGCCGTCGGCGGCGTGGCGAGCGGGCTCGGCTTTTTGCCGTCGGCGCGACGCGCGGGGCCATTCGCACTGGAGACGGTTGGCTACTGGGGGCTGAACGCACTGAGCTTCTGGGTGCTCGCCTGGGGCTGCGGGCTCGAGCAGGTGGGCTTTGCCGAGGCCTGCGTGGTGATGGGCTGTTTGGGCATCGGCATCGTGCTGCCAGGTGCGCCCGGCTTTTTCGGCAGCTACCAGCTGTCGGTCTACTTGGCGCTGGCCATGTTCGTGCGGCCCGACGAGGTGGCCGGGGCAGGCGCGGCCTACGTGTTCATCAGCTACTGCTGCCAGATCGTCCTTCACCTGGTCGCGGGCGCGGCCGGATGGATCGTGTTCCGCTACCGGGCTTCTTCGACCGTTCGGTCCGCGCCTTCCGACCGCTCGCCTTCCGAGGCCTCGGCCAAGTTGGCGTGACGGCGGGTCACGGCCACGGTGAGCGCTAGCCACAGCCCCACCAGGACAAGCGCCAGCAGCGGAAGCGGCGCCTTGGTGCCCGCGCCGATGAGCACGGCCAGCACGATCGAGGCGCCTCCCTTGGCCACGCGGTAGGTGAGCATGTCGACCAAGGCCTTGCCGCGGGTTTTCTCGGCGTAGCTGAGCGGGATGTAGAGGATCTCCTTGGCGGCTCTGAACAGGCTGTAGTCGAGCGCCTTGCTGGTCACCTTGACCACGGCCATCACCGCGAAGCGGGGCACCGCCACCAGGGCTGCCAAGGCCGCGCCGAACAGCAGGGGAACGCCGAGCAGCGTCCAGCGCAGGCCCGCCGCCCGGATCACCAAGCCCGTGGCGAGCTGAAGGCCGAGCGAGCTCGCGTCGATGGCTGCGTAGATCTGACCGATGACGGCTGTGCGGCGGTTGGTCTCGGGAAAGGCCGCTTCGAGGTAGGCGTTGTACTGGTAGTCCACCAGCGTAATGACCACTTGCACCACGCCCACCAACGCGAGCAGCCAGCCGAGGTAGGAGCTGCGTCGCAGAAGCCGTAGCCCGTCAGCTAGCCCGTGACGCGGTCGTCGCTCTGGCTGCGGTCGACCCGCGGCGCGTCCGAGCAGCACGGCCACCACGGCCTGCACGACGAACAGCGCCCCTGCCAGCCACAGGCTCGGGGCCGTGCCCACGGCGTCGGCCAGCACGCCGACCGCGAGGTTGCCGACGATCCCTCCGATCGAGCCCGCCGCGCAGAACACGCCGTACGCCCAGCGAGCGAGGCGCTCGCTGAACGCCACGTTGGCAAGGCTCCACAGCGCCTCGAGCAAGACCACGATGTGGACGTCCTTCCACACGTAGAGGGCGAAGATCGCCGCTCGCGGCGCCACCGCCCAAAGCGCGAGCAGCAGCGCCAGGGTCACTCCGCTCAGCGCGATCGCCCCGACGAGCACTGCGGTGAGCTCGAAACGCGCGGCGGCGGCGTTGTAGAGCGCCACTGCCGCGATCGCCACGGCCGCCACAACCGCCCACACGAGCGGCAGCGACTCGCTGCCATAGGCCTCGAGGAACAGCGACTCAGTGGCTGGCCGAGCGATGGCGTAGCCGAACAGCACCACAAACGCCAAGGCACAAACGCCCACGGCGCTAGCGAGCCGAGACGGACGCCGCCTGCCAGCCATGGTGGGGCCGACTCTACGTCGGCGCGCGCGATTGTGCGATGCCCCGCGTCACGTCATCAAGGGAGGGGCCGGGCGTCGCGAGGAGAAGAGGCCCATCGGCCCTGCTCGGTGGCCACAAGTAGCGGCCAGGCGTTGCTCGGCGGGGGTTGCCCCAAGCCTGGCATAATGATATATCTCAATGAGATATGACATCTTCGGCTCGAGCTCGGAAAGGCAAGACGACTGGGGTCGCGCCCCGCGGCGTTGCCCGGGTCTTCTGGTCTGGCAGGAGCCAGGCGGTCCGGCTTCCGAAGGAGTTTCGCGTCGACGTCCGAGACCTCCTGATCAGCCGACGCGGCAAAGCGCTTGTGCTCGAACCGCGGGAAGAGCCCGTCGACGACAAGGGGTGGCCTAGGTCGTTTTGGAAGCTCTTCGGGGAGCTTCCCGACGACTTCGACCTCGGTACGCGCGACCAGCAGCCCGAACGCGAATCGCCGCTGGGCGACGAGTAGCGGCCGTGTACCTGCTCGACACCAACACTGTGAGCTTCGCGCTTCGCGGCCGAGCGCCGCGCGCGGTTGACCGGCTGCGGGCCACGGACAGGCGAGACGTGGCCGTGAGCGTGGTCACCGCGATGGAGCTCCGCTTCGGCATTGCCAAAAACCCGTCAACGCGCGTTCGCGCGGTGGTCGAGCAGTTCCTCGATACGATCGAGGTGCTGCCCATCGATCGCGCCGTCGAGGGGCCCTACGGCAGACTGCGCTCAGCGCTCGAGCGGATGGGGCGTCCCATAGGCTGTCTCGACACCATCATCGCCGCCCACGCGCTGGCGATTCGCGCCGTGCTGGTGACCAACAACGCTCGGGAGTTTGGTCGCGTGCGCGGTCTGCGCTGCGAGGATTGGACGAGCTAGCTCGGTTCGACAGGGCGATCGCCAGCGGACTACCCGCGATACCGCTCCATGCCGCCCGAACCAATCAGGCTCCGCCACTGCGCTACCAAGCTGCTGGCAAAGCGCTCGTCCTCGATGAGCACCCCTGCCTCGACGTTCCGCTCCTGGCCGCGCTCGGTGAAGTTGGCCGACGTGATCAACGCCACCCGCTCGTCGACGACCACGCATTTGGCGTGCAGGCTGGCCCATGGCGGCCCTGGCACGGCGGTGCGGGGGTCGTAGTAGACGTCGGGCCGAGGCGGGCCAAAGGGCCAGTTGTCGGCGAAGAAGCGATCGATCTGCTCGGTGGCGTAGGCCTCGGCGCGGTCAGCGCGGTCGGCGTGGTCTGCGATGTCCAGGAAGAAGGTGGCCTTGACGCCATGGTCGCGCATGACGGCGTGCAGAGGCCGCAACAGCTCCTCGCCGTGGTCGAACCGAAAGCCGCCCACCACCACGCTCTTGCGGGCCTGCTCGAAGAGCTGACGGACCACGATGGCGGTGTCCCTGGTGGTGGCGGTGCGCGCCTCAGGGCCCGTCCACACGAGGTCGAGGCGGGGCGGGGGGCGGTGAACGCGCTCGGCAATGGCAATGGCCAGGGCGGCCTCGACGCCCCGAAGGTCCATGTCATCGAGGGCGGCAAGGAAGGCCCCGCTGCACGCCCCGAAGCCCGCTGAGGCAAGCCCGGCCTTGCTCAGCGGACAGTCGACCTGCCCTCGCTGCACGGCCCTCAGCAAGGCCTCGAGGTCGGGCGTGGCCAGATCGCTGAGCCCCCGTGGCGCCTCGTTCATGGCCGCTTTCCAAAGAAGGCCAGCTCTGGCGGGCGGCCCACGGTGGGCACGACCAGCGCTCGGTCCAAGTACCGATTGAACCGCTCGCAGCTGCACTCGGCGATGAACAAGCAGCCGTGGCAGGCCGCTCCCTCGAGGTGTCGGCTGGCGGGATCTTCCTCAGGGCTGTGCGCGGCGCAGACCGGGTCGTTCGAGCAGAGCTTGCCGAGGTCGAAGGCGCGCTGCAGATGGGGCCGCAGCTTCCGTCCCTGCTCCACCAGCCCCCCGAGCGTGCCCTCCGTGCCCGAGGTGCCCGTCGACAGTAAGATGGCCGCCATGGGCGTCCTCGGGTCTCGGGACGAAGGCCCGCAGTAGATCCGCTCGCGGATGGCGCTCGCCGAGTAGCCGCACTCGAGGCTGATGGCCGAGATCAGAAGGTGCGAGAGCGAGTGCAGCATGTAGTAGCGGACTCCAGGGAACGGAGGGGCCTTGCTCACGTTGGCCGCCCAGGCGTCGTAGCCCGCCATGAGCTCCTTGGACCGAGCCTCCACTTCGGGCCGCTTCTCCCACGCCTGCACGGCCTTCTCCTCGAGCTGGACGAACACGCCCTCGCCGCGGATCTCGGTGGCGGGCAGCCAGTTGGTGGTCAGGCCCAAGCGCGCCGACTCCACCCCTAGGTCGAACTCGCCCTGCAGGTCGGGCGTCACAGGCTCGATGCGGGTAAAGCCGATCTGGGCTCGCACCTCGCGGAGCTTCGAGGCCAGCACTAGCCTGGCCACGCCGTGGGGCAGCCCGTCCTCAGGCGTCACCTGCCGCGCGAAAAAGGGCGCATCCACGGGCGGCAAGTCCCCGCGCATCTCCGCCTTGGAGGCAACGAGCTGTTTGAACTCGGCTGTGCGCAGCGGCTCGTGCGCGGCCACCCGGCCCTTGGAGATCGCCTCGACAACGGCGAGGACATCGGCATCGGCGTAGCCATCGAGAGCCACCTGGACCTTGGGCACTTGCCGAAGCACGGGCAGCATCTCCTTATTGGCCACCTTGAGCACGTCCCACACCGCGCGGACCTTCTCCTCGAGCTCCCGCCCAGGCTCGGGAATGGACAGGGCGCTGACGACCTGGGAGAAGTACGAGTTGCTCGCCGTGCGCACGAGCAGTCGGAGCTTGTTCTCGCACTCCTCCGTGCCCTCGGTGCCGAGCCAAGGCCGTTGTCCCTCGCAGCTCAGCACGATGGGCGTCAGCGCCGAGCTCAGCAGGTTATGGGCACCGCAGGCGCAGCGGACCACGACCTCGGAGAAGTCGCCCGTCGAGCCTTCGTGAAGCTCGAGGCTGGGGGCTGCGCAGCGCCGCTCTACGTTGAGGTGGGCAAAGGCGATCCACGGAAAGTCCTGCACGTGGCCCCGCTCGCAGGCGCCGACAAAGCGCACGGGCACCATCTCGGAGCCTCGGCGCTGTGAGGAGCAGTGGTGCCAGTAGCGGCCGCGCTTGAGCTCGAGGCCATCGCGGCGCACCAGCGCTCGGCAGGCCGGGTTCTGGCAGACGAACCACGATGGGAATTCCAGCACCTGGATGCCCGCGAGCTTGCTCGGCTCGCGGTCGTCGCCCACGGGCGGCTCTCGGAAGGCCTGGTCTTGGCTCAGCTCGAGCTTGACCGCGAGGAACTGCTCGGCGAGCGCATCGCGCAGACGCGGCTCGGAGATGACGGGGATCCCTTTGTTTTGGTCGTAGCTCCAGAAGTCGAGCCCGCCGACGAGCACGGCCTGATCGACCAGATCCATCATGGCGCCTGGGCCAAAGGTGGTGACGGCCTGGCTGCGGCGCACCGTGCCCTCGGGCTGACGCCTGACCTGCTGCTTGCGATAGGCCCGCGCCATCAGCTCCTCCCCCCGAGCGCGCCCCGCTCGAGCCACAGGTGCACCGATTCCTCGACGTCGCGCATCGATGTGGGAGCAGCGAACTTGGCCTCGCGTGGGTTGGTCGGCTGCTCCTCGTCGGTGACCAGGTAGAGCAGCGGCTTGCCCGCCGACCTCTCGCGGTCGAAGCGCGAGTACGAGCGCCTACCCGCGCCGCTGTCGCGCAGGTTCGTCACAAGGTGCTCCCAGTCGTCGAGCAGCTTCATGCCGCGGCTGCGCAGCTCGTCCACCAAGCGCGAGCGCTCGTTCTCTTTCACGTGGTGATGCAGGCCCGCGCGCTCGGCAACAAGCGCCACGGCCCGCTCGCCGATCTCTCGGTGCTCGCCGATGTCCATGGCAGCCCCGGCTGGGGTCATGGCGAGCTCGCCCAGCCGCGTCATGGCGACCAGCGTGCCAGCCAAACCTCGCTCCAGCGCTGGCCCTGAGAAGGGCGTCAGACTGGTGGCCTCGACGAAGCGGTAGAAGCTCTCGTGGTAGGCGGCAAAGCGCTCGTAGTGGGACCGGTCGCGGGGCTTGGCCAGGTTG
>CAYTYV010000334.1:0-7495 GCA_964441055.1 uncultured Polyangiaceae bacterium | reverse complement strand
GGTGAGCATGGTCACGCAGAAGGGACAGGCGCTGGCGATGGTGTCGGCGCCCGTGTCGAGCAGCTGCTTGGTGCGCGCCACGTTCATGCGGTCCTTGTTCTGCTCCTCCATGAACATCTGCGCGCCGCCCGCACCGCAGCACAGCCCGCGGTGCTCGCACCAGCCCTCGGCCTCGACCAGCTCCAGGCCCGGGATCCGAGCCAGCACCTCGCGCGGCTCGCGGTAGATGTCGTTGTAGCGGCCCAGGTAGCACGAGTCGTGGAACACCGCCCTCGCGTTCACCGACTTCTCGGGCTTGAGCTTGCCGTCTCGGACCAGGTCGAGCAGCAGCTCGCTGTGGTGTACCACCTGGTAGTCGCCGCCGAAGTCGGGGTACTCGTTCTTGAGCGTGTTGTAGCAGTGCGGGCAGGCCGCCACGATGGTCTTGGCCCCGCCTTGCTCGCGGTAGCCGTTGATGGTCTCGATGTTCATCTCGGCCAGCATGGCAAACAGGTACTCGTTGCCCGCTCGGCGCGCCGGGTCGCCCACGCAGCTCTCCTCCTCACCGAGGACGGCGAAGTCGACGTCGGCAGCTCGCAGCAGCCGCGCCATGGCGCGGGCGATCTTCTTGGCGCGGTCGTCGTAGCTCGCCGCGCAGCCCACCCAGTACAAGACCTCGGCGTTGGGGTTGTCGGCCATGGTCGGCACGTCCAGCCCCTTCGACCATGCCGCGCGGTCGAGCCGCGCCAGGTTCCAGGGGTTGCCGTTGACCTCGATGCCCTGGAAGGGACCGGCCAGCTCCTGGGGGAACTCGCCGCTCACGAGCTGCAGGCTACGGCGGATGTCGACCATCTTGTCGACGTAGCTGATGGTCACCGGGCAGAGCTCCTCGCAGGCTTTGCAGGTGGTGCAGGCCCAGACGACCTCCTCGTCGATGACCTCGCCGATGAGATCGATGGGCTTGGACTCGGCGGGCGGGTCGACCACGGGGTTGTCGGGGCTTTCGGCCCCCTCGTGCCCGCTCTTTTCCTCGGTCTCGTCCGACGCGCCGTCGTCGCCGTCGGCCTCGTCGTCCGGCTTGGGAAGCTCGGGCGGCAGACCCTTGGGTCCGCCCAGCCGGTTCAGGAACTCGTCCTGGCGCTGGTAGAGGTGGTCGCGCAGATCGGTGGTGAATAGCTTGGGGCTGAGCTTCTTGCCCGTGCGCGCCGCTGGGCAGTTGTCGGTGCAGCGGCCGCACTCGGTGCAGGTGTAGAGGTCGAGCAGGGCCTTCCAGCTCAGGTGCTCGATGCGCGCGACGCCCACGGGCGGGGCGCTGTCCGGCTCCTCGAAGGCCTTCATGACCAGCTCGCCCAGCGCCTCGGAGTCCTTGGCGAGGGGCTTGAGCCGTCCCGGCGAATCCAGGCTGCGCATGAACACGTTGGGAATGGCGGTGATGACGTGGAAGTGCTTGGAGTAGGGCAAAAGGTTCAGGAAGATCATCACCAGGCAGGCGTGGACCCAGTAGCCCGCGTGTGCCACCACCACGAGCGTCTCAGCGCTCAGCCCCTGCAGCAGCACGGCGAAGACCGAGCCAGCCGGGGTGGGCCAGAGGTGGTAGCTCACCGCATCGGCGGCCGCGGCTGGGGCCGGGCCCAGATGGGCGACGACTGTGGTGACCCGTCCGCACAGCGCCTGCTGGCTGCCGTCGCACACGGTAGGCGCGTGACGCGCAAACAGCACCTCGGCCGCGCCGTCGTACATCATGTCGGCGATCATCATCGTGATGATGATGACCAGGATCAGCAGGGCCTCGCGCGACTGCGTCATCCGCGCCTGCTTGTTGATGACGCGGTAGTAGACGAAGACCAGACAGCCGAGGAGCACCAAGGTGGCAAAGATGTCCTTGGTGAAGTCGTACAGGTGCCCGAGCGGAATGCCGCCGACCGGCTCGGGGCCCAGGAACCAGAAGTTGAATGCCGGGTCGAAGCCCCGTCCCCAGAGGATGACCGAGCGCAGCAGCAGCACCAAGAAGCCGAAGAAGATCAGGATGTGAGCCCAGCCCGCCGCGGGGTAGTACGGCATCCTGCGCTGCAGCATGGCGATCTTGATCATTCCCCACAGCCGTTCGACCGGGCGGTTCAGGTGCTCGAGAGGGCCGCCAGTGCCCACCTTGAGAAGCTGCCAGCGATGGTTCGCGCTGTAGGCGAAGGCCGCACCGAGGCCCAAGAGCACGCAAGACATCACGATGGGTTGCATGAGATCTCCTTCGCGGGCGCCCGGCTCATCGGCCGAGCTCTGCACGGACGCGTAGCTCGGCTGGAGCAGGGCCTAGGGCGGGCTCGAGCCCGTCACCAGCGGCTTGTATGGGGGAACGTGAAGGACGTCAATGACGCACCGCGCAATGGGCCCTCGGTGCACAGGACGGTTGCGCGCGGCCTTGCCCGTGCCGACGTGCGTTTCAGAGGCCGCAAGCCGCGCCTCAGCGACTGACCGCGTACCGCTCGCCTTGCCAGAAGATGGTCGCACGGCTCGAGGCGGTCTCGCCGCTCGGCAGCAGCACCGTGCCGCCTAGCAGGTGGCTGTACGGGTAGGCGTAGCCGCTCAGCTCGATCTCCTCGCCGCCCCGCTCGACCGTCAGCGCGATGGGCTCGCCGCTCGGGGGCGCCCGAAGCTGCAGGGGCTCGAGCCACTCGGCATTGCCGTCGGGCCTGATGGCGATGCGCTCCCAGCTGGTCGGCTGACCCTGCTCTGGCCAGTGCCACTGGGCGTTGTTCACGATGCGGAGCCGGTCGAACATCCGGTTGAAATGGTAGTCCGAGGTCCAGATGGGCTCGCAGTAGCTCATGAAGTCCGCCATGGACGGGCTGTGCAGCTCGCCGTTCACCACGTCGTAGCCCCACACGCCGATGTTGCCGCTCGAGTAGGGGAAGCTCGGGTCCACACCGTCCCACACGCTGCAGGGGGCGTGACCGAGCCCGTGGGCATGGCCCACCTCGTGCACCGCCGTTTCGGCTGCGCTCTCGCCGAGGAACCCCAAACCGATGCTGGCGCGCGCCCAGGCGTCGTTGGGTCCGGCGATCATGCTCAGGCCCACCACGCAGCCGCCAGCGCAGTAGGAGCTGAAGCTGCTATCGGGCTCGAAGATGCCGTAGTAGTACTCGTCGGGCGCCGCGCCAGAGGACTGCCGATGGTCGACGATGGCGTCGAGCAGCGAGCCCCAGCCGGAGCCGCCTGGCGAGACGGTGTAGCTCCAACCCACCTGTGCGCTCACCGTCAGCTCCACCGCCCTGGTCGGATAGATGCCGTAGAACCAGTCGCGGTAGCGGTTGAGCTGCCCGTCCGTGGTATTGGGCAGCCTACCGGAGCCGTCCGCGTCGTAGCGAATGGGTATCAACACGATGCGGAGCTGGTCGCCCGTGCTCACCACGGTGAGCGACTCCTGGCCCTGAGCCGGGTAGACCGCCGCGGCGTTGGTTCCGCTGGCCAGCTCCTCGGGCTGCAGCAGCTCGAGGCGATAGCTCGAGGCGCTCTCCAGGGCGGTCCCAGGGACGTCGATGTTGATCGTGCTCGCGAGCGAGGCGTCCGTCGATACGCCCGACAGCGCCTGGGTCGCCTCCAGCGGCGACTGTCCTCCCAGGCTGAGCCGCGCCGTGACCGGCTGCCCGTTGTAGCTGCCGTCCAGCGCGTAAAACACCCGCACGAGCGCGTCGCGACCCGCCACGACGGACACGTTCGAGGAGGCGGGAACGCCGTTTTCCATCAGCGGCCGCTTGACGCCCTGATAGATGGCGATCGAGCTGATCTGCACGCCGTCGACCAAGGCCATGTCCGGCTGCGATCCAGCGCTGCCGCCCTGGGAGGGCGTGCCGCCAGTCCCCCAGGCGCCCGCACCTGCGGCTCCCCCCCCTTGGCCGTCGCCGTCGTTGTCCCGGGTCAGCTTCAGGTCCGAGGCGCCAGTGACGAGGTTGCAGCTCGCCAGCGCAATGGCTGCGCCGAGCGGCAGGACAAGCCGTCGGAAGTAGGACATAACGTCTTCATCATAACAAGCGGCCGCGGGCGCCACCACGGTCGGTTTGCATATGACCCAAAGCAGGTAGCAGGCACACACACATCACCGCATCCCCTCGAATTGCGCGCTCGAGGCGCTTTCGAGGTAGCGTATAGGTAGTCATGCGACTGGTTTGCGCGGGATTCGTGGCGTGGATGCTGGGCGTGGCTCCGGCGTGCACCGATCCATCCGAGCGCTGTAGGGCGGGCGAGATCGAGCCGTGTCGCGCCCTGTGCCAGCGGGGCGACGCGGAGGGCTGTTTCCAGTTCGGCACCATGGTCGAGCAGGGCAGGGGGGTGCGCAAGGACGCGGCGCGAGCGGCCAGCCTCTACCAGCAGGCCTGCCAGGCCAAGCACGCGGGCGCCTGCACGCAGCTCGGCACCTTGGTGGCGCGCGGCGAGGGCGTGCGCTGCGATTTCGAGCGCGCGCTCGAGCTGCACCGCCAGGCCTGCCAAGCGGGCGAGCCGCGGGGATGCACCAATCTGGCGACCATGCTGGAGGCGGGCGAGGGCACCGGGCGCGACCTCGACAGGGCGGCCGAGCTCTACCAACAGTCCTGCGACCGCGGCGATGCGTCCGGCTGCGCCCATCTGGGTCGGCTGGTGCGCGACGGCCGCGCGCTGGCCGCGGACCACAAGCGCGCGGCGTGGCTTTTTCGAAAGGCCTGCGAGACCGGCTACGGCGGAGGGTGCGTAGACCTGGCGCGCCTCTATGAAGAGGGCCAGGGGGTGGCGGTCGATCTGGCGGCGGCGGCCGAGCTCTACCAGCGCGCCTGCGGGCGCGGCGAGCCTCGCGGCTGCGGCGGCTTGGCGACCCTGTACGCCTCCGGTCGCGGCGTGGGGCGCAACGATCAGCGCGCGGCCGAGCTCTACGAGCAGGCTTGCGGGGGCGGGGATGCGCCGAGCTGTGAGCGATTCGCACAGCTTCTGGCGAAGTCACCGGAGGGCAAGACCGACGGTGCGCGGGTGGCGGCGCTGTTTCGCAAGGCCTGCGAGGGCGGGGCCAGCACGAGCTGCTTTCACCTCGGGGCCATGGTCCAGCACGGCACGGGCGTGCGGCCGGACGCCGCGCAGGCGGTCGAGCTGTATCGGCAAGCCTGCGACGACGGCCACATCCAGGCCTGCAACGAGCTCGGGGGCATGGCCGAGCGCGGCGAGGGAATGGCGGTTGACGGGCAGCTGGCCGCGCGGCTCTATGAGCGCGCCTGCAAGGCGGGCGACGGCCGCGGCTGCACCAACCTGGCGGCCATGTACGCCAGCGGCAAGCACGTGCCCATCGATCCGAGCAAGGCCGCCGAGCTGCGGGACCAGAGCTGCGCCGAGGGCTCGACGCTGGCCTGCCGCGATCTGGCCAAGATGCTGCTCGCGGGCGACGGCCTGCGGCGCGACGGCATCCGCGCCGCGGCCCTGCTTCGCCAGTCCTGCGCGAAGCAGGACTACGTTGCTTGCACCGAGCTGGGCGAGATGTACCAGCGGGGCCAAGGCATCCCCGCGGACTGGACCCGTGCCGCGCGCGCCTACGATCGAGCCTGCCGCGGTCAGAACGCCACCGCCTGCGTGCGGCTTGGCATCATGGTGGAAAAGGGGCGAGGCGTGCCCGCCAACCCCAAGCGCGCGGTCCGGCTCTACCGACAGGGGTGCGATGGTGGCAACGCCGCCGGGTGCGGGCGCTACGGCTGGATGTTGGTCCGCGGCATCGGCACGCCCCAGCGCAGGGTGCGGGGGATCCGCCTTTTGCGCCGCGCCTGCAACGCCGCCGACGATTTCGGCTGCGCCAAGCTGCGCTTCCTCGGCTATTCGACTGGCTAGATCGCGAACTCGAACTGCTCCTGGTCGCCCGGCTTGGACAGACTGACCACGGTGGAGAAGTGTCGTTGGCCGATGCGCGCCGATAGCCGCACGCGGATGGGCGGCGAGGCCTCGCCCAGCTCCTCCAGCCGGACGACGACCCGATAGCGACCGCGCTCGGGCGCGCCTTCGGTCAGAAACACGTTTTCCACGTTCTGCCCGCGGCAGGCGTCTTCGGTGCCCGGGCAGTCGCGATCCTTGAGCAGCCCCGAGCCCGTGGGCTCGTCGTAGCGCGCCAGCTCCCCTTCGGGGTCGCTCACGTTCAGGTCGACGTCCGCAGTGGGCTCGGACCAGGCCATGGTGAACTGCAGGATGCCCGTGTCCAGGCCGCAGCCCTCGTCGATGACCTTGTTGCAGTTGTTGTCGAGGGCGTCGAAGCACAGCTCCACGCCCGTGGGGACGCAGGCGGTCTCCAACCGGAGGCCCGCAGAGGTCGTGACCTCGCGCACCGCCACGGGGTCCTTGACCCGCGGCACCTCGGGGCACCCGACGCCCATTGCCCCGACGGCCCCGAGGGCGATGACCCGAGCGAGCCGCCGCACGGGCAGCCATGGCGGAGGGCAGCGGGGGCTCATCAGAATGCGCCCACGCAGCCCAGGCCCGCTGGGCCGAAGGGACCGCAGCGCAGCGCCACGGGCGGCCCCGACGGGTCTGCTGCAGCGGCCGTGGCCGAGGGCTCGTCGCCTTCGGACGCCCACAAGGTGGGATCCCCCAAAAACAGCGTGGCGCCCGCGGCCACCAGCACGCCAGCGGTAATCCCTAGCCCCAAGCTGGCCTGCTCCAAGGACTCGACCTGCTCGCCGTCGCGGTTGATGACCTGGGCGCTGGCGTAGCACAGCCCGTAGTCGCCTCGGCTGCAGTCGCGGCCGTAGGTGGCATCGTGGTCGGCGATGCTCTGCTCGACCGAGCTGCGCAGCGATGCGCTGGCGATGAAGGTGCCCAGGGCGGCGACGCCTAGCGCCACGCCAGTGCCCGCGGCGACCAGGCCGATGGTCTGCTGGTGGGCGAACCACGGCTCTGCCACCCGTGGGGACGGCGCGGGCGGTGGCTTGGAGGGCTCGTCCGCCTTGATGGGCTTGGGCGCTACGTCAAGCTCGCGCGCTTGGCCGCCGCTCAGCGTCAGCTTGACGGACTCGTCCAGGTGACCGGGCGCGCTGACGAGCAAGACGTGCTCTCCTTCGAGCAGGCGCACCTCGGTCGGCAGCTCGAGTGGCTCGCCGTCGTCGATGCGGACGGTGGCGTCGGCGAGCTTCGAGCGCAGGGCTACGGTCGCGGTGTGGCCGAGCGCACGGTCGAGCTGCGGTTCGAGCTGCTTTTTGGCGGCGTCGCTGAGCGGCTCCAGCTCGGCCTGCAGAGCAGCCTCGAAGGCCTCGGCCGCTTCGAGCCACTGCTGCTTGGCCAGTAGGCATTGTCCGATGAGCTGCAGCACCTCGCCGCTGGGGTGTACCTCGCGGATCGGCTCCAGCACAGCAAGCGCTTCGTCGAACTTGTCAGAACGCGTCAAGGCCTTGCCGAGATACCTGCGCACCTCGTCCCTCAGCGCGTCGTCCAGCGGCTTGAACTCGGCGTCCAGGGCCTGCCGCAGCGCCTCGGCCGCTTCGGACCAGCGCTTCAGGGCCAGCAGGGTGTAGCCGGTCATGCG
>CAYTYV010000333.1:0-7545 GCA_964441055.1 uncultured Polyangiaceae bacterium | reverse complement strand
ACGCCGCCGAGAGCCGCCAGCAGGCCCTCGATGGCGCCGAGGTCCACAACCGCGTGGTGTACTTCGGCGAGCGCGCCGAGCGGGGCGACGGATGGGTCGAGCTGGTCCGGATCCTCTCGGGGGCGAAGGCTCGGGGCGTGCCGCACGTGGCCGTCGTTCGCGCCGTGGGTCCCATCACTCTGTCCTCCGATCCCTCGCCCTTCGGGCAGGCCGACGGTATCGTCGAGCGCCGCTTCGGCAAGCTGCTGCGACGGTTGCGCGACGACGCCGACGTCCAGGCCGTGGTGATGCGCCTCGACACCCCGGGCGGCTCGGCGCTGGCTTCCGATCTGCTGTGGAAGGAGCTGATGCTGCTGCGCGAGGCCAAGCCGCTGGTGGCCTCGGTCGGGGCGATGGCGGCCAGCGGTGGGTGCTACCTGGCCTCGGCCGCAGCAAAGACGGTGGCCGAGCCGACGAGCATCGTCGGCTCGATCGGCGTCGTGGCTGGCAAGCTGTCCTTTGGCGAGAGCCTCGAGCGCGTGGGCGTGCACGTCGAGACCGTGGCCGCCAACGAGAGCGCCGCCGAACGCGCGACCTACGGCTCGCCGCTCTCGCCGTGGGACAGGGCCACCGAGCACAAGGTGCGCCAGGCCGCCGAAGCCACCTACGCGCTGTTCGTCGAGCGAGTGGCCGAGGGGCGAAAGACCACACCCGAGCAGATCGCGGCGGTGGCCGAGGGGCGCATCTTCTCGGGCGCGGACGGCTTGGAGCGTGGCCTAGTCGATGAGCTGGGCGGGCTGGGCGACGCCATCCGGCTGGCTCGCGAGCTCGGCGGCCTGCCCGAGGATGCGCCCGCCCTGGTGGTCGATCAGCCCGGCGGGCTGTGGGGCCTGTTCGACCCAGCCGAGGGCGAGGCCGAGAGCGTACGGGCAGGCCCTCTCGAGCAGCGCGCGGTGCGCAAGGTCGCGGTGAGCGCTCTCGGGGGCCTCGGCCCCTATCGCGCCGAGCTCGAGGGATTGCTCGGCAGCACGGCGCCGCTTTGGCACGGCGAGCCGATCCTGGCGACCCTGCCGTTCGCACTGGTTCTGCGCTGATCGGGTTGGTACGCTGCGGCTCGCACGCGCAGCTCCTGCAGACGCCCACCATGTCCCCGTCGACGCCGCCGCGGCTCACGCCGCCTCCCGGGACGGATCTCGAGACCGCAACCGACGTGGTGCTGGCCGAGGTCCAGCCGCTGCTCGAGGGCCCAGCGCTGCCGCGGTGCGAGGGCCCACCCGCCGTACGGGCGACGCTGGCCGCCAGGGTGCAACGGTGCCGACTCGCGCAGGACCGCGCGGGCGAGCGGAGCTATGCCCTGACCCTGGCGGGGCTGCTGCTCGACGGGCCGATGGACCTCGACGACGCCGTGCGGCTGCTCGAGCGGGCACTCGCGCTTGGAGACGACGCCGTGCTGCGCGAGCAGCTGGCAGGACGCTTGGCCTCGCTGGGTCGCTGGGCGGATGCGGCCGACCTTCTCTGGGGCGTCGCGCCCGAGGACGAGCAAGCGCACGCCGAGACGCTGATGGCGGCCGGCCTGCTCTACGCGCGGGCGGGCGAGCAACGCGCCGCTCGTAGCTCGTTCGAGCAGGCGGCCGAGCTCGCGCCGAACGACCCGCGACCGCCAGAGCAGCTCGCCGCGCTGGAGCACTGGGCGCCCGGCGGCACGCCCGCGGAGCGCACCGCCGATGCCTGGCTACGGGCTGCCGCCATACCGGCATGCCGAGCCTTGCTCGAGCAGGCCATCGAGAGCGAGGATCCAGCGACCATCGGTGCGGCCGCCGACGCGGTGCTGTCGCTGGCTCGGCCGCTCGGAGAGCTCGGTCCCGTGCTGGTCCGGGCGCTGCAGGCTCTGCTGGAGCTCGACGGCCAGTCCGGGAAACGCTTGGTCGGCGGGCTGCTCAGCGCGGCCAGTCCTGGCGACGAGGTCGTGCTCGAGAGCCTCGAAGCGTTGGCTCGGCAGAGCGGCGACCACGAGCTCGGGCGCGCCGTCCTGTGGCGACGGGCCGGGGCCGAGACGCTTGCGCCGGTTGAGCGCGGCAAGCTGGATCTGCGCCTGGCAGAGCTCTGCCTGGAGATCGGCGACCTTGCCTGCGCGGCCGAGCACCTGCGCTGCGCGGCCTCGCGGGCGACCGAGCTCGATGCGGTCTTGGACGGCGTGGAGCGCGCCACCGCAAGCTTGGAGGCCGCCGCCGGGGCCGAGCGCTCGGACGGCCTCATCGCGCTCACCCACGCCAAGGCCCTAGCAACGACGCGTGCCCACGCGGCGGAGCAGCGCGACGGCAGCGCTGCGGCCCTGGCCTGGCGACAGCTGGCTGCGCTGCGCTGGGACCTGGCAGAGGACGAGCTCGGCGCGGAGGAAGCGTTGCTGATGGCCTGCCGCCAGGAGCCCGAACGCGGTCCGTACCGCTACGCGGCGGATCTGTGCGAACGCGCCGGAGTCGGCAAAGCCCTCGACGCGCTCGAGGCTCGCGCCGCCGAGCTCAGCGGCGAGGACGATCGAGCCCTGCGCGCCCGGCTGCTCACAGCGGCAGCCCATCTCGGCCGAGCACACGGACAAGTGGAGCGAGCGCTCGGGCTCGCCCAGGCTGCTGTACGCCGCGACCCCACCCGCTCCGACGCGGTGGCTCTGGTCGAGAAGCTCGCTCGGGGCGAGGAGGGCATCACCGTACTGACGGACACCTATGCGCTGCTCGCCCGCGCCGCAGCGGGCCGCTTCGGTCGGCGGGCAGCCCACTACCGCGCAGCCCGCCACCTCGAGCAGCGCGGCGCTCACGCCGCGGCCTTCCGTCAAGCCGTCGCCGCCTTCGAGGCAGTGCCCGGCGAGGGCGCAGTCTACGCCCTGCTGGAGCGGCTGGCCGAGCGCATCGGCGAAAGGGAGACGCTCGTCCGCACCATCGCAACGGTGCTCGACGCCTGCCCCGAGCCTGCTCGCGTCGGCTGGCTCGAGCGGGCAGCCCGGCTGGCCGAGGGCCTGGAAGGCCAAGCCGAGCTGCGCCTGGAGCTGTGGCTGCAGCTGCTGCGGCTCGGGCCCAACGCCGCCGTGGTCGAGCAGATGGCCTCGGCCATCGAGGCGCTGCGGGCCGAGGGCCACGGCGACGAGCTGGCGCGCAGAGGCCTGGCAGAAACCGCAGCCGCCGTCCTGCCCGAGCTCTGGGGCCCGCACGGCGCCGCCACCGCCATCGCCCTCGGCGAGCTAGGCCTGAGCCGCTGGCAAGACACTGCGCTGGGCACAGCGACCCTCTTGCGCGCCATCGAGATGGACCGCGAAGGCGCGGACTATTCCCCGGTGCTGCGCTGGGCCCGCGTCATCGCAGACGACCGCGATCGCGCGAGCAGCCTGCTCGACCAGCTCGCCGCCACGGCCCACGCCCCCATGGGGTCCCTGGCCCCCAGCCTGAGGCAGCTCGCGCGCGCGCTCGCTGCGCAGCTCGGCCATCCTTCGGCCGAGCGCTGGGCCGATGAAACGCTGGACCAAAGCTCGGACCAAATGGGCCTGGGCGACGAGTTGGGGACGCTGGACGACGAAGACGATGCTCTTTGAGACGAGCACAACCGTTGACGACAGCGAAGAGCTGTGGTCGCGGCGACGACTTGCGGCTATCCCTCGCGCGAGCAAGGCTATGATGGTGGGCGGGCCACAACACCTCCGAAGGGCCACTCGGCCCACACGCACCGTGCAGTCCGGCCTCAACCGCGACAGCGATGCCACGGTTGAACCCACGAACTAGCCACTACGGACCCGCGCAACCCCACCTCGGAACGTGAGATCAACACGTTAGACTACCATGGCACGGACTTCGCAACTGCTGGCCCTGATGCTTGCGACGGGTGCCACATCGTGCCTGGTCACCTCCGAGCCAGACTTCTCTCCGCGGGAGCGTACGCGTCCGGAGATCATCACCACCGGACTCAAATCGCCGTCGCCCAACCCGGCCGAGCTCGTCCGCTTCTGGAAGGAGTCCACCAGTGAGTTCGACCCCAAGCAGTTCACGGTCTGGGTCATCTCGGAGGATGTGGGCGAGGATCTGCGGAGCGTCCTGCTGATCGACTACGGCTATGAGGGCGGCGTGTCGAACGGTCCGTACAGGGCCTACGAGCCCGGGCCGTCCATTCCCGCCGCCAGCGCCAGCGACGGCCCCCGACGCGTCGAGATCGGTTGGGAGCCCGGTTCTCACGACGACGGCTGTCACACCATCACGCTGCTGGTAACGCACCGGTTCACCAACACCCACGGCACCTACTGGTGCCCGGCCGACCCTGGCGACGCCGCCACCCTGACCTGGGTCGCCTCGGTGTGCAAGGACAGCTCGGTGGGGGAGGACTGTCCCCAGGACGGCTGCCCGTACGACGAGTCCAACACCACGACCTACTGCGAGGGGGTCAGCCCATGACGTCCCTACCTCGCGTTCTGTGGCTCGGGCTGGTCGCGCCGCTAGTGGCCGGCTGCGGCGTGCCCCTCGAGGGCGCCATGGCCACGATCGTCAACCAGTGCAGCTCGGATGCCGAGTGCGGCAACGCGGGAGTCTGCCGACAGGACCGCTGCGTGAGCACCAAGGCCCAGCTCGCCGGACTGCGCCTCGAGGTACAGCTTCCCTCGAGCTCCCCTTACGGAGCTGGCACCTCGTCGCTCATCGACCTCGACGGCGAGAACACCGCGGTGACGCTGCAGGGCGAGAGGCCTGACGGCTACGTCGTCAGCCACGACCTCGTGGTGCCCGAGCTGGTGCACGTCACCGGCGTGTACCTCAGACCCGATCCCCGGCCCGGCAGCGACGGCGATCCCGACGGCACGGCCTGCACCTTTGCCGACGGCAAGGACTGGCCCGTGGACGGCTCGCTGCCCGTCACGGCGCAGTTTCACCCGACCGGGCAACCGCGCGGGCTGCCGCTCGAGCCCTACGCCGCCACCTCCACGCTGGTCGGCGACCAAGGCTCGTACGTCAACGAGCTCAGCCTTAACGTGCCCCCTGGCACCTACGACATCTACGTTACCGTCGATCCCGAGCAGGTGGGCGGCTGCGAGCTGCCGCCAGTGCTGATCGAGGATCAGCTGCTCGACGGCTCCAACGTCGAGGTGAACGTGGACGCCCACCAAGCCACTAAGGTGGCCGGCCGGGTCGAGGGAGTGCAAGACCTGCAGTGGGCGCTGGAGGGCTGGACCTTCGAGCTGGTCGACCCGGAGGGCGGAAGGCGCATCTCCACGCGGCACGTCTTCGGCACGCACGCGGCAACCGAGGACTGGCTGCCGTTCGAGGTCGAGTTCTTCGAGCAGCTCAGCCCAGGTGCGCTCATTCGGCTCGAGCCGCCGGACGACGCCTCGGCCTTGCCCACCTTCGTCTGGAAGCTGGAAACGGTCAGCCCCGTGGGCGGGCTCGACAACATCGGGTTGGAGCTGCAGGACTTCGCCAACGTGGCACCGCTCGACATCCAAGGCTGGGTCGTCGCGGAGGACGACGGCGAGACCATGGGCGCGAGGATCTCGGTGCAGAGCATGCAGCTGCTCGATGGCCACGTGCCCAATGCCTCACGCAAGAGCACGACGGAGGCCGGGCCCGACGGCGCTTTCGAGGTCTCCGTGCTACCGGGGAAGTATCAGGTCACCGCGGTGCCAGGTGGCAGCCAGGACTACGCCATCACCGCCGAAACCTGGACGATCCTGGACAGCGGCGGCGGGCAGACCATCGAGGTCAATGCCAAGCCGCGACTCGAAGCAACGGTGAGCACGACCGCCGCTGGGCCTGCCTTCGACGTGCCGGTCCACCTGCAGCCGTCGACCAGACCGGCGATCGGCTACTACCAGAGCGTGGTCGAGACCCATGACGTGCCGCCCAACGGCGCCACTGGCGTCACCAACGCTGCTGGCGCCTTCGCCATCGCGGTCGACCCGGGCGGCTTCGACGTGTCGGTGCGTCCGGCCGACGGAACCGGCTACCCGTGGCTGGTGCGAACCAACGTCATGATCCTCGCTCCTCCCAGCGGGCCGCCCGCCGTGGAGCTGAGCGATCTGGTGATCTCTAGCCCCGTCGTGCTTCGTGGTACGGTGCGCTCTCCGACGGGCCAACCGCTGGCGGGGGCCGTCATCCGCGGGTGGCTGCCCGTGGCCGCTGAGGGCGACACCGCGGCGAACGCCGCCACCGTGGTGGAGATCGGCCAGACCGTGAGCGACGCGCAAGGGCGCTACGCGCTGCATTTGCCCGCTTCCATCTCGCAGTGAAGCACCAGTCTGGCACGACCGCCGACAAAGACCTCGGCAGTAGTGCTAGGCTCGCCGGGTGGGCCGCGATCGCGAGCGTCTCGAGACGGGGGCCGATGATGCGCTATCCGAGCGCGAGGCCCACTCCGTCCACGAAGCCGCCAACGCGCTGACGGTCATCCTGGGCTGGATCGCACGCGCCCGGCGGACCCGCGATCCTCGAACGCTCGATCGAGCGCTCGAACGAGCGGCCCGCCACGCCCGAGGGGCACGCGATGCCATGCGACGGGCCATTGGCGCCCAGGTGCAAAGCGGCGCGCCCGAGCGCATCGACGAGCTGGTCGAGCGAGTGCTCGACGACCTCGCCATCGAGGCCGAACAAGCCCGGATAACGACCATGCGCGCCATCGAGCCAACATGGGCGCGGCGATACGTGGAACAAGCCGATGCGACCTGGCAGATCCTGACCAACCTGCTGCTCAATGCCATCGCCGCCACGCCCGCGGGCGGCCAGGTGACTCTGGAGGTTGGCCCGAGCTCTCGCGGGCCGGGCTGGGTCGAGTTCGGCGTCACCGATGAGGGCCCTGGCGTCGCCGCCGAGCGACAGGCCTCGCTGTTCCACGACGGCCAGAGCGAGCGCGAAGGGGGGGCCGGCATCGGCCTTCGCTGCGCGCACGTGCTGGCCCGAAGGTGCGGCGGCGAGCTGCAGCTCGGCCAGGCCGCTCGCGGCGCCCGCTTCGAGCTGTTCTGGCGCGCCCTGCCCGCGGCCCAGCAGGGCGCACACCGCCTGCCCTCCGAGCCCGCTCCGCCGCAATCGGCGAGCCCCGAGCCCATCCTGCATGGCCGTAGCATCCTCGTGCTCGAGGACGACGACGCCGTGGTCGAGCTGCTCGAGCTCGCCCTCGGCTCGCGGGGCGCGAGCATCACGCCTCTGCGCAGCGCCGATGCCTTGCTCTCGGCCGTGCGCTCAGGCCGTTTCGACACGCTGCTGGCAGACCTGTCTCCGCTGGCGGGCGATGCGCGGCGATTGCTCGACCAGGTCCAGAAGGCCGCGCCCGACATGGCCGTGGTGGTGATGTCGGGCACGCCCGCAACCATCCCCGAGCTTGCCACGAGCTGGCTGCAAAAGCCCTTCGATCCAGCCCAGCTCGTCGAGCTCATCGTCCGGGCGCAGCCCACGCCTAGCGAGGCGGAGACTTGACAACGCCAGCGGCGCAAGTAGCTTCGAGGCGATCCCGGAAACGGGTTTGGCGAAGGTGGCGGAACTGGCAGACGCGCTAGCTTGAGGTGCTAGTGCCCGCACTGGGCATAGGGGTTCAAGTCCCCTCCTTCGC
>CAYTYV010000332.1:0-7561 GCA_964441055.1 uncultured Polyangiaceae bacterium | reverse complement strand
CGAAAAGGCCGAGCGAACCAGGGAGCCGACGCCTCGGGAGCCGACGCCTCGGGAGCCCACGCCTCGGGAGCCGCCGCCCGCGGAGTCGCCGCCCGCCGAGCCGCCGCCTCCCGAGCGCGAGCCGGCCGAGCCCGCGCCCGGGGAGGGGCCGAGCAACGCGCCCGAGCCGGCTGAGGCGGCCGAGCCCGACGGTAGCGAGGAGCCGAATGAGTAGCGTCCCCGCGCTGGTCGGCGTCATCCACCTGCCTGCTTTGCCGACCAGCCCGCGCTACGGCGGCGACTGGCCCGCGGTGCTCGAGCAAAGCCGCGCCGACGCCGTTGCCTTGGCCGAGGCGGGCTTCGAGGCGGCCGTGGTCGAGAACTATGGCGACGTTCCCTTCGAGCCCGATCGGGCGAGCCCGACAACCATCGCCTGCATGACCGCCTGCGCCATCGCGGTACGAAAGGCCGCGCCGCAGCTCAGCCTGGGCGTCAACGTGCTGCGCAACGATGCGGCTGCCGCGCTCGGCGTGGCTCTGGCCGCGGGCGGCGACTTCGTCCGCGTCAACGTGCACTCGGGCGCGCGCCTGACCGATCAGGGCATCGTCCAGGGAAAGGCGCACGCCACGCTGCGGCTTCGTCAGCAGATGGGCGCCGAGCACGTCCAACTTCTGTGCGACGTGGCCGTCAAGCACTCGGCACCGCTCGCGCCCCAGTCGCTGGCCGAGCAGACCCACGATCTGGTCGACCGGGGCCTGGCCGACGCCGTGCTGGTGACCGGCTCGGCCACGGGACAGGCAGTGGAGCCAGCCGATCTGACGGCCGTTGTGGAGGCCAGCCGGGTGCCCGTGCTCTTGGCAAGCGGAGTCCGCCACGATGAGCTCGGGCTCGCCATAAGCGCCCACGGCGTCATCGTGGGCTCCTGCCTTCGCGCCGACGGCCGCGCGGGCGGCCCGGTCGACCCGGCACGGGCGCGCGCCTTTGTCGATGCGTTTCGGGCGGCGCGTGCTTGAGTGACGCGGCGGGCAGCTCGACGCTGCGGAGGGTTGCACTGCTTCCCCAGCTCGCACCAGCGCGAGCTGATCGGCGACGGACAAGCACGGCAGCTACCAGCGGGTCCTGACCGCCAGCTTCCGCCAACCAAGCTGCGGGCCAACCCCGCGAAATCGCATGCGGCTCGCTCGGGGAAAACGCATCTGGTGCGCTGAACATGCTCACGGCGGAGTCGAGACATGGTGCTCTACTTCAACACCAGCGGTCCCTGCATTGCAGGGCGGCACCACATGCTGCCTCCCGAGCGGCGCCTGCCCCGCGCCATGGAGCTCGTGGAGCAGGGGCGGTACTTCGTGCTGCGGTCAGCTCGGCAGACCGGCAAGACGACGAGCGCGCGGTGGCTGGTCGACCATTACAACGCCGCCGAGCAGCTTGCGGCCTACCTCGACGGACTGGGGATCTCCGAGGGCTACCTCGTGCTCTTCGACCTGCGAAAGGGCCCAAGCTGGGAGGAGCGCATCTACGAAAAGACGGTCGAGGTCGGCGACAGGCGGCGGCGGCTGCTCGGCTGTTGAGAGCACCCTGCTGGGCGGGCCGACCTGCTGGACGACCCGTGGCGACCCGACTCGAGTCACACCAGTCGTCGCAGGGCATCGGCAGCCGAGGCGACCAACAGGCGCACCCCATCGATCTCGTGCAGCTCGTGCACCCGTGGCTCGCGCACAACCTGCAAAGCCCGATCGCATCGGAGAAACGGCAGGAACGTACGCCACGCTGGCGACGGCTGTCGGTCGGACACCTTGGCTTCCACCGGTAGCCACGGCGCTCGATCGCGGGTCACTAGGAAATCGAGCTCTCGCCCGTCGCGGTTGCGCACGTAGCAGAGCTCGAAGTCGCCGTAGCCCGCATCGGACCAGTACTGGCAGGCCTTGAGCAGATGAGCGGCGACGAGGTTTTCGAAGCGGCTCGCCGGATCCACCACCTCTCCGAAGTCCCACAGATAGAGCTTGCTGCGCTTGCGGATGGACCGTCGAATCCGCCGCGCGAAAGGCCGAATCTCGTAGCAGTAGTAGAGCTCGGCGAGTGCTTTCAGCCAGCGCCGAGCCGTATCATGGCTCACCTCCAGGTCCTCGCGAAGGGCATCGACGCTGAGCAGCGAGCCGACCCGCTCGGGCAACAGCGACACCAGCATCTGCACGCGGTCGAGCTCGATGATCCGCGACAGATCGCGCAGGTCCTCCCGCACCACCGCATCGATGCGCTCGCGTCGCCACAGCCGAGTTTTCCGGCTGTCCTGAGCCAGCAAGGGCTCGGGAAAAGGCCCGTGCTCCAACATCGCGCCCAGCACCTCCTCGGCGTGCCGCGAGCCTCTCGCCGTAGCTTCGAAAAGCGCGGCGCACGCGTCGTCAGGGCTGGGAAGCTTGTGTCTGGCCAGCTCCGCCAGTGAAAACGGGTGAAGCCGCATGGACCGGTAGCGGCCGAGCAGGCTGTCACTGCCGCGTCGGTACACCGCGAGACGTGCGCTACCGGTCACGAACAGATCGGTCGGACGCTCCAGCGTGTCGTAGATCCCCTTGAGCGTACGCTTCCACAGGCGAGCCTTGTGAATCTCATCGAGCACCACGAGCGGCACCCGCCCGCGACGGTCCACCTCAACCACGCTTTGGGGGTGTTGCGCCCACCGCCGCCGAAACTCGGTTTGGTCCCAGTTGTAGTAGGCACCCGCGCCGCGTTGCTTCAGCATGCGCTTGGCCAGGGTCGTCTTGCCGCATTGTCGCGGCCCGGAAAGCAGCGCGATCTTGCGGTCGGCAAAGCAGAGCTCCTCCAGGGGAGCTTCGAGGTAGCGGGAACGCACAACGGCAAGTTAGCAGAAAGATGCCGAATTCGGCGGTTTTTCGATCTAATCCGAATTTTGCCGAATTCGGCAATTTTCTGATCTGGTCCAAATTCTGCCGATCCCAGGCAGCGCGCACGCCCGTCCGACGCGCCACGGCGTCATCGTGGGCTCCTGCCTTCGCCAAGACGGCCGCGCGGCGGGCAACTCGGGCTAGCAGGTCATGCCCGCTGGGACGCAGTTCTCGTAGTAGTAGGTGTTTTCCGCGCCCGCAGCGCCGCCTGCGCCGCCTGGGCCCTCACCACCGACATGGGCGCCGCCGCCGCCGACATGGCCGCCGTCGCCACCGATATGGCCGCCGCCGCCTCCGGCCTGCCCGCCGAAACCCGAGGGGAAGCACTGCTGGCCCTCGAGGATGTCCACGCAGGGCACATCCTCCACATAGTCTATCTGGCTCTCTGAGCCACAGTCGCATTTACACCAGTAGCGCTTGTTACACACGCCAGTGCCAACGCCCGTGCCCGCGGCCGTGCTCGTGCCCGCAGCCGTGCCCGTGGCCGCAGCTGTGGCCGTGCCCGCAGCCGTGCCCGTGGCCGCAGCTGTGCCCGTGCCCGTGCCCGTTTCACCGTCGTCGCAAGCCGAGCCGACGAGCAGGCTCAGCACCAAGAAAACAAGTGCAGCTCTACGAACCACAGCTCCGTCCCTCCAAAGCGAAGCGTAGCGAGCGCAGAACCCACGAGCAAGGACGCCTCTTGCGCCGCGCTGAAGCGACCACCGCGCCTCGCCCAGAGCCAGGCCAGCTCAGTGCCGACCCAGCTCGCGCAGCACCTCGCCGACCGACTCGACGATCAGATCGACCTCCGCTGACGTGATGGCGAAGTGCGGGGTGAATCGCAGCCCGTTTTCACCGCCGTGGATCATGACGATGCCGCGGCGGCGCAGATGGGCCTCGACGCCATCGGCACCTTCCACACAATAGCGATCGGGCGCTAGCTCGGCGCACACCATCAGCCCCGTGCCCGTGACCTCCCGAATGGCCCCAGGCAGCTCGCTCGCCAGCGCCTTGAGCTTGGCGACCAGCTCCGCGCCTCGGTCTCGAATGTTGCGCCGCAGCGAGTCGGAAAGCCCGTCCAGCACGGCGCAGCCCACCTCGAGCGCGCGCGGATTGGTGGTCATGGTGTTGCCGTACGCGCCGATGACGTAGAGCTCCGCTGCCGCCTTGCTCAGCGCCAGCACGGAAAGCGGGTATTGGCCCGCGTTGAGCGCCTTGGAGTAGGTCTCCATGTCGGGCGGCTCGCAGTCCTCGAAGCCTGGGTAGTCGACGATGGACAAGCAACCGTGGGCGCGCAGCGCAGCCTGGATCGAGTCCACCAGCAACAGCGTGCCGTGCTTGGAGCTGAGCTTGCGAGCCGCGTCGTAGAAGTCGCGACGCAGCGCCAGTCCAGGTCGCCCCTCGCCCAGGACCGGCTCGATGACGAGGCACTCGAACCACACGCCCTCGGCCTCGGCCTGCTCGAAGGCGGCGACAAGGCCGCCAACGTCGTTGGGCTCGACCGTGCGCAAAAGATCCTGGTCGCGGAAGGACGCGAGGTTCGTTCGGTAGATGCTCTGGGTGCTGTGGGAAAGCCACGCAGGCCTATAGGTGCGGCCGTGAAAGCTCCCGCTCAGGCTCAAGAGCTGGATGGCCTTGCCCGCAGCACGCGCGCCAGGCTCGGTCTGCCTAAAGGCGTGGATGTCCGACAGGCGGCAGGCCATGGTAACCGCCTCGGAGCCGCTGTTGAGACACACGAAGCGCTCGAAGGGGCAGCTCTGGCGCGCGCGACCGATTTGCTGCTTGAGCCGTTTGGCGAAGCGCTGCTGGCTCAGGCTGGGGGTCATCACGTTGGCCATCACCCACGGCTTGCCCAAGGCCTCGAGCACGGCATCGGGAGCGTGTCCCATGCCCAGCATGCCGTAGCCGCCCGAATCGTGCAGCACGGCGCCGTGGGTGGTCACGATCCAGGGTCCGGCTGCGGCAAGCGGCAGGTAGGGGCTCCGCGCTTCGGCTCCGTAGAAGTTGAGATAGCCCTGCTGCACCGACTCGCACAGCTCGGCCTCGGCTGCGCCGAGCGCATCGTCGTGGGCCTCGGCCATGGCGGCGTGGCCTTGCACGGCCTGCACGATGGCCTTGCGCAGCTTGGGATCGACGTCGATGAAGCGGCGGATCGCGGCGTCGCTCAAGCCCGCGGTCTGCGGCGTGGGCCGAGCGCGGCGTATCGCCCGCAGCCCGGAGAGCAGCCACTCGTCGGCCACCGCTGAGCTGGAGGGCTCCCCGTCGAAGTAGGTGGTAGCGTCCTTGGCGACCTCTTGATTTGCCTGGCTTGCCGTTGACTGGATCATGTTCATGTCGATGCCTTGGGGCAGGTCCCCTGCATGGGGCGTAGCCAAGCGCGAGCAGGTTGCCTAGTTCATAATATCCATGTATCGATGAATCACAGTGAGTTTACTGAACCCTGGAATCGAGGCCTTCGTCGCCGTGGTCCGCCACGCGACCGTGCACGGTGCTGCCAAGGACATCGGCCTCACGCAGACGGGGGTGACGCAGCGCATCCGCGGGCTCGAGCGGCAGCTCGGCACGACGCTGTTTTCCCGCTCGCGCAAGGGCATGCGGCTTACGGCCGAGGGCGAGGCGCTCTATCGCTACTGCCAGCGGGTGCAGGACATGGAGGGCGAGCTACTCGCCTCGCTCGGCGGGGCCCCATCCGCCGCCGATCTCAGGGTGCACATCACGGGACCGTCGTCCATGATGCGCTGCCGCGTCATTCCCTGCGCGACCCGGGTGCTCGGGCGCTTTTCCAACCTCTGCTTCACCTTCCATCTGGACGATGACCAGAGCGGGCTTGCCTACCTCAAGTCGGGTCAGTCCCAGCTGGCGGTGCTGCAGCGCCACGAGGTGGTCGACGAGCTCGACTCGAAGCTGCTGCGGCCAGCTCGGTACATCCTGGTGGGCCCGCGGCGCTGGCAGCGTCGGCCGGTCGAAGACATCGTGGCTGCCGAGCGCATCGTGGACTTCAACCCCGCCGACGAGGCCACCTTCCGCTACCTGCGACGACACGGGCTTTTCGAGCTGGCGCGCAAGGAGCGGCACCTGGCCAACAGCACCGACGCGCTGGCCATGCTGGTGGCCGCTGGCCACGGCTACTCGGTGCTGTCCGAGGACTTTGCCGCGCCGCTACTTCGCCAGCGCAAGCTGGTCGATCTCAACCCGGGGACCGACATCGAGTTCGAGTTCGCGCTGGCCTGGTACCCGCGCCACCAGATGCCCGCGTACTTCGCCGAGCTCATCGGCTCCGTGAGCTGAGGCGAGGCAGCGGGCCAGGCTGGAGATACCACAATGGAAGTCGTCTTCCCTTGCCACGTCAGGTGGCGCTACCAGCGCGATCAGCGCGGGGGCGGCAGCACGGCCTCGGTCCACTGGGGGCTTACGTATTGGGCCGCCAGGGTTTGGCCGGGGATCCAGAAGGGGGCATTGCTGGGGTCGGCTGTGCCACTAGCGAGCTTCTCGCGATCGATGGCGGTAATCCACAGCTGCTTGCACTGCTGCTGGCCCTGGACGAGGCCGCACAGCGCGTTTTCGGGGCTGGCCGTGGTGAGCCTATGGCCGTAGGCGCGCTCTGAGGCGTAGGCCAGCCAGGCGTACCGCGAGCCCACGTTGGGAGCCCATTGCGGCCAGGTGCTGCTCAGGCTGGTGCCCTCTCCGTTGCTCCCCTGGACTAGCTCGAAGACCTGGCCGTCACTGCGGCGCACGAGCATGAGCTGCCCGCTCAGGTTGACCAGGCTCTGTTGGGTCTTGATGGGCCACCAGCCAGCGGCACGGTTGAAGGCCACGGCGCTTCCGTCGGGAGCGATAGTGGGCAGGAAGTTGTTGGCGCCCGTGTCCGGGTCATCGTCGGGGTTGGCGGCCACCAACACGGTCGGCGCGCCAAAGTCGAAGCTGCCGCTATCGTAGGAGACGCTCGCCTCCACGATGGATCCCAGCACCACGTCGTCGCCCAGCTCGCGCACGTAGTGGGTGTCCTTGTCGTAGGCGACGAACACCACGAAGCTGCCATCGGGCGACCAATCGGGCATGGTGGCGCCGTGTCCCACCGAGGCCTCGAGGGAGGCGATGCAGTCGGCGACGTTGCTGTTGATGGAGGCGTTGGTGTCGGGATCGCGCATCTCCAGCCGCACGTCGCCCGGGGTGTTCTGCGGGACGTCGTCGGGCACGGTGAGCAGCATTGCCGCAATGGTGGTGTCTTCGAGGGGATTGAACGTGGCGTAGGTGCCCCGCACGCCAACCTGCGGCGCCACCTGCTCGAGAAAGCTCTGCTGCGTCTCGTCGTAGGCGAGGGTGCCGATCTGGAAGGTGGAGCCGTTGAACGAGAAGGCAAAGCGCTTGCCGTCGCGAGAGATGCGGTGACACCCCGAGCAGGGTTGGCCGGTTCCGAGGGCGGGGCTGTCGGTAGGCAAAGGCACGTCCGTGCCCGCAATGATGTCGAGCACCCGGAAGCTGCCCGTCGAGGTCTGCCATACGTAGATGGCGCTCTCGTCGATGATGTCGGCCGAGATGATCATGGATCGCGCCTCGCTGGTGCGCAGCAGCTCGGCCGGGCCCATGCCGTCCACCTCGATGGTGATCGAGCTGTCGGGCGCACTGGCGCCGATGGCTGACCACGGGTCGGCTGGCACGAGTAGCTCTCGCGCTGTGGTGTATACGGCTACCTCCAGCCACGG
>CAYTYV010000331.1:0-7603 GCA_964441055.1 uncultured Polyangiaceae bacterium | reverse complement strand
ACCGAGCCGCGAGGGCGCCGAGCCCGTGACCCGCGAGCGCATCGACGTGCCGCCGGGCTTTGACACCGTGGTGGAGGTGGGGCTCCGCCGCAGCTCCGAGCCCGCCGTGGTGCGGGGGCAGCTGCTGGCCTTTGGCGGCTGGGCCCGCCGCAGCTTCGCCTACGTGCTCACCACCGAGGCCGCCGGGCCCGAGTCCGAGGACGTGGTCGCCGAACGGCTGGCGCTGATGCACGGTCGGTCGCTGGGCGACCTCGAGCTCCGCAGCCATACCGATCCGCTCGGCCGCGGGCGTTAGCTCGACGGTACCGCCCGCGGCCGAAGCCCGCTCGCCGCACCCCTCGCCGCGCCCCTTTGACTGGCGGCCTTCCTCGACTACGCTATGTGCCCTCCCGAACCTTGCGGAGCCACACCATGAGGACAGCTATGCGATCTTCTGCGCGCCCAAGCTCGGACCGATTCGTTCGGCCCGCCCGTCTTTTGGCCATTGCCGCCTTGCTGCTCACCGTCGTCTCCTGCGGCTACTCCGAGGAGCAGTGGCAAGCGCAGCTCGACAAGTACGCCCAGCTCGCCGCCCGCAACCAGGCGTCCGAGGGCCAGCTCGCGCAGGTCCAGCAGGAGCTGGCCGCCACCAAGGACCGCGTCGCCAAGCTGGAGGCCGATCTCATGGCGGCGGGCGTGGACATGACCAAGCTGCATCGCGATCTGGAGTCGCGCTCCACCGAGATCTCCAAGCTGAGCGTCACGCTCGAGGAGCAGCAAAAAGCGCTGGCCGAGTACAAGGCGCGGGCCGCCCAGCTCGAGCGCATCAAGCAGCGCTTCGAGCAGCTCCGCCGCAAGCTCAACGAGCTCACCCGCTTCGGCCTGGCGGTCAGCATCCGCCGCAACCGCATGATCATCTCGCTGCCAGGCGACGTGCTGTTCGCCTCCGGGCGCGACACGCTGACCCGCGACGGCGAGGAGATCCTGCGCAAGGTCGCCGCGGTCATCCAGGGCGACCCCTCGCTGCTCTCGCGCGAGTACCAGATCACGGGCCACACCGACAACAAGCCCCTGCGCGGCGGCCCGCCCTTCTACGACAACTGGGGCCTGTCGCTGATGCGAGCGCGGCGCGTGCTGCTGTTCCTCATCGATCCGGACGAGGGCGGCATGCCGGTCGCCCGCTGGAGCGCGGCGGGCTTTGCCGACACCGATCCCGTGGCCTCTAACGAAGACGCCGATGGCCGCCAGAAGAACCGCCGCTGCGAGCTCATCGTGGTGCCCTCCGCCGAGGAGATGCTGGACCTGCAGAACATCGCCAAGTGATGCTGGACCCGCAGAACATCGCCAAGTAGGGAGCCGCCCTACGAGACGAGCCCACCCCAAGGAGCGCCGATCAGGGCATGGACATCGAAATCCGCTACTGCGTGGTCTGAAACTTCGAGCCCAAGGCTGCGAGTCTCGCGGCCTCCATCCAGAAGAGCAGGGGCCTGAAGGCTGCCGTCCTGCCGGGTCGCACGGGCCAGTTCGACGTATTCGTCGACGGCCGCTGCATCTACTCCAAGGAGCGCACGGGACGCTTCCCCGAGCCCGACGAGATCATCGCCGAGCTGTAGGGCCGAGCTGCAGCCCCTTGACGGGCGCGGCGGCGCTATCGTTTCATATACGTATGCTCTGGCGCTCCGGGTCCCGCTGCTTCGCCATGGGGGTATGGGCTGTGCTGGCGCTGCTCGCCTGCGGGAGCGAGCAGACCGATTCACCGCCAGCCGGATCGGGTGGAGCTGGCGGCGGCAGCGGCGGCACGGTCACGGGCACGGCCGCGGGAACGGAAACGGGCACGCCCAGCGGCGCGGCTACTGGCGGCGACGGCGGCGCGGGCGGCCAGGGGCTCGCGCCCAACGGCGAGCCTATCGAGGCACCGCCCGACGAGTGGACCTGGGTCGAGTTCGACGATGCCTTCTGCGCAAACGGCAGCCACGCTGGCATCGGCATCAACCCGAGCGAGCAAAGCAGCACGCTGCTCGTCTACCTGATGGGGGGCGGGGCCTGCTGGAGCCATCCCACCTGCTACGGTCCGCCCGAGCCCATCGCCGTCAACATCGCTAGCGGCTACGGCGCGAGCCAGTTCGAAGCCGATGCCGCCAGCACGTTGCAGGGTAGCCTCTTCGATCGCAACGACCCCGACAACCCCCTGCGGGACGCCAGCTACGTGTTCGTGCCTTACTGCACGGGCGACGTGCATGCGGGCAACAACGTGGTCGACTACGACGGCCTGGAGACGATGCACGTCGGTCGGGCCAACATGATCGCCTTTTTCAACCGCATCGTGCCGACCTTCCCCGAGGTCGACTATGTCCTGCTGTCCGGCAGCAGCGCTGGTGGCTTTGGTGCGGGCATGAACTGGTGGCTCGCCCGGCAGATGTTCGGCACCGTACGCATGGACTTGGTCGACGACTCCGGTCCCCCGCTACCCAACCCCTATCTGAAAGAGCAGCGCGAGCAGATCTGGCGCACCCAGTGGGGGCTGGATGGCGGCCTGCCGCCGGGCTGCAGCGATTGTCTGGAGCACCTCGACGCGGTGTTCAACTACTGCGGCGAGCACTTCACCGACAGCCGCGGGGCCTTGCTCAGCTACACCGTGGACGGGGTCATCGCGTTCTTCTTCCAGCTCAGCTACGGCCAGATGACCGAGGGCCTGTACGCGCTGTCCGAGGCCAGCATCGACCCCTACCCGCAGCTCCACTACTTCTTCAAGGGCGGCAGCGGACACGTGCTGCTCGGCGATCCCGCCGCCCACCAGCAGGGCGGGGTCGTGCTGCTCGACTGGCTGGAGCAGATGATGGCCGACGATCCGGGCTGGGGCAGCGTGGGGCCGTGAAGCCGGATCCCGAAAACGTCGCCGACACCCACTCTCAGCCGTTCGCGTTCAGCCGTCAGCAGCGTGATTTCGCGTAGTTACTGGCGCCTTGTCGCGGATGGCGCCCGAAGACTCCGCCCGAGGCCGCGGGTGTGTCGCCCGCCCGGGTGGCCAAGCGCTCCTGCAGGCTCTATATTGAGGGGCGGCGCTCACCTCGCGGTGACCGCCCTCCACAAGGGGCCGACTGGTTTCGACGTGGGGACTGAAAACTCACCTGCGTGTCGGCGGCTCCCGCACCGCCTCATCAAGCGGGACGTCATAATTGCGAACGATAACGCACACGCTCTGGCGGCATAAACGCCGCTAAGCCACCCAAAGGGAAGGTCGCCCTAGTACCCGGCGGGTGTCAGTCACCAGGGCTGGATCGCGCGAGGACGCTCTCGATAGCGCGATCGAGAACCGCGAGAGCTAGGTCGCGGCCGAATCCGCGAACCCGGTCGTCGGGGATGCGACGACTACGCACGTGAATGAAGGTGGGTCGGAAGCCTCGCGGACCCGGGTTCGATTCCCGGCGGCTCCACTGGCTATCTACGGCTCGTCGCGAGCATCTCTCGCCCAGCAGCGTGCGGGCGAAGAGCGCCTCGACCCAGCCGAGGTCCGAAGTGCCGCCTTCAATGATCGGTGAGGAGATCGGGGCGGAGCAGTAGGAAGGCAGGAAAAGATGTCAAAGGGAAAAGGGACCATCGGGATTCTGACCGGGGGCGGAGACGTTCCGGGGCTCAACCCGGCCATTCGCGCCATCACCATCCGGGCCCTGAGGGAGGGCTACCGGGTGCTGGGGATTCGGAGGGGATGGGCGGGGCTCGTGGACTTGGTGCCCGAGGCTGATGCCGACAACGCCGAGAACTTCCAGATCCTCACCGAAGACCTGGTGAACCGGGCCGGGCGAACGGGAGGAACGTTTCTACACACCTCCAGAACCCGACCCAGCCACCTGCCCTTGTCCGACGTTCCGCCATACCTCAGGGACAGCTTCACCGACGAGGTCAACGACCTGACCTCCGTCGTCTTGAAGAACCTGGACTTCCTGGGGGTGGACTACCTGATCCCCATTGGTGGTGACGACACCCTGAGCTATGCCCAGCGCCTCCACCAAGAAGGGGTGAAGCTGGTAGGAATCCCCAAGACCATGGACAACGACGTACCGGGAACCGATTACTGCATCGGCTTCAGCACCTGCGTCACCCGAACCATCGAGCTGGCCCACCGCCTCAGGACCAGCGCGGGCTCCCACGAGCGATTCCTGGTCCTGGAGGTCTTCGGCCGGTATGCCGGCTATACGGCCGTTCTCCCCACCATGGCTGGCGCCGCGGACCGATGTGTCATTCCGGAATATCCGTTCAGCATAGAACGACTAACGGAGCTCCTGGCCTACGATCGAAGGCGCCACCCGAGCAAGTACTCCGTGGTCCTGGTGTCGGAGGGCGCCCGGCCGCGGGACCAGACCGACATGATCTTCGAGGACGGGGAAAAGGACCAATACGGCCACCGGAAGCTGGGAGGTATTGGTGATCTGATATCGGCGCGACTCAAGGAGCTGTCCCCGGAGTTCAACGACGGAGTGCGCGTGAACGTCGTGAACCAACGGCTGGGATACCTGGTCCGGTCCGGAGATCCGGACGCTGTGGATTCCATCGTCCCCATGGCCTACGGTAACCAGGCTCTGGACCTGATACTAGCTGGAACCCATGGGCGCCTCATCAGCCTGCGCAACGGGGTGTACGATAGCGTGCCCATCGACGTAGTGGTCGGAAGGAAGAAGGTTGTGGACATCCACAAGTCCTACAATGCGGAGCGGCTCCGCCCGAAATACACAACCTTCGAGCGGAAACCCCTGTTCATCATGACCAGCGACGTCTAACGGAGACGGACCTTGGCCCAACACGGATTTGACGCCGCCACGTCGCAGCTAGCGCGCGTGGCAACCGAGGTATGGGGCCAACAACCCGCGCCCTATGCGGCACGACTCGCCCCTACTCGGCCGTATCGAAGCGGAATTGACCGTCCAGTGTTCCGCCAACCACCACACCGCGATGGTCCTCCGGATCGTCGATGCCAATCAGCGGCGTCACGAAGGGATGCACCCCCAACTGGAAGTTGAACAGCTTGCCAGGGCGCACGAAATCGAGGCCGAAATAACCGCCAAAGCGTGGCCCCATCGCAAAGAACGATGGACCGCGCTCGTCGTCGTCCGGCCCGGAGCGGTAGTCCGGGCCGTAGTGCAACGACAGGCCGAGCGAGGAGCCCACGATCGGATCCACATCGCCGCCTGACGGAAAACGCACGGCCCAGGTCACGTCCGGCTCGAACTGAAGCATGTCGAACATGGTGCCGAACACGACGGGCCGCATCACCGGTAAATCCACGGCCACGATCATGTCCTGTTGCACGGCAAGCTCGGCAAAGAACGCGATGTCGAAGGCAGGCCCACCTTGGGTATCGGGTGGCGAGGCCACGCACATGCGCACGTTGTCGAAGCGCCCGCCCGCTCGCAGCTTGAGGCCCAAAACGGGTGGGGCGTCCGCCGGCTCGGCCTCACAGGGTAGGCTCACGCCGAGCAGAGCGGTCGCCGCCGCCACGCTGCCAAAAAGCTTCGACTGCTTGCTCTCGAGTTTCGTCATGGTTGCACACTCTCTGCTCACCCTAGCTAGCACACAGCCAGCCGTCTTGTCACAACTGCGGGTTCCGCGTGTGGTTCGGCTCGGGCGGTTCCCGCTCCGCCGGCTCAGGTTCCCTCCTCCACCCATCCCTCCATCTCCACGTAGATCCGTTTGATGGCCTCGAGCTCTTCCTCGGCGGCATCCCAATAGCCGCGCTGTTGGGCTTCGAGCAGGCGCTCGGCAATGCGCATGGTGGCCCAGCGGTTGTTTTGAAGAAGTCTCTGGCGCATCTGCTCGTCCTGTATGAGTTTGTCGGAGATTTTGCGCCAGACCCAGTCACCAACGGAGTGGGTCGTGGCCGCAAAGGCCAAGGTGTTCTCCACTCGTTCGTGGATCTTCTGGGCGCCGTGGTAGTCGTGCTCCAGTAGCCCCTCGATCCACTTGGGATTGAGCACGCGGCTACGGATCCCCCGAGCGATCGACTCCGAGACGTCCTCGGTCTGGATGATCTCTTTGGTGGTGTCCGTAATGAGGGTATCTGGCCGTTGCCCCCGAACCAGCTCGACAGAGCGGCTCAGTCCGCCCGAAAACTCGTAATAGTGGTCCAGATCGGTAACCTCGTAGTCATGAGTGTCGCGGATCTGTGAGACCAGATCGACGGTGCCCAATAGGCCTCGATACACCTGGCCGGCTTCGCGTGCGCTCACGTCTTCGCCATAGGCGTATTGCATGCTATCGATGAAGGTCTCGGCGAGCTCCTCCTCTTGCTCCCAGTTCGACGTCTCGATACGCGTGCGCATGGCCGAGGCATACTCGCTCGCCGAGGGTCCGAAGATCCGCAGCTCGGCCAGGCGCTCCTTATCGCTCTTTGATAGGTCCTCGCCCAGCTGTTGCTCGATACTACGCGCATTGGCGCGCACGTAGTTCATCTCCTCGGGCTCGTCGAGCGAGGCAGCAAGCTTGACCGCCCGGTCGAGCAGAATGATGAGGTTGGGGAGGGTGTCTCGGAAAATCCCACAGATCTCGACGAGCACGTCGATGCGCGGCCGTCCGAGCTGCTCGGGCGGGACGACCTCCAGCGTCGTGCAGTAGGGCCCCTTGCGCACGGGTTTCAGACCGAGGTAGTGGAGGATCTGCCCGATGGTTTCGCCACGGGTCTTGACCGTCTCGAACCCCCAAAGCACGACACTGACGGTGCGCGGCCAGCTCTGGTGGCGCGCACGGAACTCGGCAATCGTCTTGTCGGCGACGGTGATCCCACGCTGGTACGCGCTCCACGACGGGATCATGCGAGCATCGAACTGGTAGGTGTTGCGGCCCGTAGGGTAGACCTCGGGGGTACGGATCTCGTCTCCCCCTACGTTGGGGGCAATATACTCGCCATCGAGGGCTCGCAGCAGGCTCTCCATCTCATGGCTACGGTCGATGTCCTGCTTGAGCCGGCTGGCAAAGTCGAGCGTCCGCTCGAGCTGTGGGCGCAGCGAAGCAGGAACGACCGACAGATCACGGCTCGAGGGGTCGTGCACCAAGGCCGAAACGATCTCGCAAGCCGCCGCCTCGACCTCCTCCAACACATGGGCGTGTAGCAGCTCGCCGCTGCGGCCCCCGGGATCGGCCAACAGCGTCTCGTAGTCGAGGCCCCGAGCTTGCACGAGGATGCGGTGGAGCGATTGGGCATCCGACTCGCGATCGTAGCGCAGCACGCACGTCAGGTACTCGGCGAGCACCTCCGGCTCGTGTTTCTGACCGAGCACGTGAAGCCCCTTGGGGATGATGGCCCGCTTGGTGCGCGATAGCTCGGCGTGCAGCGACTCAAGCGAGTCGAAGGCGATGCCCATGGCCTGGGCGGTCTCGGCGATCTGCGCCATGATGGCTTCGGTACGCCCGGGATCGGTCTCCGCCGCTTCCTGGTGCTCCGCGAGCAGATCTTCCAAGTCCTGCAGCTCGCCGTGAAGACCGGAGGTGGTGTAACAAGGTGAGCGGTGACTCACGAGCACGCCATAGCTTCGCCGTTTGGCGATGGTCGCCTCGCTCGCGTTGACCACCCAATAGATGTAAATATGGGGGGTCGTGCCAATGAGCACATCGGGGAAACAAAGGCTGCTCAGCC
>CAYTYV010000330.1:0-7663 GCA_964441055.1 uncultured Polyangiaceae bacterium | reverse complement strand
GAAGAAGCGCTCCATCGTCAGATCGACGGTTTGCGCAGAGCCGGCCACGATCTGGACCGAAGGCGGGGGCATTGGATTGACGAGATCGCCCGGCTCCGGGGGTCCCGGCAGCGTCTCCGTCTCGAGCAGGGTAGCGAAGATGTACAGTGTATCGCCAGCGGGGAGCTGGTCGATCTGGTATGTGGCCGCGCCAGCGCCGAGATCGGCGGACGGGCTCTGGAACACGCCCACAGGGTCCTGGCAGCTCTGCGGATCGCCGCACGTCATGGCCGCCGCGAGCAGCAGGCCCTGGCAGTCGTTGTCCGCATTGGAGCCGCAGGTCACCGAGCCTGAGAGGCTGATCGTTCCCGTCACCGAACCGGTGTCGGCGGACCCGCCCCCGCCGCCTGTGGCCGCCGCGCCGCCGTCGCCAGCGCCACCGCCCGAGCCAGCCGCGCCTCCCGTGCCACCCGTGCCCGTAGGCGTGGTACCCGTTTCCGTCTCGTCATCGCAGCCGAGCCCCGCCACAGCGAGCAGGCATCCCAAGGCCAAGCAAGTCGTCCACGTGCTCCAACGCATGATCGGCGCTCCTTTTGCTGGAGTTGAGTATGCCCCAGACGGATCACTCCGTCGACTGCTCGGCAACCGGCCGGCTCTCAGATCTCGTCGGGCCAGAACTGGCCGAAGATGACCTGGAACAGCGCGCCGCCGCCGTAGAAGTGATCCGGTGCCGCCACGGCGTAGAGGAAGGTGCCTTGCGCGCTTAGCTTGAGCCACTGAGCCGCGTTGACCTCGAGGCCTGCCATGGCTTGGAGCGCGAACATGCTCCCGCCGTCACCTGAGACGACCGTGCTCCCCTCGGGATACTCGGGCGGATCGTCGGCCACGATGGTAGTCCGTCCGCCACCACCGCCACCGAGGAGCAGGCCGACGGGAAGCTCGACGTGTCGACCCGCGCGTAGGATGTACTCGAGCGTCACGCCGCCGTAGCCAAATCCGTGGGTCCACTCGTCTTCTTGCCCAAAGAAACCACCGAAACCCATGCCGCCGATGCGCAGCTGGTCGCCGAGCGCGTAGCCATAGCCTCGTCCACCGAACAGCGGTCCCACCGCGCCCTGGTGATCGCGCATCTTGAAGTAGAGCAGGCCGAAGACCGGTCCGCCGCCGCTCAGCTCGCGAGCGCAGGCGCAGCGCTCGATGCAGTTGCAGGGAGCGGGAAGGGGCCCTAGCGGAGGCGGTGGCACAGCCGCCATGACAACCGGCGGCGGCGCCGCGGGTGGAGGCGCGACCGGAGTCGCGGTCGGTGGAGGCGGCAGGCTTGCAGGCGCGGTGCTCGCGGGCGCTGCGGGCGCGGGCGGTGTGGGCACGGGCGCTGGCGCGGGCGCTGGGTGGCTCGCGGGCCCGACCTGGGCCTCGCCAGTAGCGCCCGCAGAGGGCTGAGCCCACGCGCTCGAGGCGCATAGGCCGAGGGCGGACATCAGGGCGAAGAGTACGGATGTTCGTCGCATGGAGGCGTACCAGGTGAAAAGCTAGCCCACATTTTACTCCCAACTTCGCTGGTGCTGCAATGCTCGGCAACCGCGCCCTCGCGAGGGATATCGTCGCTATGGCCCATCGCGCGTGGTCCAGGCTCGGTTCGGGCCGCCCATCGAGGGGTGACAGACCTGCCCGCTGAACCCGGCGGACATCGTGCTTCGACCATCGCCTGAACCGAGCCTGGACACAGCAGGAGGTACGGCAAAGTCACCGCGCCGCCACATACAAGTCGCCAATAGCGCCACCGTCATCGACCTCAGCTTCCGTCAGCCTTTGCCGAGGGGCCAATGCCATGTACCATCTAGGGAAGAGCCGCCTGGCTCGCGGTCGGGCTGAGCATCGAGTGAGGGAGACGCGTCATGAGGGGTTCTGCGCGATGTATGGTCGTGGGGCTGGGGTTGAGCTTGGGCGGTTGCGGAGGAGGCGGAGAGCAGCCCGGACCGCTGCCAAGTGGCGAGCTCAAAGGGCCGAGTCCGCAGGCGGGACAGGAGCCAGGTCGCTATGCCCGAAGCGGCGGGCCCGATGGCGTGAGCAAGCCCGGGCCCGAGCCGGTCATCCGACGGCTGGGCCCAGGCGAGCCGTGCGTGGGCGTTTTCGGCGTGTGCGATGCGGGCCTGTCCTGCGTGGACGGCGTCTGCTGCACCTCCAAATGCGACGAGCAGTGTGAGCGCTGCGATCTGGAGCTGCAATCAAGCGGGCTCGACGACGAACCGCGATACACGGGCAACTGCACGCTCATCGACAGCTGTAGCGAATGCGTGCGCTACGTCGACGGGCAGGTGCCCTCGTCGGGCGATGGTTTGAGCTGGGCGCGTGCCCTCCAAACGGTGCAGGAAGGCATCGACGCCGCCCATCAAGCCGTGGAGGATGCCCCCGAGCTCGACCACTGCGAGGTCTGGGTCGTCCAGGGCACCTACTACATCTACGTAGGTTCCAGCGAGGATACGGTCCAGCTCCAGTCCGGAGTTGCGCTCTACGGCGGCTTCGCTGGTGGCGAGATACTGCGCGCACAGCGGAGCTGGACGAGCTACGTCACCGTGCTGGATGGCCGCGACGAGCCAGGTGGGACCAACCGGGTCCATCACGTGGTCACTGGCAGCGACGACGCCGTGCTCGACGGCTTCACGGTGACGGGCGGCTCGGCCGCGGGTAACGATCCCCACCACCACGGAGGGGGAATGTACAACTACCTAAGCGACCCGACGTTGAGGAACTGCACGTTCACCCAAAACGCCGCCGACGACTCCGGCGGCGGGATGTATAACATATACAGCCATCCTACGATCGAGCGGTGCACCTTCGTCGACAACACCGCCGAGCATGGCGGCGGGATGTACAACGAGTACAGCTCCCCCGCGTTGACCGATTGCGCCTTCATCGACAATACCGCGCCATGGACCAGCGGGGGGATGGGCAACTACATCAGCTCCCCGACGGTGACGAGCTGCACCTTCGTCGGCAATCACACGGACACCTCTGGCGGAGCGATAATGAATGTTTATTGGAGCTCGCCAATAATCACCAGTAGCACCTTCTACGGCAACTCCGCGAACAACTTCGGCGGTGGGCTGTGGAATACCTACGAGAGCGATCCGACGGTGACGAATTGCATTCTGTGGGGAAATTCGGGAGGCCAGATCGTCAGCACCTACGACTGCTCGCCCACCGTCACCTACAGCGATGTCCAGCACGACTACCCCGGCGTCGGCAACATCCATCTCAACCCGCTGCTGGTGGATCCGGGGGAAGGCGACCTACACCTAGGCGAAGGCTCGCCGTGCATCGACGCGGCCAATGGCCCCGCGGCGCCCGCGCTCGACATCGATGGCAACCCGCGGGTCGACGACCCAGATAGCCCCAACACGGGCGTGGGCCCACCCTGGGCCGATATGGGCGCCTACGAGCACCAGCTCTGAAACGAGGGACCGCGGCGTTGGGTATGAGCGGGCACCGATGGTGTCCCTGGCGGAACCGAATAGCGCGGCCGCCGCTACCCCTCGCTTGGCCGCGCCGAAGCCGGCTCGCCTGGGCCCGCTCCCCACAGGCTGGCGCGCAGATCCCCGAGCCGCTCGCGCAGCGCGCCGAGCTCCTGCTCCAGCGCATCGCAATCGCGCGCCGCCTCCTCGGCATTCGGAACGGCCTCGCCCCGCTCGCGGCGAGCGGTCTCGAGGACGTCGATGAGCTCGCGGTGCAGCTCCTTGCCCGCGGCCACCACCCAGGCGTCGAGGTGCTGGGCAAAGCCGTCGATCATCTCGTCCAGCTTGGGGGCCACTCGGCTCGAGGCCTCCCGCAGCGCGGCAGCGGCCGCCTCCTTGGCCTTGGCGCGGGTGGCGGCCTCCACGCGGCCCTTGAAGAACACCGCCAATACGGGCGCGGCGATGAGCAGCACGCTGCCCAAGAGCA
Source organism: uncultured Polyangiaceae bacterium (assembly GCA_964441055.1). Lineage (GTDB taxonomy): Bacteria > Myxococcota_A > Polyangia > Polyangiales > Polyangiaceae > JACQWT01. The sequence goes on along the minus strand of CAYTYV010000330.1, from coordinate 3,745 downwards.
GGTTGGTGAACAGCATGCCCAAGCCCACGGTGACCAGGGCGAAGACGCCGAGGTCGTAGCCGAAGGTGTCGATGCGCACGTCGGGAGGGGCGATGTCGGTGCCGACCACGTCGCTAAGCCGTTTGGCAGCCTGGAAGGCGTCCTCGCGCATGAGCGCCACGGCCCTCTCCGCCACCTGCTCGAGCGCCCGGGCGATCTCCTGGGTCTCCTTTTCCGCCCAGTGCACAAAAGCGGTCTCGAGAAAGCCGCCCAGGTGGACCTTGATGTCCGCCACCTCGGCCCCTTCGATGATGCTCGGCAGCTCGGCGATAACGTCGTCGCAGAAGCGGTCGAGATCGCGGCGGGCCCAGGCGCGAATGGCGGCGATGTCCTCGCGGATGCTCGCGCGGCGCTCGGCCAGGCTCTGGGCTTGGTTGGCCAGGTCCTCTTCGATGCGCTCGATGCGCTGCCCCAGCTCGGCCACGCTCATCTGCATGGCGCGCCGTCGCGCATCGATGGCGCGGGAAAGCGCACCCGTCGTCTCCAGCCCTTCGCCGATGGCGTTGTCGAGCAGAATGCGGCCCCGCTCCTCGGCCAGAAACGCGCTGAGGTGCGAGACGAGCTCGGGCATGCCGCTTTGGGCCGCCTTGCCATCCAAGGCCCATTCGGGTGAGACGGGAAACAGCAGGGGCCTTTGGACCAGCCGGCCGAGCTCCTCGCGAATGTAGGCGAGCGCCTCCTGTCGCTCCTCGTCGCTCCAGATGTCTACCTTGGCCACGATGAAGATGATCTTGTCGCGCGACTGCCCGATGAGCTTTTCCTTGAGGAACAGCCGTTCGCTCTCCTTGAGCGGCTGACCGGCATCGAGGATGAACAGCACGGCGTCTGCTTGCGGAATGTACTGATAGGTGATGTCGGCTCGCTGCAGGCACAGGTCGTTGACCCCCGGGGTGTCGACCAGCACGATGCGCTGCCGCAGAAGCTCGGCCGGGTAGCCGACCTCCAGGTAGCGGACGGGCGGCTCCGCGGGCTGCGCCTCGTCGCCGTCGTCGTCATCGGCGGGGCGCTCGGGCCGCACGGCGTAGTGGGCGATGTCACCGACCTCGATCGCCTCCTCGTTGCCGTCCTCGCGCACCAGTCGCGCGGTGGGCTCGGGCGCGTAGGTCACGTGATGGATCACCGCCGTCGTTGGGGTGACCCCGACCGGCAAAAGCGGCTCGCCCAGCAGCGCGTTGACGAAGGCCGTCTTGCCGTGATTGAACTCGCCCACCACGACCAGGTGGAAGCGGTCCTCTTCGAGCTTGTCGACCAGCTCCTGTTGCAGCCGCGAGGCAAGCGTCTTGGCGCCGACCTTGGCCGCGTGCGCGCAGAGCTCGCCCAGCGCGGCCATGACCTCGTTTCTGCGATTTCGGTGTGCTTCGAGCAGCTCGCTCATGCCGCCGCCTTCTCCGTCGTGGGGTGTTGGATCTGTGCCGCCCGGCTGGCCTGGTCCCTCGCGCCTAGTCGAGCACGCGGATGATGTCGTGCACCTTCGCGTCGACCTCCTCCATGCTCAAGCCGTCCGAAGCGCCCGTGCGCTGACGATAGAGCTCGCTCTGGGCGAACACCCGCAGGGCCTTGACCCGCTTGGGCAGCCACGGGTGGGTGGCGGTCAGCTCGGCGAAGCGGCCCGCCGTGGCGCGGCTCTCCTCGTGCTGGCGCAAGAAGGCCTCGAGGTTCAGCTCGTCGTAGAGCTTGGTGGAGCCCAGCGCCAGCTTGGCCAGCGCGCGCGTGGCCACCTCCAGATCGCGGCAGCACAAGAGCGCGGCCCGGTCGCAAGTGATCTCGGCGCGGCGGGACCAGCCGTTTAGCGCGATCATGGCCGGCTCGACGATCCAGCGGACAAAGATCGAGACCATTTGCCGCAGGAAGTAGAGCGCGGTCAGGTAGACGACGTGCTGGTTGTGGATGTGCCCGCACTCGTGGCCGATGATGCTCCGCAGCTCCTCGTCGGACAGGTGGTCGACCAGCGCCGAGTGCAGCATGATGAAGGAGTCGTCGTTGGTGCCGTAAGTGGAGGCGTTGAGCGAGAAGCGGCTGACGATGTAGACGTTGGGCGTGCCGATCCCCAGCGTTTGGGCGCACTCTTCGGCGAGCCCGTAGACTCGGGGAAACTGCTCGGGGCCGACCTTGACCGCATTGCCGAGCAGCGAGCCGCGCTCCATCTCCCGGAAAAGGCGCACCGCCGCGGCTACGGCAAGCTCTACCGGCTTGATGCGCTCGAAGGTCATGCGCGTCTTGTGGTCCAGGCTGTAGACGTAGTCGTGGCCTCCGTCCTTCGTGCCCCCCGCGCGCTGCCCTTTTTTGGCTTCGACGTAGGCCTCGAAGTCCAAGTCACCCACGGTCGCCATCAGGCCAACCTACTTCCGCCTCTTTGCCGAAGCAATTTCAATCACAGCACTCCTGCGGCCGCTTTTCCTCACAGGTCTGCTCGTCGATGCGGATGCGCCAGCGGTGCTGGAAGCAGCTCGCGCCGCAGCTGCTCACCGACAGCCCGCACTTTTCGAAGTTGTAGCCGTCGGCGCAGTTGCCGTTTTCGGGAAGCTCCTGCTCGAGCTCGCGACAGCAGCTCTGCGGCTCGCAGGCCTTGCAGCTACACATCTTGGTGTGGGTGATGCTCTCGCCAGGCTTGGGCGGCGGCCGCAGCGGTCCTCGTCGTGGGCTCGGCGGCGATTGGGGCGGCGCGCTCGTGCATCCAGAAGCCGCCGCCAGGCAGGCGCCGACGAGCAGCAAGCCGAGCCACCTTGCCTGCGCCCCGCGCCTTTCCCGTAGCGACGGAGCGGCGGGCCCGAGCGGCCGAGCAAGCGGGTCCGGTCCGCTACCGAGAGGACGATGAGGGCTGCGACCACGGGCTCGCGTGCACATGGGACTCGACATCGGAAAAAGACGGATGGCGGAGCGCATCGATCTGCCTTGCGGTCGCATCCGCGGCGCGACGGTTGCGGTCTAGGGCGCCCGGTAGCAACAAAATAACCAAAATATTCACGTGGTTACAAGTGGTATTCGGCGGCGGGTCAGGTGGCGCGCTCGGCCGCGCCTGCCCGGCCGGGCTCAGCGGCGCGAGCGCGAGGTCCTCGGCACGAGAAGGCCCCGGAAATCTGCTATGCTCCGCGCCCGTGTCCGATGAATCCGAGAGCGCGAGCGACGAGTCGCCTCGTGCCGATGACGCCGAGGCCAAGCCCGATTCCAAGGCGGCTGCTTTGGACGGTCCCTCGCTCGAGCTGTCCCTGGTCGTCCCCGGCCTGAACGAGGCCGACAGCCTGCCCGAGCTCGCCGAGCGCATCCACAAGAGCCTGAGCGGCCGGGTGGACTACGAGCTCATCTTCGTCGACGACGGCAGCACCGATAACAGCTGGCAGGTCATCGGCGAGCTGCGCGAGCGCAATCCGGCCATCCGCGGCATCCGCTTGCGCAAGAACTTCGGCAAGGCCACGGCCATGTCGGCGGGCTTCGACCGCGCGCGCGGGCGGACCGTCATCACCATGGATGCCGACCTGCAAGACGATCCGGTCGACCTGCCCGCCTTCCTGGAGCAGATCGAGGGCGGCAAAGACGTGGTGGTCGGCTGGAAGGTTCGCCGCAAGGACCCGACCAACCGCCTGGTGCTCTCGCGCATCTTCAACGGCACCGTGGGTCTGCTGACTGGCGTCAAGCTCCACGACATGAACTGCGGCTTCAAGGCCTATCGCCGAGAGGTGCTTTCCGCCATTCCGGTCTACGGCGACTT
>CAYTYV010000329.1:0-7699 GCA_964441055.1 uncultured Polyangiaceae bacterium | reverse complement strand
AGGCCCGCACGCAGGGCGTGTTGCTGCAGTGGTTGCACCGCTCGGAGCGGTTCTCCGCGCTAAGCTCGGGGTACTCGCCCCACACCTCTTCCATGAGCCAGTCGCGCGAAAAGCCGTCGGGAACGACGTTCTCGGCTTTGCAGGCCAGCACGCACGCCTTGCAGGCCACGCACAGCGTGGTATCGACCACCATGGCATATCGCTTCTCGCTCATGTGGTCGCCTCCTCGGGCGCCGCGGTCTTTTCGACGCGGACGAAGTTGACGTTCATGCCCGTGCCGCCCATCACGGGATCGATGGCCACGCGACGCATGAGCGGGGCGTCACTGGCGCCGCGGCCACGGGCAAACCTCAGCCCTTTGGCGTCGTGTCCGTAACCGTGGACCAGGTAGACGCAATCCGGTCGAATGCGCCGCGTCTTTTTGACCTGCAAGGGAGCCGATCGCACTGGGGGCTGCCGAACGAACGTCGAGGTCGCCGCCTGGCAGCTCGGACAGCTCTCGGTGGGCGGGCTCTTGCCGCACCGCACCTCGCCGCAACTGCCGCACGTCCACGTGTCATTGACGAGCCTCACCCAGTCGCCACAGGACAGCTGCATCTCGTCGGCCACCCTGCGGTTGATCCACAAGGCGTTCGTGGAGACCACCTGCGAGAGGAAGCGATTGTTGGTCGTACGGCCGAAGGTATGCACTGGCGAGCGACCGAAGAGCAGACGGAACTCGTCGTCCTGTCGGCGCGGCTCGTCGTGGTAGGAGAACTCGGGCAGCGGCTCGATGCCGCTGGCGCCGACCTCGGCCATCTTCTGGGAGTAGATCTCGATCTTGTTCGACCCTTCGCAAAAGCTCGGCTCCAGGCCGTCCTCGATGGTCACCGGCTCGGGCTCCGGGCAGATGACGCCGCTTTCGCGCAGAGCGTCGAAGTCGTATCCGCCCGCGCGGAGCCGCCCAGCGAGGTACTCGCGGACGTCCTCAAAGGGGAAGTACTGCTCAAGGCCCAACCGCTGCGCCAGCTCGCGGGCGATCCACCACCCGGGCTTGCTGTCGTACATGGGCTCGATCACGGGCTGTCGCAGCGCCAGATAGGGCACCCGAAAGGGCGGGGCCGCGATGTCGTCGTAGCGCTCCAGGTAGGTAGCCTCGGGCAGCACCACGTCGGCCCAACCGGTGATCTCGGTGGGCAGCACGTCGATCGCGACGACGAAGTCGAGCTCCTGCAGGGCCGCGACGGTCCGCTCCGGCTGGGGCAAGGCCCGCAGCAGGTTGGAGCCGTAGACCATCCAGGCCTTGATGTCGTATTCCGCTGTGCCGGGAAGCGACGCGTCGCGCAGACCATGGGCGAGCACCGCGTCCGCAAAGGGGTAGCTTTGCCCTCGCTGCCAGTCGGCTGGCGGCTTTGTCTTGCGCGGGTAGGCGGGCAGCGGGATCTTGGGAAGCTTGGCCTTGGCCGGAATGTAGAAGCCGCCTTTCCTGCCGTAGGCGCCTACCAGGGCGTTGAGAATGGCAATGGCCCGGGCGCGCTGCGTGTCGTCGCCATACCAGGCCGTTCGTCGCCCGGGGTGGATGAGCGAGGCCGGACGGCCACCGCCGATGAGGCGGGCCGTCTCGACGATGGTCTGGGGCGGGATCGTCGTGCGCGTGAAGGCCCACTCGGGCGTCTTGTCCTTGACGTGCTCGGCGAGCTTGTCGAAGCCGACGCTGTAGCGCTCGAGGTACTCGCGGTCGTAGAGCCGCTCTTCGATGATCACGTGCATCCACGCGAGCAGCAGGGCGATATCCGTGCCCGGCTTGATGGGCAACCAGTGCCGCGCCTTGCCAGCCGCCGTGGAAAAGCGTGGATCGACCACGATGAGCTGGGCTCCCCGGCTCAGGGCCGTGGCCAGATCTTGCACCTGGGTGTTGTGCATGTTCTCGCCCAAATGGGAGCCCAGCAGCGTGATGACCCGCGAGTTGGCCATGTCGAGGTTCTCGGGCGAGCCCACGGGCGAGCCATAGGTGAGCGAGAAACCGACCTCGCGCGAACCGCGGCACTGCGCGTCGGATGGGGCGCCGATGTTCGGGCTGCCGAAGGCCTTGACCAGGTGCTTGAACCACGTGCCGCCGTAGCCGTGCGAGTACAGGGCCAGCGCCTCGGGGGTGGCGCTGAGCGCGGACAGCTTTTCGGCCACGTGGTCGAGGGCCGTCGACCAGCTCACCTCCTCGAACACCTGCGCTCCCCGCTCGGCGCGGCGGATGAGCGGCCGCTTGAGCCTGTCTGGATCGCGCAGCAAGCCCAGGCCCCCGGTTCCCCGCGGGCAGAGCCTGCCACGGGAGAGGGGATGAGCCGGGTTTCCCTCGATCTTGGTCACCTGGCCGCCGCGGACATGGGCCAGCACGCCGCACTTCCAGAAGCAGATCTCGCAGAAGGTCGGTACGACGCGGTCGCCTTCGGTCCCGGGGTCGTCGACGATGTTGGGATCGAGCCCCCACAGGTTGGACACGAGCCCGGAGCCCAGGGCTGCGCCAGCACCTAGCCCAGCGATCTGGATGAACTGCCTACGCGTCGACTTGGTCATGGTCTCGAGTCCCTTTGAAGCTCGTTCTTGCCCCGCGCGGCAGAGCCCCTCAGCCGACGAGCTACTGCCCGACGCAGGCCTCCATGCAGCGGAGCAGCTCCTCGAGGTGGGGCTCGGCCAGTCGGTAGACGGCAAAGCCTCCCTGCCGGGTCACGTCGACCAAGCCGCACATCCTGAGGATCCGGAGCTGCTGTGAGACGATGGCCTGGTTCAGCTCCAGCACCGTGGCGAGCGAGTTGACGTTGCGCTCGCCCTCCCGCAGGACGGCCACGATCCGCAGCCGAACCGGGTGCGCCACGGCTTTCAGAACGTCAACGACGCGCCCGAGACGCTCCTGCTCGGAGAAGATGCTGTCCTGATAGCGCTGGCGAGCGGCTTCGGCCATGGGGCTCTCTGCTACAACATCGGAATATAGAGAGACTCCTATATTGCAACATGGGAGTATGTCAACCTATTTCTTACGCTATGTTGAGCGGCGGGGCAAAAGTCCCAGCCCCACGCAGCGGCGGGGGACAAACCTCCGCCTTACGAAAAAAGGGGACAGGCTACTTCTTCCAGAGAAAAAGTAGCCTGTCCCCTTCTGTGGCCCCAATCGAGCACGTGCTCCCGCTGCGGCAGCGGCGAAAAGCGAGCTCCGCTCTACCCAGCGACGGCGGACAACCCCCCGCCCAACGGGGCCTCGTCAGCCCTCGGCCTAGTCTTCGGCCTTTTCGGCCGGCTCGGGCGCTTGCTCGTCAGCCTCCGCGGACGGCTCTGACTCGGCGGTCGTCTCCTCGGCCTCATCGGTGGCTTCGGCCGCGGACGCCTCGGCCGCCTGCTCCTCCAGCTCGGCCAGATCGGGCGTGTCGACGAACTCCACGACGCTCATCGAGGCGCCGTCGCCGCGCCGCCGCCCCACCTTGACGATGCGGGTGTAGCCGCCGGGCCGCTCGGCAAAGCGCTGGCTCAGCTCGACCATGACCTTCTCGATCAGGTCGCGCCGCGTCTCGCCGTCGCGCTCCACCCCCCAGCGCGGCACGAAGCGCCCAATCAGACGGCTGACGTGCAAGCGCCTGACCCGCTCGGTCGGCGACAGCTCGCCATGGGGGCGGTAGGCCACCGAGCCCAGCCTGCGGGCCTTGGTGATGAGACGCTCGGCCACGCGCCGCAGCTCCTTGGCCTTGGCATCGGTCGTCAGGATGCGCTCGTGGTTGATCAGATTGGCGGCCAAGTTGCGAAACATGGCGCGCCGATGCGACGTGTTTCTGCCGAACTGTTTGCCGTCTTTTCGGTGACGCATGATGCTACCTCGCTGTCGGCCTCGCCTCGCCTGGATCCGGCTCCGCCCGCGTCCGGGTCGGGCCAGCGCCACCCGAGATCACTGGGACTTCTGGATGCTCCACCGTTCGAGCAACTGCGGCCAGTTGTCGATCTTCATGCCCAGCGACAAGCCCATGTTGGCCAGGATCTCCTTGATCTCCTTGAGAGACTTCCGACCGAAGTTCTTGGTCTTAAGCATGTCCTGCTCGCTGCGCTGCACCAGCTCGCCGATGAGCTGGATGTTGGCGTTCTGCAGGCAGTTGGCCGAGCGCACGCTCAGCTCCAGCTCCTCGACCGAGCGGAAAAGGTTCTCGTTGAGCGGCTCTTCCTCCTCGCCCGCCTGCGGGTAGACCTCCTCAACCTCCTCGAAGTTGATCCAGATGTTGAGCTGCTCTTTCAGGATCTTGGCGGCGAAGGCCACCGCGTCGGGCGGTGCCACCGAGCCGTCCGTCCATACCTCCATCGTCAGCTTGTCGTAGTCCGTCACCTGGCCGACGCGAGCGTGGGTCACCAAGTAGTTCACCTTGCGGACAGGGGAAAAGAGCGCATCGACGGGAATGGTGCCGATGGCCATGACCGGGGTCTTGTTGCGCTCGGCAGGCACGTAGCCGCGGCCGACGTTCACGGTCAGCTCCGCCTGGAAGGGCCCTTTCTTGTCCAGCATGGCCACCAGTTGATCGGGGTTGAGCACCCGCAGACCGTCGACGAGCTGGATGTCGCCCGCCAGCACGGGACCGGGGCCCTCCTTGTCGATGCGCACGATGAAGGCCTTGGCGGTGTCCGCCTTGAAGACCACCTCCTTGAGGTTCAGGATGATGTCGCTGACGTCCTCGACCACGTCCGGAATCGTGGTGAACTCGTGAAGCGCTCCCTCGATCCGCACCGCGGTGACGGCGGCACCCTGCAGCGAGGAGAGCAGGCAGCGTCGCAGCGCGTTGCCGATGGTGATCCCGAAGCCGCGCTCCAGCGGCTCGCACACGAACTTGCCATAGCCATCGGTGAGCGAGTCCTGGTCGATGGTCACGCCCTTGGGCCGAATGAACTCGCGCCAGTTGCGCGCCACGAAGTCCAGGGTGTGCTCTTCCAGCTCCCGTCTCTCGATCTCCACCACGTCTGCCATGAGTCCCTTGCCTCCTGTTCGAGGGTCCGCGCGAGGGTCCCGCGGTCAGGGCCGCACTCGGCCCGGGCCGCCGCCCTCTGCCCGCGAGCGACGATGTCGCCTGCGAAGCGAGCGCGCTAGCGCGAGTAGTACTCGACCACCAGCTGCTCGCGAATGTCCGGCTCGTTCAGCTCTTCCCGTACGGGAGAGCCCTTGACCGTGCCGGTGAAGCTCTCTCGATTCACCTCGATCCAAGAGACGACTGGACGTCGTTCCGCGCCCGCCAGCGCCTCTTGTACCCTTTTGAATTTCTTCGCTTTTTCTGTGAGCCCCACCTTGTCGCCATCGCGGGCGACGTAGGAGGGGATGTCCACCCGTCGGCCATTGACCAGCACATGGCCGTGGCGCAACAGCTGGCGTGCATCGCGACGCGAGGACGCCAGTCCGATGCGGTAGACCAGGTTGTCGAGCCGCCGCTCGAGCAGGTTCAGCATCTCCTCGCCCGTTCGTCCCTTGCGTCGCGAGGCGGCGTGGTAGTAGCCGTGGAACTGCTTTTCCAACGGGCCGTATACCCGCCGCATCTTCTGCTTCTCGCGCAGCCGGATGGCGTACTCCGACAGCTTGATGCGCCCCTGGCCGTGCTGGCCGGGAGGATAGGGACGCCGCGTGAACGCACACTTGTCCGAAAAGCAGCGGTCCCCCTTCAGGTAGAGCTTCATCGCCTCGCGGCGACACAGCTTGCACATGGGTCCAAGATAGCGAGCCATGGGGTTCCCTCAGACGCGGCGCCGCTTGGGCGGCCTACAACCGTTATGGGGTATGGGGGTGACGTCCCGAATCAAGGTAACGCGCAGGCCGGCCGATTGCAGCGCTCGGAGCGCGCTCTCCCGCCCAGCGCCCGGGCCCTTGACGAACACCGCCACCGTGCGCATGCCGTGGTCCTGCGCCCGACGCGCCGCCTCTTCAGCGGCCACCTGTGCCGCAAAGGGGGTGGACTTGCGCGAGCCCTTGAAGCCTCGCGCACCGGCCGAGCAACTGGAGACCGCGTTGCCCTGCACATCGGTGATCGTCACGATGGTGTTGTTGAACGTCGAGCGGATGTGAGCGATCCCGCTGGCGATGTTCTTGCGAACGCGCTTCTTCTGCTTGCCTTTGGATTTCGACGTTGCCATAGCGCTACCGGCCTCTCGTCATCGACTCCCGCGCCGCTGTACCATCCGCTTGCGCGGACCTTTGCGCGTGCGCGCGTTGGTGTGGGTCCGCTGACCGCGGACGGGCAACCCCCGTCGGTGTCGCAAGCCCCGGTAGCAGCCGAGATCCATCAGACGCTTGATGTTCATCTGGATCTCGCGTCGGAGATCCCCTTCCACCTTGTACTCGGCGTCGATGATGTCGCGAATCGTCTTGACCTCGGCGTCCGTCAGCTCGTCGACCTTGCGGGTCGGGTCGATTTTGGCCTTCTCGCAGATCTCCTGGGAGAGCGTGTGCCCGATCCCGAAAACGTAGGGCAGCGCGCGCACGACGTGCTTGCGACGAGGAAGGTCCACTCCTGCTATACGAGCCATGATCCTCGATGCTCCTTCAACAACCTTGACGCTGCTTGTGGCGGGGGTTTTCGCAGATGACGCGGACCACCCCGCGACGCCGTACGATCTTGCACTTGTCGCAGATCTTCTTCACGCTGGGACGGACTTTCATGGCGTACTCTTCTTGAGATCGGGCGTGGTGCGGCCAGGCGCCGCAGCTCGCAGAACGGTTAGGTGTGTCGGTGGATGATGCGACCTCGGCCTGGGTCATAGGGGGAGATTTCGAGGGCTACGCGGTCCCCCGGCAAGACCTTGACGGTATGCCCGCGCATGCGCCCACCGACGGTCGCGAGAATCGACTGCCCGCTGTCGGCGGCAACTCGGAACATGGAATTGGGAAGGGCTTCCTCGACCACGCCGTCGATTTGAGGCCTGGCCAAAGGGCGCGCGATTATAGACGAGCGACAACAGCTGTCTACCGGTTTTCGGCTCATGGGCGACCCCTCGACGACAACAGGACAATGGCGTTTCGGTAGGGTGAACAGCGGTTCAGGCCGCCCCTCAGGTGGTTTGTGGCAAGCGCCGCCCGCGGATGCGTCCCGTGCCAGGGCCGGTCAGGCCCTCGTAGCTGCGCTTGAGCAGGTGACTCTCGATCTGGTTCATCGTGTCCAGCGCCACCCCGACGACGATCATCACGGAGGTGCCGCCGAAGGTGATGGGCACGCCGATGGCCGAGCCGAAGATGGAGGGCAGCACGCAGATGGTCGCCACGTACATCGCCCCGGCGAAGGTGATGCGCTGCATGACGTGGTCGATGAACTCGGCCGTCTGCTTGCCCGGCCGGATGCCCGGGATGTTGGCCTGCTGCTTCTTCAGGTTCTCCGCCACGTCCACCGGCTGGAAGACGACGTTGGTGTAGAAGAAGCAGAAGAAGATGATCAGCAGGCCGAAGCCGGTGTTGAACAGCCAGTCGCCAGCGTTGATGGTCTGCTGTAGCCAGTCCATACCCGGCACGTTCATGCTGGCCAGGGTGGCCGGGAACATCAGCAGCGAGGAGGCGAAGATCGGCGGGATGACCCCCGCGGTGTTGACCTTGAGCGGCAGGTGGGCGGTCTGCCCGCCGTAGACCCGACGACCGACCTGACGACGCGAGTACACGATCGGGATCAGGCGTCGACCGTTCTCGAAGAAGGCCACCGTGGCCACGCAAAGGACGAGCACCGCC
>CAYTYV010000328.1:0-7701 GCA_964441055.1 uncultured Polyangiaceae bacterium | reverse complement strand
ATGGGGGCTCCGGTCGTCGCTTCGCTCCTTCCTCTGCCCCCAAACCCCCGCAAGGTGTCTCGGTGCGGACAGGGCACGGCTACGGGCGATGCCAGGGGGCCCAGCAGCGAGCTCGCTGATTTAGCGCGGCAGCGACGGTAGGGTGTAGCCGAGCTTGGCGATGAGCACGCGGAAGGTTCGGTCCTCGGTGCGGGCCCGCTCGATGTGCACCACGAAGCGCTCGAGATCGCCGTCGAGGGCCGCGGCGTAGGCCCGCTCGCTGTTCTCCAGCACCAGCAGCAGATGCGGGTGCGCCGAGGCGACGGACTTGGGCACGGGCATGCGTCGGGCGTAGCGCGTGCGCGCCAGGGCCATCTCGTGGGCCAGCTCGACCAGGTCCTTGTCGGTGACCCGCGGCCGCACCAGATCGCGCTCGCGGCGGGACTGGTCGAGCAGCAGCGCCGCGCTGTCGAGGTAGGTGCCCGCTCGGACGGGCAGCGTCACCGTCAGCAGCATCAACGCGACGAGCAAGCAGGCGAGCACGGATCGTAGGGTCATGGTGCACCTCGGACGAGCGAACGCGCGATCGCACGCGCGCGTAGCGCTGCCGTCAAGGTACGCCGCAACGGCGCCGCTCGCACGGGGAAACGGCGGACGGATTGCGCCGCCTCTCGGGGCCAGTCGATGGTCCCCACGGGGCTGGCGAACGCCGTTAGCCGTCGCCTATCTCGCCCTCGTCCAGGGCCGCAAGGCCCGCTCGGGCGGCGGCCTGCTCGGCCAGCTTCTTGGAGCGACCCCGTCCGCTCCCCAGCACTCGCCAGGAGCCCTCGGCAGATTCGACGTCGGCCTCTACCGTGAAGCGTCGGTCGTGGTCTGGTCCCTCGGTCGCCACGACCCGGTAGCACGGGGCGGGCCGCCCGCACGCCTGCAGCCGCTCCTGCAGCCGGCTCTTCGGGTCGCGATCGATGCCGCCTTGAGCCACCAGAGTCGCCAGCTTGTCGGCAACGATCGCGCCGCACAGCGCTCGCGCCCGCTCGAGGCCGTGGTCGAGAAAGACCGCGCCGACCAGGGCCTCGAGCGCGTCGGCCTGCACGTTGGCCCGCTGGCGCTCCCCCGCCGCCTCGGCGCCCCGACCCAGCCGCAGGGCAGCGGCCAGATCGATCTCGTACGCAAAGGCGGCCAGCGCTGCGGCGTTGACCAGCGCCGCGCGCATCATCGTCAGCTCGCCCTCGTCCACCGACTCGAAGCGATCCATGAGCAGCTCGCTGACGCACAGGCCCAGGACCGCATCGCCGAGAAACTCCAGCCGCTGGTTGTCGCAGCCCGTGCCGTAGCGCAGCTCGTTGGCAAAGCTCGAATGGGTGAGCGCCTCTTCCAGATGCTCGCCCTCAAGGGGCAACTCCAAGCGGGCACAAAGCTGCCCCACCGCCCGTAGGCGTAGTTGCTCGGCGTCCCGCTCGCGCTGCGACATGATCGATTGCTCAACGATGGGGGCGCCGGTCGTCGCTGCGCTCCTTCCTCTGCCCCCAAACCCCCGCAAGGGTCTGTCCGTGACGAGCCGGCTCAACGTCACTGAAAGCTTCGTTCAAGGACGTCTACCGCTGACGCAGCACAGCGGCAAGCTGAGAGCAGGCGCGCTATGCTGGCCCCTGGTGGCCAAGGACATCCTCTACGCTTGCCCCTTCTGTAGGCAGCTCTTCCAGCAGGGCGAGGTGGAGATCTGTCCTGACTGCGAGCTGCCGATCCAGCCCCTCGACGAGCTGCCGCCCTCGTACGAGGCCAAGCTGCTCGACCCCCCTCCGGAAGCCCAGCCGCCCGAGATGGAGTCGCTGCCGTGGACCTATCTGGGACGCGGCCGGGGGCTATTGCTGCTGCTGGCCGTCGCGGGCATAGGCGCCTTCTTCGCCCCCTGGCTCAACGAGCAGGCGCCCGAGGTGCGCGTGCTCTCGGGCTTCGCCTTTGCGCGCCATCTGGGCTGGCTCTGGGCTGCGGGGGTGGCCTGGTTCATCATGCTGCCGCTGGTCGCGTCGCGGCGGACCATCTACCACATGCGGGGCGCGCGACTTGCCGTGGCGCTGCTCGCCGCCATGGTGCTCATGACGGTGGTGCTGCGCCTGGCGCTGACCCCCCCGCCGAGCCCGCTCGTGCCGCGGCGCTTCGAATGGGGCTGGGGGCTGTACGCCTCGGGCCTATTGGCCGTGGCAGCCCTGGTCGCAGGGCTGCGCTTCGGCGGCTCGCTGGTGGACATGCCCACCCGCCAGGGGCGGCGCGGCGACGAGACGCTGCACTAGCGGCGTTCGCCAGCCCCTTGGGGCCCATCCGCTGGCCTCAGGGGGTGTTTCACAGCGGTCGCGAGCGGTTCGAGCGACGCGGTGAATGATCCGAGCTACCATAGAGGTCAGGAAGGGGGAGCAATAGCGATGAAATACGGACAGCTGGAGGGGCCCATCTACTGTCGTTACGCCCACACCGTTCCCGTGATCAACTCCGAGCTAGCCGCAGAGTTCGGCTTGGAGGCCTACATCCGGGGGGTCAAGCTGGCGCCAGGTAGGAACGTCAAGCTGCGTCTGTTCGTCAACGGGGGCACAAAGCGGATGACCTGCCACGCCAAGATCGACTGGGTCGAGGAGGAGGGCGGTGGAGGGGGCTGCCACAAAATGGGGTTGAGTCACCTGTCGCTGAGCGACGAGGAGTTCCACGTTCTGCTGGACAACTTCGCCGCCCGGCCCTCGCAGGCCGTCGAGTTCTCCGAGAGCGTTCGACAAGACGCCCAGGCCCCGCCCCCGCTGACCCGGGACTCCGAGGGGATCGAGATCGTGCGCGACAAGGCGGTTACCTTTCCCGTGGCGCTGATCGAAGAGATCGACGAGCGCCGCGCGGACCAACCGTTCTCGCAGTTCGTCGAGGCCGCCGTGCGGAGCTACCTCGACAAGGACTGATCGCAACCCGCCGGGCTGCGACCTGGGGTGAGGGCAAGCTGCACCTGTCAGAAATTCAGCAACTTGAATTTCCGTAGGCGGCTCTCTCGAAGGCAAGCAGGGTGTTTCGCAACACCCTGCTAGTCCGTCAAATGTCGGCGATGTCGCCGATGGCCTTGTGTATGCGCTTGAGCGTCTCGATGTAGCGCGTGAAATAGGCCCGCGCGGCGGTCCGCATGATGTGGAGCCCCACAGCCGGGTTTTGCTCGAGGATCTCCCGGAGGTGCGCCGCTTCGATGGTCAGCACCTTGCAGGGCTCGGCGCACCGCGCGGTGACCGTGTAGCGCCCCTCTCCGAGTAGCGTCGCCAGGCCGAACATCTCTCCCTTCTTGATGCGACCCACGATAAGGCCGCCCTCGGGGTCCGCAGCGGGAAAGCAAAGGATGACGCTACCTTCCAGCAGGACGAACAAGTGCGAGCCGACGACGCCGCCAATGAAAACGCTCTCGTTCTTCTGGAACTCCTTGACTCCCGAAAAACCGCTGATCCTGTCCACATCCTCGAAGCTGAGCGACCGGAACAGCTCATGCCCCCGTAGCATCTTGCTTACGCTCATGGCGCACCTCCCCTTACGGCAAATTTTGATGGGGCCCTGGAGGAAAGTCAAACACCCGTGCCGCGAGCGTCACCTTGCGCAGAAGGCGCTTCCTGCTGACCTTCCCACCTGTCAAAGGCGGCAAGGCAACGAGAGCCAGCGCGGAGAGCTAACGCAGGTAGCCGGGCTGACCGATGGGCTGGGGCGAGCCCGCGGCGGGATGCGGCCTTCGCGGCAAGGTGCCCGGCCGCCGAGGTGGACGGATCTCCTGGGTGGAAGGGTCGACGCGAACCAGACCGACGAGCTGGGGCTGAAGGTCCCGCGCGTGCTCTGTGCGCAGCCGCGCGATGGTGCTCTTGAGCTCCTTTTCGTAGCGCTTGTGACCGAGCTGGGCGCGGATGGTCGGGGCCACCATCTCCAGCGGGCGGTCGGGGGTGGTGTGGCTGTCGCGGCGCTGGACCACTACCCAGCGGTCGCCTACCTCGATGGGCTCGGGCACGACCTCGGCTCGGCCCACGCGCTCGGCCGCGCGGTAGATGGCCGGATCCACCTTCACGCCCTTGTGGGCGGTGGAGCCGTCGGGGCGGACGAAGCCCAGGTTGCCGTTGCGCTCGGAGGTGGTCTTGTCGAGCGAGTGCTCGGCAGCCAGCTGTCCCCAGCGCTTGACCGGGTTTTTCTGGTAGGCCGGATCGGTGCGGACGGTCTCGAGCAGCCGCTCGGCAGCCTCGCGAGAGGCGAGCACGATCTGCCAGATCTGGATGCGCTTTTGAGCGCGGAACTCGTCCTGGTGCTCGCGGTAGTAGGCCTCCACCTGCGCGTCGCTCACCTGCTCGCCCGCCACCTCGGCTTGGAGCGCCTTGACCATCGCTCCCTGCTGGATGGCCCGGATGCGGCTGCTGACGTCCGAACGCTGCTCCAGCCCCTCGGCGCGAGCCGCCTGCACCCAGAGCTCCTGGGCGATAACCTGGTCGAGGAAGGCACGCCGGATCTCGGCCCGCGTCGCGCCCAGCCGACGAAGCTGGAAAGCGGGCACGGCCCGAAGCTGCTCTTCGAGCTCGCCCACGGTGATCTCCTCGGTGCCCACCCGCGCCACCACTCGGTCCTGTCGGGGAGCTTGCTGCGCGGGGGCGCCGAGGGCCACGGCCGCGCTCGCCACGACGCCTAGGGCCAGCACGAGCGGCGCCTTGAAGCGGTTCCAACGCCATTTCTGAGCCATGGCGCCCATCGTGTTTGCTCGAGGTGGCGCGGTCAAGGCCCGGATGGAGGAGCGGGCTCGCTCGGACGGCTTCGGTCGCCGCGCGGCTACGCCGCCGTGCTACGCTCGGCGCCATGTCACGGGGGCATCTGCTGGTCGTCGACGACGAGGTGTCGATCCTGACCACGCTCAAGAAGGCGCTCGCCCTCGAGGGCTACAGCGTGGACGTCGCGGGCGGCTTTGCCGTTGCCGCGGACAAGCTGGCCAAGGGCAGCTACGACCTGGCGCTGCTCGACGTGGCCCTACCCGACGGCGACGGCGTCGCCCTGCTGGAGAAGATCAGGGCCACGGGCAGCGAGGTGCCCGTCGTGATGATGAGCGGTCACGCCACCATCGAGGCCGCGGTGCGCGCCACCCGGCTGGGCGCCCTGGACTTCCTCGAAAAGCCGCTGTCGACCGATCGGCTGCTCTTGGTCATCGAAAACTCCCTTCGCCTGGTGCGGGCCGAGCAGGAGGCGCGCACCCTGCGCTCGCAAAGCGGGCTCACCAGCGATCTGGTAGGCGAGAGCGCGGCCATGGTGGCCTTGCGCGAGCAGATCGCCCGCGCGGCCAAGGCCCAGGCCACGGTCATCATCCGCGGCGAGCGCGGCACGGGCAAGGAGCTGGTCGCCCGCGCCATCCACCGAGGCTCGAAGCGGGCGGCGCGTCCGCTCGAGAAAATCAACTGCGCCGCGGTGCCAGGCGAGCTCATCGAGAGCGAGCTGTTCGGCCACGAGGCAGGCGCCTTCACGGGCGCGACCCGGCAGCGGCGCGGCAAGTTCGAGCGCGCCAGCGGGGGCACGCTCTTCCTCGACGAGGTGGGCGACATGCCGCTCGCCATGCAGGCCAAGCTCTTGCGAGTGCTGCAGGAGCAGGAGATCGAACGGGTTGGCGGCCACGAGGTCATCCGCGTGGACGTGCGCGTGGTGGCGGCGACCAACCGCGACCTCGAGCAGGCCTGCGCCGACGGCGAGTTTCGCGCCGACCTCTACGACCGGCTCAACGTGCTGCCGCTCGAGATCGCCCCGCTGCGCGCGCACCGCGAGGACATCCCGCTGCTGGCCCGCCATTTTCTGGCCATCGCCATCGAGGTCAACGACCGCCCCGGGATGAGCCTCACCGATGACGCCGTGCAGGCGATGATGGGTCACAGCTTCCCGGGCAACGTGCGCGAGCTGCGCAACCTGATCGAGCGGCTGGTGATCCTGACGCCCGACGACCCCATCGGCGCGGACGACGTGGCCCACTGCCTGGGCGGGGGTCTGGGCACGCCTGCGGACGGGCTCTATCGGCCGGGCATTCCCTTTCGGGTGCAGGTCGAGGAGAGCGAGCGAGCGATCATCGAGCAAGCCCTGCAGCACCACAGCGGCCAGATGGCCGCCACCGCCCGGGCGCTCGAGCTCGAGCGAAGCCACCTGTACAAGAAGTGCAAGGCGCTCGGGCTGCGGGAGAGTAAGGCGGAGGAAGGCTAGGTCGTGAGCTCGACTTCGTAGCCCGCGTGCCTGCGCACGTTGAGCACGCGGCCGCCGTCCAGTATCAGGTACTGCCCCTTGATGCCCACGAGCTCACCCTCGACCACGGCCGTCTTGCCGAGGTCTACGCTCCGCACCTTGGCCGGGTGCTGGCGGACGGGGTAGTCGATGCGGACGATGTCGTCGTCGTCCGAGCGGTAGGCCCCGAGCTCGGGCGGCAGCAGCGCGGCGACTCGCTGCTTTTCCGCCACCAGATCGATGGCGGGCGGCTCGGCGCGCTTGAGCATGGCCTGCCAGTGGGTGCGGTCCGAGACGTGCGCCTTGAGCGCCACCTCGATGAGGCCAGCGAGGTGGCGATGGGGCGTCTCGCATAGCCGCACGGCCTGGGCCGCCCCCTGGTCGATCCAGCGGGTGGGCACCTGGTCGATGCGCGTGACGCCCACCTTGAGCCCGCTCGTGAGAGCCAGGTAGACGACGTGGGGCTGGACGTGGTTTTCCGCCTCCCAGTCGGAATCGCGCCCGCGGCCCAGATGCCCTTCACAGAGCTCAGGGCGGATGATGCACGGCGAGGCCTCGGGCGCATCGCGAAAGCAGGGGTAGCACAGGCCATCGCCAAAGGACTTGCGGGTCCGCCGACCGCACAGCACGCAGTGGATAAGGCCGCTGTGGTGCAGACGAATGGGCTGGCCCACGAGGGCGCCGAGGTCGATGGCCTCGCCCCCGAGCTCGAGCCCGTAGCGCACGGGCTCGGCCAAGGCCGTGTGCATCTTTCGGAGGTGGCCTTGTGCGACCATCGCTCAGCGGGTGTACCGCCTTCCACAGCGGGGCACCACCTGTCGCTGCCGACGGGACACCGCTCGGCCTGAGTGGATCGTGGTCTTCTTGACGCGCGCGTGATATCGTTTGTCAAGAAAGTGATATCGGTGACGCCATGGTCCGGACCGTGATCTCCCTCGACGAGGACGACAAGCAGTGGCTCGACCAGAGAGCGGCCCAGGCAGGCATCTCGATGACCGAGCTCATCCGCAGGGCAGTGCGAAGGCTGCGCGAGGAGCACGAGCGCGCCGCAAAGCTCGAAACGCTGCTAGGCGCCACGCGCGGGATCGGCTCTGGAGAGGATGGCCTGGTCGTCCAGCGGAGGCTCCGAGATGAATGGAAGCGGGGTTCTGCTTGACTCGGTCATCGTCATCGATCACTTCAACGCCATCCCGGCTGCGACGGCCTACCTCGGCCAGATCGGCGCCTCGGCATCGATCTCGGTCATCACCCGCGCTGAGGTACTGACCGGGTTCGAAGGTCAACCCCGTGACCTCGCCCGGCGACTCCTGGATTGCTTTCCCCTGCTGGTCATCGATCGCGAGGTCGCCGACCTGGCGGCCGAGCTGCGCCGACTGCACCGCTGGAAGCTCCCCGATGCCTTCCAGGCTGCGCTGGCCCAGCGCCACTCCCTCAGCCTCGCCACCCGCAACAACGCGTCTACCGAACGCTACACTGCGTACGGTG
>CAYTYV010000327.1:0-7710 GCA_964441055.1 uncultured Polyangiaceae bacterium | reverse complement strand
TCGTTGACCGGTTTGTTGAGCCCTTGCAGCACGGGTCCCACGGCCACGGCGCGGGCCGAGCGCTGCACAGCCTTGTAGGTGTTGTTGCCCGTGTTCAGGTCGGGGAAGATGAACACGGTGGCCTTGCCGCCCACGGCCGAGCCCGGCAGCTTGCTCTTGGCCACGCTGGCGTCAACCGCTGCATCGTACTGCAGCGGCCCTTCCAGGGTGAGATCTGGGGCGCGCTCCTGGGCGATGCGGACCGCCTCCTTGACCTTGTCCACATCGGCGCCCCTGCCCGACTCACCCGTGGAGTAGGACAGCATGGCCACGACCGGCTCGATGCCAAACGCTCGAGCGGTCGCGGCGCTGGCCACGGCGATCTCGGCCAGCTCTGGCGCCGAGGGATCGGGATTCACGGCGCAGTCGCCGTACACCAGCACCCGGTCCTCCAGGCACATGAAGAACACCGACGAGACCAGGGTGTAGCCCCGCTTGGTCTTGACGAGCTGAAAGGCGGGTCGAATGGTGGTCGCCGTCGAGTGGGTCGCCCCGGCCACCATGCCGTCGGCCCGGCCCGTGTGCACCATCAGGGTGCCGAACACGGGCGGCTCGAGCACGGTCTCGCGAGCGCGCTCAGGGGTCATGCCGCGGTGGGCTCGCTCCTTTTGGTAGATGGCGGCGAACTCGTCGAGCCATTCGCAGCGCTGCGGATCGACGATCTCCACGTCGCCCAGATCCAGCGACAGCTGCCCCGCGCGGTTGCGCACCTCCTCGGGATTGCCGAGCAGGGTGAGATCGACGGCTTGGAGCCGAACGAGCGCGTCGGCGGCCTTGAGGATGCGCTCGTCGCCGCCCTCGGGCAGCACGATGCGCTTGGTCTCGTCGCGCGCCCGCCGAATGAGCTCGTACTTGAACATGGCTGGCGTCATCTGGCGGGGTGCCGAGAGGCGAATGGCCTGGGTCAGCGCCTCGACATCCACCTGTGACTCGAAGCGCTGTCGGGCGATGTCGATCTCGCGGACATTGCTGGGCTCCAGGCTGGTGCGCACCCGCAACAGCTCCATGACCGTCTCGTAGGTGTTGCGATTCGAGCGAACGATGGGAATGCGCGGCCCGGGCAGCCCCCGGAGAAGCTCCAGCACGGGCTCGGCGATCTCGCGCACGCCAGAGAGCACAATGCCGCTGATATTGGGGCTGGCGTGCGAGGCCAGCGAGCTGAGCGCCATGAAGATCACGTCGTGGCGATCGACGTGGGTGACGAGCAGGACGCGATTGTCGAGCAGCGGAATGATCGTCTCGACCGAGCCCGAGGCCACGATGGTCCGCTCGTATTTGTTGTGCAGATGCTTGCGCCCGAACAACACGGAGCCGCCGAGATGCGCGGCCACCTCGTCCATGCGCGGCGTGGCCAGATGCGGCTCGTGCGGGATCTTGACGGTGATGGGCACCCCCGCCTTGTGCAGCCGCGAGGAGATGCGCCCCTGAAGGGCTTCGAGCGCATCGGGGGGCACCTTGTTGATGACCACCGCCAGCACCTCGCAGCCCTTGCTCTGGAAGCCGTCCAGGCCGACCTTGGCTTTCTGGAAGATCGTCTCCGCGTCGCCCGAGCTGCCGTCCACGACCAACAGCACGGGGGCATTGAGATGGCGGGCGATGTTGCCGTTGAAGTCGTCCTCGATGGCCGAAGTGGCCGACAAGAAGTCCGTGCCCTCGCACAGCACGAAGTCCACGGTTTGCTCGAGCCGCTTGTAGGCGCTCAAGATCCGCTCGTGTAGCTCGCTCTCCTGCCCCGCGGCCAGCATGGCCTCGGCCTCCTCGGCCGTCGCCCCGACCATCTCGGCCTCGTCGGCGTCGAGCTGGTAGACCTCGTGCATGAGGTGGACGTCGCGGTCGACCACGGTGGTCTCGGTCCCCGTAAGACGGTAGGGGCGACCCATCGGCCGAAAGAAGCCCACCCGGCTAATGGTGCGCTCCAGGATATCCATGATGCCCAGCGACACCAGGACCTTGCCGCTGTAGGGCTCGGCCGCGCTCACGTACAGGCTATGGGCCATGAGATCGTGCTCCTTCGCTTTGCCTTGAGGCTCGCACCGCCCGCTATCAACCACGGCGAGGCGGCCCGGGCTGGCTCATCGCTTGCCCGAGCCTCCCCGGTCGACGAAGCGAATGAACTTCATGTTGGCCTCCTCGAAGCTCGTCGCCTCGTCGCCCTGGATGCGGGCAAAATCCGCCCGAAACAAGTTGGCGCCCGTGAAATCCGCCGCCTTCACGATGGCCTTTTGAACGATGCCTTCCATCAAGTTGATGGCCACCATGTTGGCATTCGTCAAGTCGGCCCGCACGAACATCGCCTTTTTCGCGCTCGCCCGATGGAAGCTCGCACCGCAAAGATCGCACTCGCTGAAGTCGGCGCCGTCGAGCTGGGCCTCGGAAAAGTCCGCCCCCGCGAGCTTGGTGCCCCGGAAGTTGGCGCCCGTGAGCACGGCGCCGCGGAAATCGGCGCCCTCGAACGAGCAGTCATGAACCAGGCGCAGGTTCTCGCCTTGGGCCCCCCGAAAGACCGCTTGGCGGCCGGTCACGGCCAAAAAGACCAGGTCGTCGAGCCGGGCCTCGGAGAAATCGGCCCCCGAGACCGTGCATTGGACGAACACGCTCTTGCCGAGCGCGGCGCCGCGCAGCCGAAGGCCCGACAGATCCGAGTCGAGCAGCATGAGGCTGGGCGCGTGCACGCCGGATAGATCGGCGGTGCCAAAGGCTGCTTCGGACAGATCCGCCTTGACCATCCGCGCCCCGGCCAGCGTGGCCTCGGATAGCTCAGCCTTGGCCAGCACGGCCTCGCTGAGATCCACGCCGCCGTCGAAACGCGCTCCCTCGAGCTGCGCCAGCCCCAGGTTGGCGCCGACGAGCTTGGCCTTCGTCAAGCAGGCGCCCGCCAGATCGGCGCGCGCGAGCACGGCCCCGGATAGATCGGCCCCGGATAGATCGGCTCCGGATAGATTCGCCCCCTCCAGGAAGGTGCCCTGCAGATCGGCCCCGCCGAAATCCAGCTCGGACAGGTCAATACCGGTCAGATCCCGTCCTGCCAGGCTCTCGCCAGCATCGCGCGCGGCCACCACCTCGACCCGCATCCGCTGGGCCGCGTCGGCCTCGGGTAGCCGCGCCGCCGGGTAGTGATGAGCGAAGCGGCGATAGGCATCGCGCAGGCTGTCCTCGGCGACGCGCAGCTTCTGCTCGAGCTCGGGATCGGCCAGCCGCTCGTCGAGGTGGGGGAGGCTCACCCCGGCATTGCGCGCGAGCTGCTGCTGCTCGCGCAGCGTCTCGAGCTCCTTGGCGGCGCTGAAGGTGGGCGGACCGCCGACCTGGTCCTGGCGCGCCTCCTCCAGGACCTTGTCGTAATCGAGGCCGGCCTGCTCGCACTCGAGCCGGATGTCGTCCAGGGCCTGCTGCTTTTCCTTTTCGTACTCGGCCTTGGCCTTTTCCAGCTCGCCCATCTGCTCGTCGACGTACTCGGCCAGGTTCTCCAGGGCGGGCGCCTGTTCGGGCGGCGGGAGCTCTTGGGGCAGCTTGTCGTCCGGGTCGACGCCTGCGTCCAGCAGCTGCTGGCGCGCCGCCTCGAGCTCCAGCTCGACGCGCTTGCGCTGGTTCTGCTCGAGCAGCCCCTCGCGCTGGGTCAGCTCCTCGATGTCGCTATAGGCCTCCATGGGTAGTGGCGGCAGGCCGGGGTCGCGCGGCGGCATCAGATCGGAATCGCGCAGAGCATAAAGGTGTCCCTTTTCGCGATCCAGCCGCTGCGCCAACACCTTGCGGTAGTGGCTGGTCGGCCTGGGCTCGCCCATGCGCTCGGCGCCGAGCAGCAGGTATTTCACGTCCGCGCCGTCGTCTTCCTCCACCTCGGCCACCCCGCGAAAGACCACTACCCCGCGCTCGTGAGCGGGCAGAAGGTGCACCGTATCGATGCGCATGTCGAGCTCCTCCAGCCGGTCGTCCCGGTCGCCCTGGCGGCCGATGAAGCAGCGCGCCCGCACGCCCGGAAGCCGCCCTTCGAGCACGGGCTTTTGCGGATGCATGTGCTCGATGCGGAAGGTCTCGTCGCCGCGGAAGAAGCCGTCGATCCACTGATCCTCGGGCGCCGTGTTGAAAAAGCTCCAGTCGATGTCCTCGGCCAGACCTGGGAAGCGCTCGTCCAGCCACTTGCGGTCGTAGGTACCCACCTTCCCGAAGCGCTGCGGCCAGCTCAGATCGTAGGCGCCCAGGCCTGCTGGCGGCGGGCGGTCCTTGGGCGAGGAGACCACCTGCCGTGGGTCCTCGACGTTCGGTAGCGGATGGACCAGGGTGCCGTCCTCACCTTTGAGCGGGACATGGCCCTTGCCCAACGGGTTCGCTGGGTAGCCGTCGCCGCCATAGGCATGGGCCCAGTCTAGCGGCATCTCGTAAAAGGGAATCGGGTCGGTATGGCGCCTGCCCTGCCATTGGCGGTCGCCCACCACGAAGAGCTTCTTGTCCACCTCGCCGAGGACCAAGCGCACGGCGCAAGCCGGCTGGGACAGGCCGCCAGGCGGATGGGCCTTGCCCGTGACCAGGACCTCGCCGCAGGCCTTCCACATGCCCTCGTCAAAGGGCACGCCCTCGCCTAGCTCGGCGCTCAGAAGCTTCCACAGGTTGACCTCTGGCAGCAGAACTCCGGCCGGATCGAAGGGAAAGAAGGCCAGCACGCTGGCCACGAAGTAGCACTGGCGGTCGTTCTCGAAGGTGCGACAGAGAACGCCCAGCCCCAGAGGCTTGATGGTCTTCATGCAACAAGCGAACCGTGGGCAGCGGTTAGGCGTGGACCTCGATGCCGTGGGTCGCCAGCCAAATGGCGCCAGCAATGAGGTAGGGCCCCGCCCGGGTCTGGATCTTGGTCTGCAGGTTCTCGATGGAGGTGATCTTCAGCTTGAGCTTGAGCGCCGTGTCGATATCGATGTTGATGCCGACGTTCATGCCCATCTTCATCCCCAGCACGCTATCGCTCTTCATCCCGATGCAAACGTCGTTGCGGTTGATGACGAAAAGGCGGTTGAACATGCCGATGTAGATCTGATTCGAGATCCCGCCGGTCAACCCGAAGAAGTCCGCCCACTTGAAGTTCTTGTTGTTGCCCGAGGTGGTGGTCGTGTAGTTGGCGTTGACGGTGATGTCGACGTTCTGGGTGACGTTCTGCGTGTAGTTCTGGGTGATGTTCCAGGTGTAGTTGCCCACCACATCGATGTCGTGATTGCCCGTGACCTCGACCGTGCGGTTGCCGCCCACGGTGAGCTCCTGGTCGGTGCCCACCGTGGTCTTTTGCTTGGCGTCGTAGTTCTCGGTGACGTCGCCGACCACGTGATCGGTGCGGGTCTGGTTGACCTCGATGTCCTGCATCCCGAGCACGGTCGTGACGTGGTCCATGTCGTAGTTCTCGGTCACGTGCTGCTGCACGTTCTCACAGCGGATCCCGGTGACCGTGATGAACTGGCTGCCCCCGATCTCGAGCTCCGAGTCGAGCCCCACGAACTCGTACTTCTCGCCGTGGGTGTAGCAATCCCAGTTGCGGCCCGAGTAGTGAATGGTGTCGCCGTCCGTGCACATGTGCATGTTGTGATCGTCGTTCGGCGCACCCAGGTGGATATGGGTGTTCTCCGTCGGGCACGTGACCTTGACGTGCTGGATCCCGCTCTCGTCCTGCATCTCCATGCGGTTCAGGCCACCGGTCTGCACGACGTTGAGGGTATGGTTGGCCGAGGTGACCGGGCTGGGCGTGTGGGCGTTGGGCGCCACCCCAGCGATGACGGGGCGATCGGGATCGCCGCCCAGGAAAAAGAGCAGCACTTCGGTCTGCTTGCGCAGCGGGAAGTGGAAGCCCTCGTTGCCGCCGCCGTGGGGCTGAAGCATGCGCACCCAGGTCGAAGCGCTGCCGTCGACCAGGTCGGACTCGTCGAACTTGACGCGCACCCGGTAGCGGCCGTGATCGTCGAGCTGGGCGTACTCGCTATCCGCCTCGCCGCACACGGAGGCGAACTCGTAGCCGTCGATGCGCGGCCAGGGGTGCCGCTCGGGCGCGCGATACTGGGTATCGTGCGCGATGGCCACCAGCTGGACGCCGTACTCGTCCACGCCGAACTCGCCCTCGTCGTCGAGCTCGAGCAGCTTCTTGGTCTGCGCGTCCTTGGCCGACTGATTGCCGACGTGCTCCAGCTCGGTGACCAGATAGCGCCGGTTGAAGGGCGATCGTGGATGCTCCTCCAGGGTGAAGGTGTAGCCCGGACGCAGGTGGAACACCCGACCGCGGCCGTGAAACAGCTCCTGGCGGGCCAGCATCTCTTCAGCGCGCACCTCAGCCAGGCGCGTGCCCTGGTCGGGGGTCAGGAAGTTCTTGCCGAAGACGCGGATCTCACCGACGCCATCCGAGGCCACGGCGGCGCTGCCCGCCACCTCCAGCGTGGGGTTGATATAGTCGTAGTCGGCCAACGCCACCGTCGCTGGCAGGGCCGAGCGCTTGCAGGTGAAGAAATCGAGCGCCTCGGTGGCCATGGCATCGCCGCCCGACAGCGGCACGTACCGCACGGGATGCTCGATGAGGTCGTCGTGCGAGGCCTTGTGGTCGGTGATGATCAGCTTCTCGCGGTTGTCGCCTTGCTCGAAGAAGTAGTAGATGCCCTCCCGCTCCATCCAACGGGAGATGAACACCAGATCGGTCTCCTTGTACTGGCAGATGTGCTCCACGGTCGGGTAGTCCCGCTGGAGCTGGAAGGCGAAGTCGTCCGCGACAAGTCCGTTGTGCTCGAGCACCGCCTGGATGATCTCCACGATGGTGTTGTCGGTGTACACGCGGCTGTGCAGGCTCTGGCTCAGGTTCCACAGCTGCGGGACCAGCACTGCGCGGTACAGCGCCTTGCCCTGCCACTCGTGCAGGTGCTCGATGGAGGCGAGAATGCCGTGGTAGGCGTAGGGGGCATCGTCCATCCCTACGTTGAACTGCAGCGTGGCGCGGCCGCGGATGGCGGCCTCCATGTCGAAGTCCGGCTCGTCGATCAACAGCCCTATCTGGAATTGGTAGGGCAGTGATATGGCCTCGGTGCCCCGCACGGCGACGACGTGGGCGTCATCGGGCAATACGTCTGACTGAATGGTGATTTGGTTTTCCATGAGACCATTTCCCGCGTTCGCAAAAGAGGCTGCTCGTCGTGTACAACCGCGCCCTATTCAAACGACGACGCCGAGCTCGGCAGTGCGAGCTGGCGGTCCTGTAGGGTTATCGTCGCTGCTTCATCAGCCAGGTTTGGTAGTTGGCATAGGATTGCTCCCATTGGCGGTGTAGCTCGGGGTCCTCGGCCAGCCTGCTCTGCCAATGCCTGTCGATGATGCGACGGGCAGCATCGGAGGGGATGTGGTAGCGCGCCAGGACCTCGCCGATGCGCTCAGGGTGCACGGCGCATTCGGCACACAGCGACGCGTACTGGTCCACGGTCAGCTCGAGAGCCGGAGCGTATGACGGAGCTCCTTCGTCGGCGACCAAGGTCGTCTTGTCCAGCAGGGGCCCGTCCTCGGACGAGTCCGACGCGTCGACGGCGCCCTTGGGCGGCTCGGCAGGCGGCTCGGCGGACGCCTCGACCGGGCTCGACGCCGACGCAGCGGGCGGCTCGGCCACGGGCGGTGCCGACGCAGCGGGCGGCTCGGCCACGGGCGGTGCCGACGCAGCGGGCGGCTCGG
>CAYTYV010000326.1:0-7729 GCA_964441055.1 uncultured Polyangiaceae bacterium | reverse complement strand
GAGGCCGGATCGTTGTCGATGGCTTCGAAGCGGGCCCGCAAGGCCTGCTCGGGCAGGGCGAGCGCCTCGTCCAGCACGTCGGCCGAGTCGGCCAGGATCTCCGCTCGTCGGTGGGGCCTGCGTACCCAGCCTAGCCGCGCTTCGAGCACCCTGCGCAGCAGCTCGAAGGCGCCGTGCTCGCGCAGCCGCGCCTGCAGATGAGGCGCCTCGGCGTCGCTCTGGGCCAGGGCCTCGAGGGCGGACTCCACCAGCTCCTCGGCCTGGTCCGGCTGCTCGCGGTCGGTGGCGATGCGGCTCAGCTCGAGCAAGACCTCGGCCGGGCCGATGGGGGGCTCTCCGGTCAGCTCGCCTGCCCGACGCACCGTGAGCAGCAGCGAGCGATAGGCGCGCTCGGCCCGGTCTAGCTGCCCGTTGGCACGGGCGATCTCGGCCATCGTTCGCTGGACCGTCACGTTGCCCGGATCCATCATGGCCGCGGTCTCGAGCTGGTTCAGCGCCTCGTCGGGCTGTGCCTCCGCATCGAGCACGCATGCGAGCAAAAGGTGCACGCACGCCCTCTCCTCGGAGCCGCGCCGACCGTAGTCGGCGATCAGCGCGGCGAGCACCTCGCGCGCCTCGTCGAGCTCGCCCTCCGCGAACAGCCCTGCGCCGAGCAGCGCCCGCAGCTTGCGGTCGGTTGGCGCCAGCTCGATGGCCTTGCGCAGCACGGGCACGGACTGCTCGGGGGTCCCCAGCCGTCGGTAGATCTCGGCGGCCTCGGCGGCGTAGCCGAGCACGGTGCGCTCGTCGCTGGCGTGTTCAGCTGCGGTGGACAGGACACGGGCCACGGCCGCCCAGCTCTCGCGCGCGCGGTGGAGCTTGAGCAACAGCTTGCGGACTTCGGCGTTGCGCGGCGCCTCTGCAAAGGCCGCCTCCAGCGCATCGATCGCCCGCTCGTACTGCTCGGCGCCGATGCGCGCACGAGCCAGCTTGATCCGCACGGCCACCTCTTCCTGCGGCGAGGTACCCTCGAGCCGTCGCTCCAGCCAACGCGCTGCCTCGGCCGGCTGCTGCCGAGCTAGGTACAGGCGGGCCAGCGCGTCCACCGCCTCGTTCATGGGCTCTAGCGCCACCAAGCGCTCCAGCGCAGCGATGGCGCGATCGGGCTCGGCGAGCTGCTCCTCGGCCAGGCGCGCGGCCTCGAGCCACAGCAGCGCGGCGCGCTCGGCCTGGTCGCGCTCGGCGAGCAAGGCGGCCTGCTCTTCCAGCGTGGCGGTCAGCTCCGAGTAGCGCCCCCGCTCCAAGAGCACCTCCGAGAGCGCCGCCACCGACGGCTCGTGGCCGGGCTGCTCGGCGAGGTTGGAAAGCAGCGCCTCAACGCGGCCGCTGCGGCTCTCGAGTCGCGCCGCCTTGCGGGAGTGCTCCAGGCGCAGCTCCAGTCGTTGCTCGATCTCGCCAGTGAGCTCCACCTCACGGCGGCGCAGGGCCACGGAGCCCGTGAGGTTCTCCTCGTCCTCGCTGAGCTCGGCCAGCCTGGAGACGACCGCGACGTCGTCGGGCCGCTTGCGAATCACCTCGCGGTAGACCTCGATGGCCCGCAGCCGGTCGTCCGTCTCCGCCAGTAGCTCGGCAGCCTGGCGACCCAGCTCGGCCTGGCGGTCGGCCTCGATGGGCAGCGCCGCGCCCTCGAGCAGCAGCTCGACGGCGCGGGCCCGTTCGCCCGCCTCCAGCCACTCGGCCACCAGCCGCTCGAGCGCCCACTGCGCGGTCTCGGCCGGGTCGCGCTCGCTGACCAGGCGTTCCCGTCGCTCATCGGAAAGCGCGCCCGTCCACAGCTCCACGGCTCGGCGGTAGAGCAGCCCGAGGGCCTTGCGCCTGAGCGCAGGCTCGTCGGTTTGCTCGAGCGCCTCGTCGGCAGCTTGCCCCAAGGCGTCCAGCGACTGGGGGCGAAGCTCGTCGATCTCGAGCAGGCTCCGAACGCGTTCTAGGCCGGTCTGGTCGCGCTGCAGCCGAGCCAGCAGCTCGATGCCCTCGCCGTGGGTAGGCTCCCGCCCGAGGGCGTTGCCCAGAGCGGTGACGGCTCCCTCGCCGTCGTCGCAGCCGTCGGCGTACCAGCGGGCCACGCGCACGCCCAGGCTGGCGGCGAGCCCGGGCGCCAACCCGTCGCCCTCGTTGTTCAGCGCCTGCGCAAAGGCGCTGGCGAGCTCGGTCCAAGCCTGGCCCTCGCGCGCGGCTTCCTCCAGCGATTCGAGCAGGCTCGCGTCGATGCGATCGTCGGTCTTGGCGATGCCGATGGTGGTCGTGCACGCCAGATCCCAGTGGCCCGCTCGCGCGGCGCAGCGCGCAACGGCGGCCTGGATCCGCAGGTCGTCGGGCATTTGCTCGGCGGCCCCCTGGTAGGCCTCGAGGGCTGCGGCCGAGTCGCCCAGGGCGCGCTCGTGGATGGCCGCCTCCCGCTGTCGTAGCTGGGCTGCCCGCTTTGCGTTGGTTTCGTTTCGCGCGGCGTCGCGCAATGCGTAGGCCGCGTCGAACCAGGCCCCGGTGTTGTCGGCGAGGCGTATGAGGCGGCCTTCGAGGCTCAGGTTGTCCGGTTGTAGCGGCAGGGCCTTGGCCACCGCCCCGAGCGCGGCGGCCAAGTCGCCCGCGCGCTCTTCGTGAACGCGCGCCGCCTCGACCAGCAGGCGAACGCGGGCTGCGTCGTCGCGCGCCGCCCGCAACCGGGGCTCGAGCAGCTCCAAGGCGGGCTGCCAGTCGTCGGTGCTGTCGTAGGCCCAGGCCAGCGACTCGGCTGCCTGGGCCGCGCAGTCCTCGTGCTCGAGCAAGGCCCGCAGGCCCTCTCGGGCGGCCTCGCTTTCCGCCTCGACGCCCAGCGCCTGGCCGTAGAGCGCGGTGGCTCGGGCTGGCTCGCCCAGCTCCTTTCGGCAGACGTCGGCCACGCGGATGAGCAGGGCCGCGGCCTCGGCGCGCTTTTGCTGAGCGGCGCTGCCCGCGATGTCGGCCAGATCCGCCCAGCGGCCGACCTCGCCCATCAGACCGTCGAGGGCGGCCAGCACGGCGGCGTCGTCGCCGAACTGTCCGCGCACCTGCAGCCAGGTGCGGATGGCGTCCTCGGTCGAGTCCAGGCGCGAGGCCTGTAGCTCGGCGATGCGCATGAGATCGGCCCTGCGCTGGGCGGGCAGCACATCGGCCTTTACCCGTCGCCAGAGCGTCTCGATGAGATCTTCCCAGCGCTCGTTTCGCTCGAGCAAATCGATGGTGGCCGACAGCGCCTCCAAGTCGGGCGGCTCGGCGTCGAGCCGCGGCCGCCAGTTGCGCAGCGCACGGTCTGGCTCGTCCAGCTCGTCGGCCAGGCGCGCTGCCTCGCCCAGCACGAAACGGCGGATGGCAGGCGATCGCTCCAGCGCGGCGATGCGCTCGAGCACGGCCAGGCGCTCGGACGCGCGGTCGGAGGCCGCCAGCAGATCGTTCAAGCTGTGCGCCGCCGCCAAGGCGCTGTGCGGCTCGGCCTCGGGCGCCTCGAGCACGCGGCCGTACAGCTCGATGGCACCGTCCGCGTCGCCGAGCACCTCGTGACGCAGCTCAGCGGCCGCGAGCAAGAGCGTGGCCTGCTGCGGGCCGTCCGAGCCCGCCTCGGCGGCCGCCACCAGCGCGCCCACCTGCAGGTCGTGACGGCCCGAGCGGCGCGCGAGCTGGCGGAGCTGCTTGCGCGCGTCGGCGTCGCTGAGATCGCCCTCCAGCAGGGCCTGGTAGTGCGCCATGGCCTCGTCATCGCGGCCGAGGATGCCCAGCCGCGTGCCGAGCTCTCGGTGCAGCGATCGACGCTCCTCGTCCTCGGCAAAGTCCAGGGCGCGCTCGAGCACCCGCACTACATCCTCGCGCCGCTCGGCGATGTCGTAGCACTTGCGCAGTAGCTGCAACGCGCCTCGCCGCGCTTCCGTCGATGCGTCCTCCTGGGCCAGGATCCGCTCGAGCAGGCCGCCCGCCTCGGCGTCGTCCGGGCTCTCACTCACGAGCTGCGAGAGCTCGTCGAGCGCCTGCGTTGGATCGCCGAGCCCATCGAGACAGCAGGCGGCGATCTTGAGCCGCGCGGCGCGGGCCTGGGCAGCGTCCAGCTTGGCCACCAGCCCACGCCACAGCTCGATGAGATCGGCCCAGCGCTCCTCGCGTTCGAGCAGCCGCTCGAGCGAGGCCACCAGCTTGGCGTTGGTCGGATCCAGCGCCAAGAGCCGCTGGATGTAGTCCGCTGCCCGCCCGAGCTGCCCAGCGAAGTCCTTGGCCACGTGGGCGGCATCGTCGAGCAAGCTGCGGCGCCGCTCGGGCTCGGAGGTAGCCTCGAGGCGGCGATCGTAGAGCGCCAGAAGCTCGTCCCATTGCTCGGCCGCGGTCAGCCGCATGGTCAGCTGCTCGAAGGCCCAGTCGGCCTCGGGGTCGCGATCGATGATGACGCTCAAGAGCTCGGTCAGCTTCTCGGGGCTGTCGACGAACCACATCCGACAGAAGTCGACAGCGCGCTCGGCGATGCGCGTCCTCGACTCCCCGGACAGCGTCCCCTCCAGCACGTCGCGGTAGAGCCGGGCCACCTCGTCGGGCCGCTGCAGCGCATCGGCCTGCTCCTCGAGGTGCGTCCATGCGTCCACGTTCTCGGGCGCGCGCTCGACGGCGCCCAGCGCGGCCTGGAATGCCTGCTCTCGCTCGTCGCCCTGGCCCGCCGCTTCGCTGCCCTCGTTCTCACTCATGACGTCGCCCCTTCGCTCGAGCTCGAACCGCCGAGGCTCGTCCGGCCGCGGGTCTCGGCGGCCTACTCCCCCCGGATTGGAGGCGCCACTATACCAGGCTCCTCGCCAGCCCGCATTGCTCCGAGGCTGTGAAACACCCTCTCACAGCCAGCGCGACAGCGCCGCGCGGAAAAAGGCGATTTCCTCGGCGGCCGTCGCGGCCGAATCCGAGCCGTGCACCGCATTTCGCTCGACGTTGCTGCCGTAGAGCGCGCGCAGGGTGTTGGGTGCAGCCCGGGCCGGGTCGGTGGCGCCCATGAGCGCGCGGTAGCGCTCGATGACGCCCTCGCCACCGAGCACCATGAGCACACACGGACCCGAGCACATGAAGGCCACCAGCTCTTCGAAGAAGGGCCGATGGCGGTGGACCTGGTAGAAGCCGCGGGCCTCGGGCTCGCGAAGCCGCACCAGGCGCAGCGCCTCGATGGCGATCCCCGCGGCCTCGATGTGCGCCAGGATCCGGCCCACCTTTGCCGTGGCCACCGCGTCGGGTTTGATGATGCCCAGGGTGCGTTCCACGAAAACCGGACAGAGGCGTGGGGGAGGGGATCAGCCGACCCGCTCGAGGAGCTGGTCGGTGAGCGAGTCGGGGCCCGTGGCAGCGGTGTTGACCGCTAGCGGTCTGGCTACCTCGAACAGCCGACCGAACAAGCGCCGCTGGGCGTCGGTGCGCGCACTGGAGCGATCGCAGAGATACTCGTTGAGCCAGGGCACGGTGGCGGTGGCGGCCGAGCCCGAGCTGCGCTCCGCCGCGGCGTGCTCGAGCAAGGCCAGGGCCTCGCCGGCTGAAAGCTCCTGGCACGGCGGCCCCAAGGGCTCCCGCCGAAAGACGGCCACCGCGCGGACCGATACCCGCTTGGCGTGGCGCTTGGTCCCACCGAGCCAGTAGGGATCGAGCATGGCGCGGCTATCGGCCGAGGCCTGGTAGCAGACCCCCAGGCCGCGCGTGACCGGACAGCTCTCGCCGCCGTCGCAGCGGGCGTTATCGTGGCTCCCGGTGACGGCGTTTTCCAGGTGGCAGCGGTCGAACAGCGACGCGAGCGCGGGCTCGTGCTGAGCCCATGCGGTGGGCAGGTAGAGCTTGCGCTCGAGCAGATCGGCCAGGGCCTCGCCCGCGCTGTAGCGAAGGAGCACCGCATCGGTGGACACAAGCCGCACCCCTGGGCGGCCGAGCAAGCGCCAGAGCTGCGCGCTGAGCCCGGTCCCCGCTCCGCCCATCAGCAAAAGGCCGCGCCCGCCGATGTCCACGGCCGCGGCGCGCACCAGGTGAACGCCGCTCGGCCGCTCCACCAGATCCGTCACCATCGTCAGCGCCAGGTTGCGGAGCTGACCGTAGAGCGCCGTGTTGACGACGAAGCCCGAGCGGCTCGCCGGGTGGTAGATCGCCTCTTTGCCGCGGCCGGGCATCCCCTTGACGGCGTGGATGACGGCGTGCGGCTCGAGCTCGGCCTCCAGCGGGGCCGGGTACCAGTTCTCCATCCAGAACTCGTTCAGGTGGGGGCTGTTGGTCCGCAGCTGGATCATCGCGCCGCCAATGCTGGCGTTCCACTCGTGGTAGTCCTCGTCGCGCATGGCGCGCTGGGCCTCGGCAGCCAGCCGCTCGGCCGTCTGGGCGCTGGGCGTGACCTCCATCTCAGCGAGCTCGGTCACCCGGGTGGCCACGTTGTCCAGCGTGAGCTTGCGGGCGGTGCGCGGCCGCTCGAGCCTTCCGAGCGCCTCGGCGATGCGGCGTATGCCCAGCTCGAGCCGATCGGTGGAGCTCGCATAGGAGATGCGAATGTGCCCTGGCCCGCCAAAGGCGTCGCCGGGCACTACGGCCACGTGCGCGTGCTTGAGCAGGTAGTACGAGAGCCCGTAGGCATTGCGTATCGTCCGTCCCTCGAACTGCCGATCGAAGTAGGCCGAGGCGTTGGGGAACAGATAGAACGCCCCCTTGGGCTCGGTGCAGGACAGGCCGTCGATGGCTCGTAGCTTGTAGACGAGCTGGCTGCGGCGGCGGGCGAACTCGGCGGCCATGCGCGCCACCTCGCCCTGGGGCCCTTCGAGGGCGGCCAGGCTGGCCCACTGCGCGATGGAGGTCGCATTGGAGGTGGCGTGGCTCTGCACCTTGGCCATGGCGGCGATGACCTCGCGCGGGCCCGCGGCATAGCCGATGCGCCAGCCCGTCATGGCATAGGCCTTGGACACGCCGTTGACCACAATGGTGCGCTCTTGGATTTTGGGCGATACGGCGGCGATGGATGTGTGGCCGTGGCCGTCGTAGCTGAGCTTTTCGTAGATCTCGTCGGCCAGGATCCAGACCTTCTCGCGGCGGCAGATCTCGGCGAGCTCGGCGAGCTCGGCCTGGCTGTAAGTGGTCCCCGTGGGATTGGAGGGGTTGTTGAGCACCAGCATCTTGGTGTCGAAGCTGAGCGCCGCCTCGAGCGCCTTGGGCGTGAGCCGGAAGCCGTCCTGCTCGCGCGTGGGCACGATGACGTGGCGGGCGCCCGCCAGTCGAACCTGCTCGGGATAGGACACCCAGTAGGGCGCGGGGATGATGACCTCTTGGTCGCGGTCGAGCAGCGCGGTGGTGGCGAGGTAGATGCTGAACTTGGCACCCGCGGAGACCAGCACCTCGTCGGGCTGGTAGACGAGCTGGTTATCCCGCAGGAGCTTGCGGCAGATGGCGCGCCGCAGCTCGACGATGCCCGCGTTCGGCGTGTAGCCCGTGCGGTTTTCGTCGAGGGCCTTTTTGGCGGCGTCCTTGATGAAGCTCGGCGTGGGGAAGTCGGGCTCGCCGATGGACAGATCGACCACGTCCACGCCATCGGCCAGCAGGGCCTCGGCCGCGGCGCTGATCCGCAGGGTCGTGGACTGCCCGATACGGTGGACTCGTGGGGCCAGCATGGCGGCGGTTTACCCTGCCGGGTGCCTCGGCGACGGGGCCCCCACCCCCTCCCCCCAAAATGGCTCAAAATTGCACTTTTTGGCCTCAA
>CAYTYV010000325.1:0-7738 GCA_964441055.1 uncultured Polyangiaceae bacterium | reverse complement strand
AGGCCGAAGAACCGCACCATATAGTCGGCGCTAAGCTAGAAGATCTACGTCTGAGTCTTGCTGAGCTCACCCAGGGGCTGCACCGAAAGGACGCGCCGCGTCTCGCTGGGCAGCACGGGGCTTGCACGGCGATACTCGGAGAAGGTCTGCCCCGCCTCGTCGTGGTGCGCGAGCCAGTCGCCCGGCCGCGGCTCGCCCAGCTTGCGGTGCAGCGACGCCAGCTTCGCGATCACCTCTTCCAGCTCGTCAACGGCGGGGCCCAGATGGCTGGGACCTTTGGCCGAGGTGGCGGCTGTGCTGCTCGGCGTGGTGGTGCTGACGGGCGTTGCTTGCGGCTGGCGCGAGCTGCTCTTGGGCTGAGAGCGGCAGGCTGCGCTCGGCAGCCCAGTCCCCAGCCAGAGCGCAGCCAGGGCGCTCAGCTGTCGGCGGGTGATCACCATGCTCTTATTTGAGCCCTCACCGCTCAGAGGAGCCACAGAAAAAGCAGCGCTCCCAACAGCACGACGGCGGCTGCCCTTCGGGTGGCCGAGCGCAGGTCGCCACGGCCCGCAATCGGCGCCCCGGTCGCTTCGGGCGGCTCGAAGCTTGCCCGAATGCGCGGACCGTACCAGAACTCGACGCATGAGGGCCACCTGGCTTCGAGCGGTGGTGATGCTGGCGCCACTGTGGGTCGCGCTCGGCTGCGAGGAGCCCACGCGCGCTCCTACGGCCACGACGACCAGCTCGACCGCGCCACCACCAGCGGTCTCGACCGCGGCGGCAACGGCCGCGCCCGAGCGACCGTCCGCTTGCCGCGACGAGCCGGGCCTGGCCGTGCTGATCTCCCCGCGCGCGCCCGAGCCAAGCGCGGTGCTGCGCGTCCTGGTGGCCTCCGAGCAGCCCCGCGAGGCCGAGCTCGCCATCGCCGACGAGGCCGGAGCCGCGGTGGCGCGCACCGCGGACCAGGGCGGGGGGCCGCCCTACTGGTGGACGGCCGAGCTATCCGAGCCGCAAGCGCAGCGCTATCGCGTGCGCTTCCGCGCTCCAGGGGTGCACCTGTGCCGAGACATCGCCGTGGGGCAAGCGCCGCAGCCGCGGCCTAGGACGCCTTGGGGCGCCGCCTGGCCGGTCGTTACCGCCTGGGACCGCGACTTCGAAAACCTCTACTCGGCCTGGCTGGAAAAGCTCTTCGACGATCCGCTCGATGCCTCCCCCACCTGGCCCGTGCTGCACGAGGTGCTGCGCGACCGCTCGCGCAACCTGCTCTGGGGCCATCTGGGCTACGGCGAGGACGACCCTGACGGGCGCGCGCCGCGCATCGATCCGGACTGCGCGGATCTGCCGTATTTTTTTCGCGCCTACTTCGCCTTCAAGCTGGGCCTCCCCTTCGGCTACTCGCGCTGCACGCGGGCAACCCGCAGCTCGCCGCCCGTCTGCCTCGGCTGGCGGTCCAACCTCACGGCACGTGTGAAGACGAGCTCGGCCGATCCGATTCGGCGCTTCGCCGCCTTTCTCCGCACGAACGTGGCTGACACCGTGCACACCGCCGCGCTGCGCACGCCGCCCGAGGCAGAGGCGAGCGATCTCTACCCGATTGCGCTCAGCGCGCGGTCGCTGCGCCCGGGGGCGGTGTTCGCCGATCCCTACGGCCACACCCTCATCGTGGTGCGGCGCGTGCCGCAGACGGCCGAGCGCGGCGGGATCTTGCTGGCGGTCGACGGTCAGCCCGACGGCACGGTCTCGCGGCGGCGCTACTGGCGGGGCAACTTCCTGTTCTCGGACGACGCGCGCCTGGGCGGTCCAGGTTTCAAGCGCTTTCGCCCCGTGGTGGTCGACGGCGGCCGCGCGCGCGCGCTCGACAACGCCGAGATCGAGCGCCATCCCGACTACGGCGACTTCTCGCTCGAGCAGTACCAGCGGGGCGTGGAGGGCTTTTACGACGCCGTGGACGAGGTCATCTCGCCGCGGCCCCAGGACCCTGAACGGGCCTTGGCCGAGCTGCTCGACGCCTTCGCCGAGCAGGTCGAGCGGCGGGTGCTGTCGGTGCAAAATGGCGTGGACTACCGCAAGGGCCACCCGCCCATCGACATGCCCGACGGGGCGGCGATCTTCCAGACGGTGGGTCCCTGGGAGGATTTTTCCACGCCCTCGCGCGACATGCGGCTGCTCATCGCCATGGACGTGGTGCGCGGCTTTGCGGCCCGCGTCGAGCGACGCCCCGAGCGCTACGCCATCGGCGCAGGCACGACGCCCGCCAAGGCCCGCGCCGCGCTCGAAGCCCTGCTCGAGCGGCAGACCAGCTCCCGACGCTTTCGCTACCGACGAAGCGACGGCTCGTCCCAGGAGCTGTCGCTCGCCGACGTGCTCGAGCGCGCCGAGGGCCTTGAGATGGCCTACAACCCCAACGACTGCCCCGAGAAGCGCTGGGCCGCCCCCTCCGACAGCGCCGAGCGGTCCACCTGCCAGCGGCACGCCCCGGCCGATCAAGAGCGGCGCATGGAGCGCTACCGCCCCTGGTTCGCCGCGCGGCAGCGACCGACGCTCGAGTGATGCCGCGCGCGTGTCGCTTCGGTGCGAGCGTCGCCGTTCGATGGTAGGCTCCGCCCCGCCATGGCGTTGCCACTGCCGAACGAGCACGGCCTCCCGCTGGGCGCTCGTCTGCCCGCGCGCGGAGATCCCCGATGACGCTCGCGCGGCTGTCCAGTTGGCGTAGCGCGCTCGGTCGGGGCCTCGGCCGCCATTACCCCTACCTCGTGCTGGCCGCAGCGACCCTGGCCGTGGCGGGCATCTACCTCGAGGCCATGTTGAGCTACACGGGCGGCCGCCCAGCAGCCCCGCTCGACGATGCCTACATCTACTTCAACTACGCCCGCCACATGGCGGCCGGCTACTTCCTCAACTACAACCCGGGCGACGGCACCACGACGGGCGCGACCTCGCTACTGTGGACGCCGATCCTGGCGCTGGGCAACCGCATCGGCTTTGACGGCGACGCCATCGTGCTGTGGGCCATGGGCCTGAACGCCGTCTTTCTGTTCCTGTACGGCACCTATCTCTACCGCATCGGGCGCCTCGTCTTCAGTCATCGCCTGCTGTCGACGCTCATCGCCCTGCTCATCCTGATCGAGGGGCGGGTGCTGTGGGGCTTTTTCAGCGGCATGGAGATCGGGCTCTACCACCTGAGCCTGGTGGCCACCCTCTACTACTTCGCCGCCTATCAGAGCAGCGGGGACAGGCGACCGCTATGGGGGCTCGTCGCCTCGCTGGGCGTGCTGGTGCTGGTGCGGCCCGAGGGCCATTTTCTGGCCGGCTTTGCGGTCGTGGTCTTCGTCGCCTGGAAGCTGTGGACCGCCCGCCGCGAGCGAGGCGCGCAGTGGTTACGGCAGGCGCTGAGCCGCCAGGAGTGGCTGGTGGTGCTGGTGCCCGTGGGGCTCATTCTGCTGACCTACCTGCTGTACTACCTGACGACCGGTCAGACCACGCAGCAAGGGATGCGCCTCAAATCCCACCTGTTCGCGCCCGACCAAACGATCTGGGGCGTGCTCAAGCCCGCCTACAAGTTCTACCGCGACATGGTCTTCCGTCACTTCCCCTGGCTCTTCGACACGAGCCTGCGGCACGTGATGGACGTCTTCTTGTTCCTGGGCTTTCTGTTCTGGACCGGCCACGAGGTCCGCCACCGACGGCCGGGCTTGTTCGCGGTCATGGGGCTGTGGTTCTTCGGCGGGCTGGCGATCCAGTCCGTGGTGCTCAACGCCGCCTACCACCACGGCCGCTACCAGATGAACTACACCTTCGTCTTCTGGCTGGTGTTCTTTTCAGGTCTGTTTGCGCTGCTTTCCTGGATCCGCGTGAGCCCGCGCCAGCAGCGCTTCATGATGGGTGGGGCGGTCGGGCTGTTCCTGCTCATGATGCCCAGCTCCATCGTGAAGTTCCGGCACATCTTCGCCAACGACTGCAAGGACATCCAAGACCAGCACGTGGCCATGGGCGAGTACATCGCCGAGCACACGCCGCCCGAGGCCGTGGTGGCCATCAACGACGCGGGCGCCATTGCCTACCATTGCGATCGGCCCGTCTACGACATCTACGGGCTCACCACCGCGATCTCGGGCGAGCGCAAGTGGGACGGCCAGGCGTGCATCTTCGAGCAGATCATGCACCTTGAGCCCGACCGGCCGCCGCGGCGTCCTGACCATTTCGCCATTTACGACATCTGGTATCCGGACATCGTCAAGGCCGGCTTTTTGACCGAGCTACACCGCGAGTTCGTCGCGCAGCCTTCGATCTGCGGCGGCGAGCACAAGATCCTCTACTCCATCGATTGGGACAGCTTCGGAGACAAGTCGGTGCCGCAGCAGGCCCAGGCCGAGCTCGAGCAGGCCGGGCTGCGGGTGATCGACAGCCTGGATCTCGCTCATCGGCCCGAGGAGATCGCCCACGACTATGCCTTTTGGCGCAAGGGCCGCGAGTCGGCC
Organism: uncultured Polyangiaceae bacterium; assembly: GCA_964441055.1. Taxonomy (GTDB): domain Bacteria; phylum Myxococcota_A; class Polyangia; order Polyangiales; family Polyangiaceae; genus JACQWT01. The sequence continues at coordinate 3,281 of CAYTYV010000325.1, read as the reverse complement.
TGGGGCTCGGACCTCATCGGCTACGGCACCTATGTGGACGCGCCCAAGGAGGCGCCCATCGTCGACGGCGGAAGGCGCGTGCGGGAAAGGGAGGCCTTCACGGTGCAGGGGATCGACCCGGGCCGCGCGCTTTTGGTGATTCGGCGCACCCGCAGCGCTGCCGCGGCCGTACGCGTGCGGGTCGACGGACGGGATGTCGGGATCTGGCCCAAGAGCCGCGGCAGCCAGCGGGCCTTTCGCGACGAGTGGTTCACCATCGAGGCCGAGGCGCTCGGGGCCGCGCGCGCGCGCCTCGAGCTCGAGGTGGTCCAGATCCTTTCCTCGCCCGATCTAGAGGCCGTCGACGAGGAGGATCCGGGGCGAGATGCCCGCCTGAAGCCGCGCAAGAAGCGCGACAAGAGCCGACCGAAAAAGCGCGGGACGCGCAAGGCGCAACGCCCGCCGCCCGAGGCCTACGAGGCCTTCTTCTACTGGTTCGCGCAGTAGTCGGGATCGGACGGGGACGGCGCAGCCATGGCAGACCTGCTCCAGAAAAGCGTCCGTGCGGGACGACAAAGCTCGGCCCAACGACATCTGCTGGCGCGCTTCCCGCAGCTGGCCGAGCGACTGCCATGGTTGCCGCTCGCCAACTTGCCCTCGCCCGTAGCGCGCCTCGAGCAGCTGGGCGCCGCGCGCGGCGCCACCCAGCTGTGGGTCAAACCCGACGACCAGAACTCGGAGCTCTACAGCGGCAACAAGGTGCGCAAGCTCGAGCTCATCCTCGGCCACGCCCGCCAGCAAGGCTACCGTCGCGTTCTCACGATGGGCGCCGTCGGCTCCAACCACGCCGCAGCCACCAGCCTGTTCTGCCGCGAGCTCGGCTTCGAGCCCGTGCTGGCCTTGATTCCGCAGCCCGTGCTGTCCTACGTGCGCCAGAACATCCTGGTCAACCACGCCTGCGGCGCGCGCTACATCTTCGCCCCGAACGAGGTCGCCTGCGTCGCGGGCGTCGCCCGATTCGTGCTGACCGCGCGGGCTCGCCGACAGCCGCCGCCCTACCTGGTGTACTTCGGCGGCTCGCTCTGCCCGGGCGGCGTGGGCTTCGTGGAGGCGGGCCTGGAGCTCGCCGAGCAGGTGCGCGCTGGCAAGCTCCCCGAGCCCAAATACGTCTTCGTGGCCACGGGCTCGTGCGGCACGCACGCGGGGCTAATGGTGGGGCTGCGGCTCGCCGGGCTGTCGACCGAGGTGGTCGGCGTGCGCATCGTGTCCAAGGCGGTGACCAATCGATGGGTGGTGGCCTGGCACGCCAATCGAACCGCGCGCTTTCTCAGGCGGCGCGATCCGGCCTTCCCGCGCCTTCGATTTCGCGCGAGTGAGGTCCGGCTGCTCGATGGCTTCTACGGCGGGCAGTACGGCCGGCCCACTGCCGAGGCCAAGCGCGCGATCGCGCTGCTCGGCGAGACCGAAGGGCTGAAGCTAGACCCTACCTACACGGCCAAGGCCTTTGCGGGCATGATGCACGCCATCGAGCAGCAGGGCCTTCGGCGGAAGCCCGTGCTGTTCTGGCAAACCCTCAACGGCGTCGATCTGTCGCAGCGCATCGCCGACATCTGTCCCGACGAGCTCCCCGCGCCGCTTAGGCGCTACTTCTCCGAGCCGCTCTACGACCCTGAGCTGTGATCCTTTACGATATGCTCCCGCCCACCCCGGCATCCGGAAGGAGGACGTCAGGCGGTTCGGCATGCTGCTCTTGGCTCTGTCGCTCGCCTTGAAGGTCGCCTCGCGAACCAACGCGCGTTTCAAGAAGTTCATCAAGAAAGCCGCCGCTCGCATCCTCTGCGGACCACGCCAGATTCGCGAGATACCATGAGCAAGATCAACGGCGGACACCTGGTTGCCAAGCACCTCAAAGAGGTCGAGCAGCTGGCGTCGTGGACCATCGCGGCGTTCGGCCAGGTCGACGTTCTGCACAACAACGCGGGCGTGGGCTACGGCGGTCCCCTCGAGCTATTCCCCCTCGAGGACTGGGAACGCATCGTCGGCATCAATCTGTGGAGTGCGGTCTTCGGGATCGAGTTCTTCCTGCCGCACATGATCGAGCGGCGCTCGGGCCACATCGTGAGCACCTCGAGCGCGGCTGGCTTCAGCGGCCTGCCCGCGTTGCCGGAAGCTTGGGCCTTGTGGGCTCTGCGCAGAGCGTCCGAGACCGCCCACGACGCACTGCTACGCCTTGGTGTGAAGCTCGCCTGGTAGCGAGCATCGGCAAGCCGGGCGCGCACAACGCCTGCGACAAGATCCTCCTAGTCGGAGAGCTGCTCGAGCACGGCGGCCCGTCGACGGACCACGAAGTCGAGAAGGTTGTACTGCACGAACGGGGCTGCTGACGAGCTGCTGAGCTCGTCGCTCAGCGCCGTCTGATATTGCTCGACCGTCCCGTGGTAGCTCGGATCCGAACCGATCCCCGCGCCGATGAGGGCATCGAGCTCGGCGATCCAGGCCGTTTGCTCGTCCACGGTGAAGGGGACCTCGACGACCTCGCGTACGTAGTCGAGGTAGGCCTCTCGATACGCGGAAACCTCGAGCAACCGATCGACGAGCACGAACTGTCCGTTGTCCCAGGGCTCGCAGCTGGGATTGGCGATGCCATAGGTGATGAGATCCACGTGGGTACCGGTCGCCATGACGTCTTCACCGCAGGGATGAAGGCCATACGACATGTTGAGATCCCAGGGGATCATCACGAACTTCCCCGTGTCGGGTCGGTGATAGAGATAGTAGTTGTTCCAGCGGCCGATGTAGCTATCGTAGTTCGACATGACCGCTTCCACGGCCATTTGGCGCAGGAAGCTGTCGACGTCGAACACCTCGGCGATCGCGGTCTCGAGCTCGGCCGCGGAGCTGTGGTTGAGCACGTCGAGGAAGTGGATGAGATCGGCATAGTCGTTGAGCGTCGGGTCCTCCTCGTTGGTCTTGAGCACGAGGCCGCACTCCGAGTACCCCGGGTGACAGTCGGTGGACTGCACGTAGGCGTCCTTGTCCGTCCCCTGCCAGCCGAGGGAGCAGCTGGCGCGGTCCGTCAGCACGCACTTGTACAGATTGCCGTCGTCCGCGTGGCTCGCCGTGCCGAAATGCTCCTTGAGGAAGCGCTTGTCGACCTGCTGTACCATCGTGTACACGCCGACCAGCGACCCGTCGACGCTCACCCGCGCGTAGGCGCTACGCGCCGCGACGACGCCCATCTGCGCGAACAAGCGCGCGCCCAAACGCTCTCGCATGTAGCTGGCATCGGCGACGTTGCTGCT
>CAYTYV010000324.1:0-7738 GCA_964441055.1 uncultured Polyangiaceae bacterium | reverse complement strand
CTTTATGGCGGCGGGATGTACAACAACAACAGCTCGCCGACGGTGGCGAACTGCACGTTCAGCGGCAATTCCGCGGACTACGGCGGCGGGATGTACAACGGCTACAGCTCGCCGACGGTGGAAAACTGCATCCTGTGGGGCGATACGGGAAGCGAAATCGTCAACGACAGCTCCACGCCCACGGTGACCTACAGCAACGTCCAGGGAGGCCACCCGGGCACGGGCAACATCAACGCCGACCCGCTGTTCGTGAGCGCACCGAGCGACCTGCGCCTCGGCGCGGGCTCGCCCTGCATCGACGCCGCCAACGGGCCAGCGGCGCCCGAAGTCGACCAGGACGGCAACCCGCGGGTCGACGACCCGAATAGCCCGAACACGGGCGTGGGTCCGCCCTGGGCCGACATGGGGGCGTACGAGCTCCAACCATCGTGGTGGTGACGGGACGCCTGAGGCCGAGCGTCGCCTTCTGCCGAGCTGAGCCGAGGCGCGGGGCGGAGACGGGCCGCCGAATTGCCGCAAACTTCGGGTAAGGGCGCGGCTTGTGATACGGCACGACCCCATGGGTGGATCAGCCGTGCTCGAACAAGCGAGTGACGCGAACGCTGCGCTCGAAAATGACGAGTGTGCCGACTTCCTCGGGGAGCTACGCCTGGCGGTGCCGGGTCTGCGGGACGGCCTCGAGCTTCTGAGCGAGGACGACCTTGGGGGGCAGCTTCAGATTTTTGCCAATGAAATCAAAGCGTTCGCCGTTCTAGCTGGCCGCCGTCAGCACCCGCTTTTGGCGCAGGAGCTGAGCGGCTGCGAGGCCATATTGAGGGGCGCGGTGGTGCTGGGCTCGGTGAGCCCGAGCGAGCTCGACGAGCTCGGCCAGAGCCTGGCTCGGGTGGAGGCGTATCTCGAGACCATGGAGGAGATCGAGCACACGCCCACCTCGGGGCCGCTGCCCGCGGTGCAGTCCGCGCTGCCGAGGCTCGAGCCGAGCGATGAGCCGAGCGAGCCTGCCGCGCCGCTTCCCGCCGAGCTGTCGGTGCTAGTGGTCGGCTCCGAGGCCGTGGTGCGCCTGCTGCAGACGCCCGGCTCCAAGGCGAGCGCGTCCGCGCAGGATGCGCCCGCCCTCGAGATCGAGCGCGCCCCCCGGCCCGAGGAGGCCATGGATCTCGCCCGCGCGCTGGCGCCCGATCTCGTGGTGCTCGACGCCGATGCGTCGGGCGCCGAAGGGCTGCTCGAGAGCCTGCAGCAAAGCTCGGACACCGCATCGATTCCCGTGGTGGCCATCGGCAGCTGGGACCGCCCCGAAGAGGTCGGTCGGCTGCTCGAGCGAGGCGTGGCGCGCAGCCTGCCCAAGCCGGTCTCCCCGCGCGACTTGCGCCAGAGCTGTCTGGAGGTGGTCTCCGCGCAGAGCCAGCACAGCTTCACCCCGCTTGGCGAGACCACGCTCGAGGATCTGGGAACGCGCCTGGGCGAGGAGCTGCGCAGCGGCCTGTGCGATGCCGCCGACGAGCAAACCCGCGAGACGCACGTGGACCTGGGCCAGGGGGGCGAGATCCTGGGCGTGCTCTGGGGAGCCATGGGCAGGATCCGCGAGCTCGTCACGGCGCGCTCCAAGGGGCGGGTGCAATTCGTGCCCGTGGGTCCGGCCGGGGCCTTGCCCGCCGCGTCGTGGTCGCTCGGGGGCGAGCCGGGCACGCGGTCGCGCTGGGGCTCGGCGCTGGACGAGGTGGGGCGAGCGGGACAGGAAAGCGCGCTCGACGGAAGGCGCATCGTCGTGGCCGACGACGACCTGTCGGTCAACTGGTTCTTGACCGGGGTGCTGCGGGAGGCGGGAGCGACTGCCTACGATGCGGCCGACGGCGGTCAGGCCTTGCGCCTGGCCTACCGCCACGCCCCAGACCTCATCATCAGCGACGTCATCATGCCAGGGCTCGACGGCTTTGCCCTGTGCCGAGCGGTCAAGCGCGACGTGGTGCTGCGCGGGGTGCCAGTCATCCTGCTGTCGTGGAAGGACGACCTGCTACAGCGCGTGCGCGAGCTCGGCGCAGGGGCCGACGCTTACCTGCGCAAGGGCGCCAGCGGTCCAGCCGTGGTCGAGCGGGTGGCCGAGGTGCTGCACTCGCGCCAGCAGCTGGCCCAGGGGATCGCTGCGGGCGGAACGGTGCGAGACGGGCTGGAGGGCCTGACGGGCTACGCGCTGCTGCGCCTTTGCTGCGAGCATCGGCCAGAGTCCCGACTCACCGTGCGCGATGCGATGTTTGTCTACGAGGTCGAGATCCGCGGCGGGCGACCGGTTAGCGCGCAGCGCGCCACGGCTGACGGCAAGGCCGAGTGGGGTGAGCGGGCGCTCGGAGCGCTGCTCGGTGTGACCAGCGGCCGCTTTGGGCTGGTCGACAGCACCGAGCCCGTGGACGAGGAGCTATTCGGCAGCCTGGACGAGCAGATCCTGGAGCCCGTGGCCACCGCGCGTGCGGCGCTGGGCATGTTGAGCGGCTCGCGGCTAGCTCGCGTAGAGCGCGTGCTCATCGACGAGTCGGCCATCGCGGCCTACCTGGACGCCACGCCCGAGCCGGCCAAGGGCCTGCTTCGTGCGGTCATGGCGGGAGCCTGTCCGAGGGAGCTATTGTCGCGCGGCAAGACCTCGCCCCACTTGCTGGAGGACGTGCTGGCCGATGCTGCGCGCCACGGAGCCGTCGTCGGGGTGGTGGGCTCTCGCGGCGCAAACGAGCTGCGCGCGGCCATCAAGCGCGAGATGGCCGTGCTGACGGGCGAGGACGATGACGAGGCCGGGGCCGAGCCCGCGCTTTTCGGGGAAGCCGAGCTTGGGGCCGTGCCTTCGAGCAGCGCGTCCGAGGAGGGCGCCGCCGTGCGGCCGTCCTGGTTGGATGCGCCGCCCTCGGACGTGGTCGACCCGCGAGAGGCCGAGCAGTCGGGCGAGCCTGGCGTCGTGTTCGAGCTGGAGGCCGATAGCGCCGACGATGGCGAGCCGCAGCCCGAGCCGCCCGAAGGTGAGCACCTGCCCACGCAGCCATCGGTTCCACCGTCGACTGGGGAGCCGAGCGCGCCCGCGCAGCGCAGCACCCGCCATACACCCATCCTCGCCTCGGCCGTAAAGGCCGTGCCCTCTGCCCAGCACCACACGCCGCCGTTTACCTCGACGGCGGTGGCAAAGAGCGATGTGAAGCTGGCAGAGCTCGAGCCGTCCGCGCCCGAGCCGAGTACAATTGTGGCGAGCTCCGCGAATGCGAGCGGGGCACCGTTCGTGCCGCCCGAGCCGCCCGCGGCTGCGGTCGTCACGGCCGAGCCCGAGACCCGTCAGGCGCCCGCACCCGAAGCGGCGCGCCAGCCCAGTCCCCTTCCACCGCGCGTACCCATGCCTTCTGCCTACCTGCCTCGACCAGCGTCTGAGGAGCCGTCTCCTCGTCGTCGGTCGCGCAGCCGTTGGGCCTTGCCGCTGGCGTTCGGCGTGCTCGGCATCAGCCTGGCGGTGGGCGCGCGCTGGCTGCGCGACGAGCGTCGCGGGGGCGAGCCTGCCGCGCCGCCTCACGCGCTGCCGCCAGCGGCGGTCGTGCCCGCCGTACCGCCCACGGCCGTGGCGCCGCCCGCCGCTCAGGTGCCGAACGCGCTACCGGCTCCCGCGCCGAGCGCCGAGCCAGCTCGCGATGCCGAGCTGCCCGCCGAGTTCCCGCTCACCGAGGACGACCAGGTCGGCAAGGGCGAGGGGCTGCTCGAGATCGTGGCCGGGCGCAACGACCAGATCTACGTCAACGGCCAGCTCGTGGGCAAAGGCCCCATGGTGAAGATGGCGCTCAAGGCCGTGCCCACTCCCTACGAGGTGCGCGTCAAGCTGCGCGGCGAGGAGCGGGTGCGCTACGCCGTGGTCAAGGAGGGCAAGCGCATCCGCCTGCGGGTCTCTCCGCCCTGGTCCCGCTAGAGCTAGCCGTCCAACGCGGCAGCGATCCGCTGTGCAACGGCCTGGCCCTTTGCCTGGTCGAGCGAGCCCGCGGGCCAGCGGATCCCGAGCCCCTGGCCCGCGCCCGGCTGGGGGATGATGTGGAAGTGCACGTGGAAGACGGCTTGGTGCGCGACCGCTCCGTTGTTCTGCAGCACGTTGTAGTCGCTGCAGCCCGTGGCCTTTTGGACCGCGCGGCAGAGCTTGGGCAGCACCCGGCCGATCGCCGCCGCAGCCTCCTCGGAGAGCTGGTCCAGGGTCGGGGCCAGCTCCTTGGGGATCACCAAGGTGTGGCCCTCGCTCAGCGGAGCCACGTCCAGAAAGGCCAGCACCTGCTCGTCCTCGTACACCCTGTGGCAGGGGATCTCGCCGCGAATGATCTTGCTGAATATGGTCTCGGACATGGTGGCGGCGAGCATAGCGCAGCCGCGGTCGGCGCCATTTCCTAAATCGGCTACAAGTCCGTGGATGGACTTTGGGCGCTTCGTGCGCAAGGGAGGCACGGTGCGATGAGCGATGAGGGGCCGCGCTATCGGCAGGTGCAGGCCAAGACCATCTGCCGCCGCCACGGCTTCGTCGATCCGTGGTTCCTCGGCAGCTTTGGCATGAACCTGTATCGCGGCTGCGAGCACGGCTGCCTGTACTGCGACGGCCGGGCCGAGCGCTACTACGTCGAGGGCGACTTCGCCCGCGACATCGCCATCAAGTCGAACGCCCTCGAAGTGCTCGCCCGTGAGCTCGGGCGGCTCAAGGCGCCTGGCTTCGCTTTTGTCGGCGGCGGGGTGTGCGACGGCTATCAGCCCGCCGAGGAGCGCTACGGGCTGGCTCGCGGCGCGCTCGAGCTCGCTTTGGAGCACGGGCTGCCCGTGCACGTGCTGACCAAGGCGAGCCTGGTCGAACGCGATCTCGATCTGCTCAGCGCCATCAACGCTCGAGCCGGGGCCATCCTCTCGTTCAGCATCTCGATGGTGGACGAGGCCGTGCGAGAGCGCTTCGAGCCAGGCGCCGCGCCGCTCGCCGAGCGATTTCGGCTGCTCGGCGAGGCCAAGCGGCGCGGGCTGGGCACAGCCGTGATGGCCATGCCCGTGCTGCCCGGGATCTCGGACCGACCGGGCGACATCGACGCGCTGGTGGCAAAGGCGGCCGAGCACGACGTGGACTTCGTCTGCTACGGCGGGCTGACCCTGCGGCCGGGCAAGCAGCGGGATGGCTATTTTGCGGCCATTGCCGAGCACTACCCCGCGCTGCTCGACGGCTACCACAAGGCCTATCGCAGCCTTCGCCCCTCGGGCGCGCCCGACCGCCGTTACCTGGCGCGGGTCGACGCCCGATTTCGCGCTGCTCTCAGCAAGCACGGGCTGCCCAGCCGGGCGCCCCGCCGCCTGTTTCGCGGGCGGATGCCGCTCTACGCCGAGCTCGCCGTGCTGCTCGAGCACCGCGAGCAAGCCCTGCTTATGGCCGGGTCCGCCGCGCCGCCGCTCGGCCGCGCGGGCTATCCCATCCAGCGTTGGGCCAAGGAGCAGATGGCGAAGCGCGGCCGCCGCAGGGACTTCCGCTACAGCCTGCTCGAGGACGAGCTATGCGAGATGATCGCGGACGGTTCGGTCGCGCGGCTCGGCGTGAGCGCGGTGGCCCTGGAGGTGCTGCGCGAGCTGCTCTCGGTCGACCGCGCCGATGATGGGGGCAGCGCGCGACTAGCCGGACCTTGACGTCTACGCGGGCGGTATGGTCGGGCAGCCGAGCTGGATGACGACCTGCTCCTTTTCGCCGGACAGAAGCTGCTCGCACAGCTCGCCGTGGATCTCGATGAAGTCGGTGCCGCCGCCCGTGTAGGTCCAGCCCTCGGCGCCATCGGGGTAGACGAGCTCGCCATCGACGTAGACGTTGACCAGGTTCGGGTCGAACAGGTTGGGATCGTCGCCCTTGGGAACGGGGAAGATGCAGTTGGTCAGCAGCTGGGAGGCCACCTGCTCGAGCGCGTCGACCAGCTCTTGCTGGACGTTCTGCCCCACGGTGTAGTTGCAGCAGGTGTCGGGGTCGTCCTCGCAGGTGGTCGGGTAGGGAGGAAAGGGCGTCGGGATGTCGGGGTTGCAATTGGGCACCCGGTCGGTGCCGCCCACGTGCGCCAGATGGGACAGATAGGCCGAGGGCTCTTGGATGCCGACCACGAAGGTGGGAAAGCCGAGCTGGGTATAGGCGTGCTCGGCCGCGGCAAAGACCTGGATGTTGGTGTTGAAGCAGTTCCACTCGCCGTCGGTCACCAGCACCACGGCCTTGTTGCCGTTATCGGTGATCTGCGACAGCGCTTGGTAGCCGAGCTCTAGGCCTTGCCGCGTGGGCGTGCCGCCGCCGTCCGGGACGATGTTGAACTCGCTCAAGATGGCCGTGCGCGTGCTGCTGAGCGGACCGGGTGGCACCTGGGGCGCGGGCGGGGCCTGGCAGCCGATGCCACCAGGACCGGGGTAGAGGATGAGCCCCATGCGGAGCTCGTCGGGCAGGGCGTTGAGCACGGTCTCCATGCCCGCGGCGGCGAGCTCCCACTTCGAGTCGGTGGGGCACTGCACGCAGCCCTCGGTCGAGCCGTCAGGGCACTCGACCATGGAGCAGGACTGGTCGAAGACGATCAGCAGCAGCCCGGGCTCAAGCTCGGTGGTGTACTCGGCATAGCCGCAATCGCCGCCCGTGCCCGTGGGGGTGCCGCCACCCGTCGAGAAGCCGCCCGCCGAGGTGCTGCCGCCCGCCGCGGAGGAGCCGCCCGAGCCGCTTGCCGCGGCCGCGCCCTGGCCACCTGTACCATCGCCATCGCCAATGGCTGCCGTGCAACCAGCGTAGGCACCGAAGATGCTCAGCAGCAGGGCTGCCATGGGGATTGCGGACCTAGGCGAGGAGCTGGCACGCATGACACGCCTCCGGGGCAGAGGTTGGCCCGGCTCGGTCTGCGGCCCCGCACGAGCCGCCGAACGACCGACCCTGGATGCATGAATGGTACGCCTGCCACCGCTGCGCGACAACCCGGGACGCCGAGGCCCTTTCTCCTGCGCGGCCTCTTCCCCTACAGTAGGGGCGTGAGCACTGCCAAGCCGCGCATCGAGCCGCGGGTGACCACCAAGCTCGACGAGCTTCCCTCGCGCGAGATCCGCTGCGGCGAGCTACGCGTGCTTGCCGGGCCAGAGCAGGGTCATAGGGCGCGCATTGACAGGCCGCGCTTTCGCGTGGGCGCGCTTGCCAGCAACGATCTGCAGCTCGCCGATCCGACCGTATCGGGGCACCACTTCGAGCTGGCGCTCGAGCCGGGAGGCTATCGCATTCGGGATCTGGGCAGCCGCAACGGCACCTTCGTGGGCGAGATACGGGTCCACGAGGCCACCTTGCCCGATCGGGCGGCGATCCGCATCGGCGACAGCCAGCTCGCCTTCTCGCTGGTCGATGCGAGCGTGTTGGTGCCTGCCACGGGCTCGGATCGGTTCGGACCGCTGCTCGGCCGCAGCATCGTCATGCGCGAGCTGTTCGCCGAGCTCGAGCGCATCGCGCAGAGCGACGCGACGGTGCTCATCGCGGGAGAGACGGGCACGGGCAAGGAGGCCGTGGCCGAAGCGTTGGTGGGCGCCAGCAGCCGCCGCGACGGTCCCATGGTGGTGGTCGACTGCGGCGCGCTCGCGCCCACGCTGGTCGAAGCCGAGCTGTTCGGGCACGAGCGGGGCGCCTTCACGGGCGCTACTGAGGCCTCGGCTGGGGCCTTTGAGCGCGCCCACGGCGGGACCGTGCTGCTGGACGAGGTGGGCGAGCTGCCCTTGG
>CAYTYV010000323.1:4258-7790 GCA_964441055.1 uncultured Polyangiaceae bacterium | reverse complement strand
CTGCCCACAGGCCATCTGGCGAGACCTCCGTGGGCAGGGTTCCACCCGTATGGGTGAAATGCTCGGCCAAGAGCCGACCCGTGGCAACGTCCCACACCCAGACGGAGGCGGTCGTGGCGCTGATCAGGCGTCGCGCATCTGGCGAAAAGACCAGCGTGCTCACGGGCCCGCTCACGGAGGCCATGGCGCGCAGGTGCTCGCCCGAGGCGGCGTTCCAAAGGTGCGCGCGATTGGGAGACATCTCGCCCACCGCGACGAGCGAGCCGTCGCGGCTGAACGCGACGGCGCGATAGTAGCTGAAGCCGTTTAGGGGCGCCGAGCCCTGGAGCACCACGCGAGCTCGGCTTTCGCCGTGGTCCAAGAGCCGCAGCGCTCCGTCCTTCGTGCCGACGACGACGGTCTGCATGTCGGCAGAGAAGGCCACCATGGCAATGGGCGCGCGATAGGGCCCCAGCACGAGGTCGGGAGCCGCTCGATCAGCCTGCTCGTCGGACGGCACCGAGACCAGCTTGACCACGCGGCCCCTGACCACGCGACCATACGGCACCACGATCATCTGCCCGTCGCTGCGCCAGCGCGTTTCGCTCGCCCCGATGGCGAGCGGCTCGGCCGGCTTGTGGGTCTCGGTGGAGCTAGTGGGGATCGCGCCAGAGCCGCTTGTGCGAGCGCCCGTCGCCGCGGAAGTGCTGGCCGCCGATCGAGCGGAGCTCGCGGCCGAGCCCGTCGCGCTCACCGATGGTGGGCTCTCACGGTTGCGGCAACCAGCCGCCACGGTCGGCAGCGCCGTCACGGTCGGCAGCAAGGTCAAAGTCACAACAGTGCTGGCCAGCCAAGCCGCCACCGCATGGGTTGCTCTCTGGTAAATCATCCAGGCCACACCCCCTTCGGCCCACGCGAAGCTACCACACAGAACACCGTGGAACGAGACCTCCCTCCTATGCTATGAGGTCGGCCTGCATCGAGCACTCGGCTCGCATCGAGCACGTGGGGACGAGCGATGAGCGACTGGCCGTACGACGACGACGAGCCACCCGAGCTTCCGCCTGCGCCGACCTGGTCGTGCCCCGAGGGGATCTGCACCTGCGCCGAGCACGGCGAGCACGAGCCCTACGAGTTCTCGGTGCTGCTGCGCGAGCCCGACGACAAGCCCATGCCTGGCGCCCGCTGCCGAGTGTGGGTGCACGGCCGCATCGCCAACGAGGACAAGCCCAATGCCGACGGCGCGGGCCGGCTCACGGTCGAGCTGACTCATCCCGTGGAGCTGGTCTTCATCGAGTGGGCTCCTGCCGACACACCGCTCAGGGCGCCCTACCCGCACCAGCAGAGCTACTACGTGGCCGTCCACGACGAGCATCCGCGCGAGGCAGGCCGCCGACGGCTGCACAATCTCGGCTTTTCCCTGCGGAGCTCGCTCGAAGAAAACGTCCGCGACTACCAGCGCGAGTACGGGCACGCGCCGCAGACGGGCGAGCTAGAGGACATCGAGGGCGAGCTCATCCGCTTTCACGACTACGGCGTTGTCCCCACGGGCGGAGGCGGCCCCATCGCGGTCGACGGCGAGGAGCCGGAACGCGAGGGCGACGAGGACGTCCTGCAGCTCGACGGCGGCGAGGGAATACGGCAGCTCGACGGCGGCGAGGACCTGCAGAAGCTCGACGGCGAGGGCGGGGGCGGCGGCGGCGAGAGCGCCGAGGGCGAGTCAGGCGATCCCTCGGTGGCCGCGCCCAATCCGGACAATGGCACCAACAAAAAGCACGCCTTGTTGCCCAAGGTAGACGAGGTGCTGTCCCACCCCGATCTCACCGCGCTCTACCAGTTCGTGCGCATCGACGTGAAGGCCACCCCATGCCGCGACGGCAAGACCTACGACGCGCACTTCTGGGTGTTCGACGATGCCTTCAAGTGGGTGCTACCCGCCCCTGGCACCAAGGCCGCGAAGAAGTACAAGGACGCCATCGACCTCTACGACTACGAGGAGGACCTGATGGCACCGGGCAAACGCACCTGGCGGCTGCCGTGCAACGTGGTGGACACGGTGTACGCCTGCCAGAACGGCGTTGCCCATCACCAGGGCCAGCTACCCGAGGCCGAGGCCGAGGTCGACCACCACAACCGCCATCAGATCTGGCTCCTGCCCACCCCCAAGCTGTATCGCGCTCGTTATGACAACGCCGCTCTCAAGGTGCTGGCCAACCTGTCTGGCCTGATGCTCATGAACGAAAAGAAAGGCCTGACGGAAGCCAGCAACGAGCACAACAAGAGGATCAACCAGGCGGCCAAAACGAAGTGGGGCAGCACGCCAGGGCGGCCGCTGCTGCTGGCCGACCCCGGCAAGACCTGGGCCATCCACAACATGATGGACAGGCCGAACTACCAGCTCAAGGGCAAGCGCAAGGTGCGCCACCCAGGACAATGCAAGCAGGTCTTCGAGCCGTCCGACAAGGCCGCCGTGAACTACGGCTTTCATCGTCCGAACGCTGGCGGAAAACCGTGGCAGGGGCCTGGGCGCTGTCACGGCAAGGGTCACTCGGACTATTCGCAGCTGTTCGTCGCGGTGGCCGGGTGGTGCGAGATCCGCGAGGTGGGCACCAGCACCTGGCACTTCAAGCGCACGGCCGAGGTCTACACGAGCAAGGAGCTATCTCCCCTTGCGGTGAGAGGCCGCCTCCCCGTGTACAAGGCGCGCTACGACGACATCATCCGGTAATCACAGGGGTACCAACCATGGGAGCACGAGCCGACCGACCGCGGTTCATGAGAGGAACGATGATGACGTATCCAGATGCGGCGTCCAAGAGGGCGGTATCCACGGAGGCAGCGTCCACGGAGGCAGCGTCCACGGAGGCAGCGCCCGCACTGCTTGGGCCCATTGCGGCGCTGCTTGGCGCTGGAGCCTTCGCTGCGGGCTGTGGGTTCTTCATCACCCTCCCCGACGACGCATGGGAGATCACCGACGCGGGCGCTGGTGGACAGGGAGCCATGGCGGGTGCAGGAGGCGCGGGCGGCGCGGGCGGAGCAGGCGGCGCGCCAGAGTGCACAAGCGCTGCGGAGTGCCCAGGCGAGGACGCTACCTGCCGCTACCGAACCTGCGAAGGCGGCCTCTGCGACATGGAGAACGCCGCGCCAGGCACGAGCTGCGAGGGGGGCGGCGAATGCAATGCGGACGGCCTTTGCACGAACAAGTCCAATGGCAGCCCTTGCAGCGATGCGGTCGAATGCGCGAGCGGCTTCTGCGCCGACGAGGTCTGCTGCGATACGGCCTGCGATGCCACCTGCCACGCGTGCCTGGCCGCTGAAACGGGCGGAAGCGACGGTGAGTGCGGCTTCGTCTCCGCAGGACAGGACCCGCGCGGCGATTGCCCGGGAGGTAGCTCCTGCGACGGCCAGGGCGCCTGCTCTACCCAGCACAACTGGAGCCAGCGCTTTGGCGATGGGGACGGTCAACACGCAGTGGCCATTGCGGTCGACAGCGCCGATCGCGTGCTCGCGGCAGGCTCGGCTCACGGCACGGTCAACTTCGGCGGCTCGGATC
>CAYTYV010000323.1:0-4158 GCA_964441055.1 uncultured Polyangiaceae bacterium | reverse complement strand
TGGTGAGCGCGGGCGGCGCCGACGTCGTGGTGGCCCAGCTCGACGCGGACGGCAGCCACCTCTGGAGCCAGCGCTTCGGCGATGCGAGCTACCAGGCGGCTGGCGGCATTGCGGTCGACAGCGCCGATCGCGTGCTCGTGGCAGGCTCGGCTCACGGCACGGTGAGCTTCGGCGGCTCGGATCTGGTGAGCGCGGGCGGCGCCGACGTCGTGGTGGCCCAGCTCGACGCGGACGGCAGTCACCTCTGGAGCCAGCGCTTCGGCGACGCGAGCTACCAGGCGGCGAGCGGCATCGCGGTCGACGGCTCGGACCAGGTGCTCGTGGCAGGCTACTTCCAAGGCGCCATGAGCTTCGGCGGCGGCGTGCTCCAAAGCGGCGGCGGTGACGACATCTTCGTGGCCCAGCTCGACACGGACGGCGAGCACCTCTGGAGCCAGCGCTTCGGCGGGCCGAGCCAGCAGTATGCCAACGCCATTTCAATCGACACCGCGGGCAACGTGCTCGTGACGGGCGCCTTTCACGGCGCGGTCGATTTTGGCGGCGACGAGCTCGTGAGCGCGGGCGGAGGCGACATCTACGTGGTCAAGCTCGACACGGACGGCGCCCACCTCTGGAGCCAGCGCTTCGGCGATGCGGCCGTCCAGGTGGCGAGCGCCGTGGCGGTCGACAGCGCGGACAACGTGCTCGTGACCGGCTACTTCGAGGGCGCGGTCGACTTCGGCGGTGGCGAGCTCGAGAGCATGGGCGGCCGCGACATCTTCGTGGCCAAGCTCGACCCTGACGGCAGCCACCTCTGGAGCCAGCGCTTCGGCGACGCGGCCCACCAGCGCGCGCACGCCATCGCGCTCGACGCCGCGGGCAACGTGCTGGTGGCAGGAGCATTCGAAGGCGTGCTCGACCTCGGCGGCGACGAGCTCGTCTGCGCGGGCGGCGACGATCTGTTCGTGGCCAAGCTCGACCCCGCGGGCGCCCACGTCTGGAGCCAGGGATTCGGCGACTCGGATCTGCAGCAGGCCCATGCCATCGCCGTTGACAGCTCGGCCAACGCAGTCGTCATCGGGAGCTTCAGCGGCACGCTCAACCTCGGCGGCGACGACCTGACGAGCGCGGGTGAGACCGACATCTTCGCGGCGAGCTTCGCGCCGTAGCCGCGGGAGCAAAGGCATGGGGGTCAGGCAGAAACCTGGCCCCGATGTCCGCAATCAGGGCGTTGCTGACGCGCGGTGGCACATCGGGTGGCACAAAAGGGGCCTGCATCCCCCCAAGATCGCGTGGCCCCCGGGGTTGGCCTGATTCCTGAATGTGCGTTATGACGGAGGCGCTGATGTCATCCGAGAAGGTGCTGCGCTCGCTCGTGGCCACGCTTGTCGCGGGCATGCTCACCATGGGCTGCGAGTCTGTGGTGGACGTCTACTACCCCGGAGCTGACGCGGGCGACGGCGGCAGCTCGCCTGCCCCGCAGGACTGCTCGGAGCGGATCCGCCCGGTTGCCTGCCGCGCTGCGCCGCCCGAGTGCCCGTCGGGGCAGTTCCCCGCGACAGAGCCAGACGGAAGCTGCTGGACGGGAGACTGCCTCGACTGCATCGACGGTTGTCAGGACGACACAGAGTGCGTGGTGGTAAGGGCGTGTGGGTGCTTCTACCACGAGGGATGCCAATGGGCGGAGAGCGTGTACCGAGCGGAGCTGCTCGATCCGTGCATGCGCGCGCTGAGCGAGGGGTGCCCCAGCGACTGCTCTGAGGAGACGTGCGACGAGCTCGAGTGCCCCTGGTGCGACGCGGACTGGGCTGGTTGCCAGGACGGATACTGCTACTCGGTGGTCAACCACGAGTGCTATTGAGCAGCGGCTGGCTTAACGGCGGCTGGCGCTGACCCCCGATCTCTGACGGACGTTCGTGGCGCACCGTGGCGCACGGTGGCACGCCCTTGGGGTGCCTTTGTGGCTGTATGCGGCTGCATGCGGCCGAAAACGAAGCAAACCCGCCTTGGCCTGCTTTGTGCATGAATACTGACAAGCGGCTGCACGGCGGTCTCGGGCAGGCGCTGGCCAGGAGGCGGAACAATGGCGACCAGGGTACCGAGCAAGCAGGAAGCGGCGGTATCGATCCTGACGCCGGGCATGATGGTGACGCCCTTCGTGCGGCTGGTGCGCCCCTTGGACCGCGGCGGCATGGGAAGCGTGTGGGTGGCCGACCATCTCGCCCTGGAGACCGAGGTGGCGGTGAAATTCATCCGACCCGACCTGCTGGAGCCGCAAGAGAGCTACCAGCACGAGCGCTTTCGCCACGAGGCCACGGCAACGGCCAAGGCAAAGAGCCCCCACGTGGTGCAGATGCTCGATCGAGGCGTGATGGCCGACGGCACGCCCTACCTCGTGATGGAGCTACTCGAGGGCGAGAGCCTCCGCCAGCGGCTTCGGCGCGATCGCTCGCTGCCCGCAGCCGAGGTGGCGGAGATCGTGACGCAGACCGCCCGCGCGCTCAGCGCGGCCCACGAGCGGGGCATCGTGCACTGCGACGTCAAACCTGGCAACGTCTTCCTGGTCGACATGGGCGGACCGCTCTTCTGCAAGCTCCTCGACTTCGGCATTGCCAAGCGCATGTTCGACGACGTGGACGCATCGAAGACCGAGACGGGAATGCTGCTCGGCTCGCCGCAGTACCTGAGCCCGCAGCGCATGCAAGGCGAGCCCACGGACCATTACGACGATCTCTGGGCCCTGGCGGTCATGGCTTATCAGGCTCTGACGGGCCGTCTGCCGTTCAAGGGCGACTCGCTCACGACGCTGTATCTGCAGGCCTGCGGCGGGATCGGTGCGGCGGCAAACGCGGCCAATGCCGCGCGCACGCCCGCTCTCAATGCGTGGTTCCGCAAGGCGCTGGCGCCTGAATGCAAGGATCGCTTCGCCAGCGCCGCCGAGCTCGCGGAGAGCTTTCGGGCGGCCGTGCGGGGGCGTGCGCCCGAGGGGGCGGCCAGGCCTTGTACAGCGCAGGCAACTGCGGCGGCTTCGGCACTGCCAGGGGCCAGGCGTCAGCGTGCCAGTGGGCAGCGTCTGATTGGCGCCAGCGTGACCGGGAAAGCGGCGGGGCGTTCGTCGAGCAGTGCATCGCTTTCCTTGGCGGGTACGGTCAATAGCGTGAGCGTCGGTGGTCGCACGCGCCAGGGCAGGTGGCTGCAGGCGGCGATCGTTGGGGCCGCCTTGGCGATGGCAGCCACGAGCGGCGGGCTGTACTATGCATTGAGCCGGGGGCACGAGGCGATGTCGGGTAGCGCTGGCGGGAGCTTCGGCGCGGCCGCGCGGGTGGCAGGGACCTCGGAAGCGGCGCCTGCGGCGGCGTTCGCGGCAACGCCAAGCGAGGCGGGTGCTATCGCGAATGCGCTGAGCGCTCGCGCAGAGCTCGACGCTATCACGGCGCCAGACTGCAATAGCATTGCCATTGCCTGCTTGGACACGAGGGGCTGGGAATTCTGAGCTCCGCGCATTGCCTTTGGGGGCTGGAGTGACCCGTGACCGGGTCGTGAGCGTGGCTGCGGCGCGGTGGCAGCATAGACCTGGGTATTGGGTATAGGGACGCGCGGGCACGCGCGCGTGTAGACTGGCAGTCGCGCTCGGCTAGGTCTTGAGGGTCCCGGGGGCGGGCTTGACCACCCTATTTGCGGCTACCTCGCCAACGTGTACAATGGGGCGCGTTCGAGCACGTTGGGGGGGTCCGCTCAGGCAGGAGGGGATCCCATGAGAGCGCAACGAATACCTGGGTCAAGGGCCACGGCAACAGAGGGCAACGACCCATTACCATCTGCCCTAGCCGTCCCATCTCGGCCGCTCTGGCGACTGCGTGCGGGCGCGGCTTTGCTCGGCCCGCTCGCTCTGCTGCTTGCGATCGCGCCGTCAGTCGCCAGGGCGCAAGCACAGCCGCCGATTCAGATCCATTGGCGCGCTCCCGATGGCTGTCCGCAACGCACGCGGGTTGAGGCGACGGCCCATCGGATGCTCGGCGGAGAGGTCAGCTCGACGAGCGTCAAGCGCGTCATAGCGCACGCCGTGGTGGAGCGCAGGGCGGAGCGCTGGATCCTTCGCATGGTCACCAAGGTTGGGGAAGCTGCTGGACGCAGAACGCTCGAAGGGCAATCGTGCCGCGAGCTGGCCGACGCTGCCGC
>CAYTYV010000322.1:0-7827 GCA_964441055.1 uncultured Polyangiaceae bacterium | reverse complement strand
GGTGGGGCGCGCTGACGCTCCGCCGCGTTGTCGAGCTGGCGGGCATGAGCCAGCTTTCCGGCGGCTCGGGTGGCGGCTTCATCGAGTACGGCACCCACGTCAAGACGCCCGAGGAAGCAACGGCCCTGGCACAGATCCGCGCCGAGGAGCAAGAGTGCCTGCGCGAGCAGCTCCACGGCACGGCCGATCGCCCCGAGATCGGCGCAGGAAGGGTCTTCATGCTGCGAGACCATCCCTACGCGGGTGACATCAGGCTGCTGGTGGTCGAGGCCGTGCATCACATCGAGCAGGTCACCGCGGGCCAGAGCGTGTCCAGCTACGCCTACACCAACGAGTTCAAGGCGATCCCGGCCGACCGACCCTACCGACCGCCACGAGAGACGCCGCGCCCGCGCATCTACGGCATCGTCAGCGGCCTCGTGGAGGCCGCGCCAGGCAGCGATGGCACCAGGCCCTGGATCGACGAGCGCGGGCGCTACCGCATTCGCATCCTGTTCGACACGGCCGACAGCCACGGCCAGGCCTCCCACCCGATGCGCATGGCCCAGGCCCACTCCGGGCCGGGCTACGGCGTGCACTTCCCCCTGCGGCCAGGCGCCGAGGTCTTGTTGGCCTTCATCGACGGCGACGTCGATCGACCCATCGTCGTGGGCTCCGTGCCCAACGAGGTCACCCAATCACCCGTCAAGAACGAGCACGCGCTGCACCATCGCATCCGCACCGCTTCCGGGGTGGAGCTGGAGATCGAAGACGGGTTCTGACGCCCCCGTAGCGCAGCTCGGAACGGAGCTCTTCCCGAGCGAACAGGCCTTGATATGAGCGAACACGCGCCCCCACCTTCCTCCCCCAACCCGTCCGACCCTGCACCCGCCGACGCCGAAGCGGCCCCCTCCCCGCTGCCCCGGGTGCCCGTCGACTGGCACACCGAGCCGACGCCCGTCTTCGCCAACGTCGTGCACGCCGCTCATACGTCCCGGGAGTTCGCCCTGGTGTTCGGCGACGTCGTGCCCTTTCCCGGTCGCGGCGGCTTCGATAGGCCAGAGCGCGATCCCGACGCGCGCATCGTGGCCTCGTTGCGGCTCACGCCCGAGGGCTACTTCGACGTCTTGCGAACGCTGGTACAGAACTGGAACCAGTTCGCCGAGACCCGGCTGTCGCCCACGACGCCGACGCCGCGTTTCGCGATCCACATGCATCCCGCGGCCGCCGACGAGGCGGGCGAGCCCACCGCTCCCTGACTCGCAGGAGAGATCCCATGCCCGATCCCGACGACTATCTCTCAACCGACGAAACCGCCCCCGCTGGCGAAGACAGTCGCTTCGGCATTGACGTCCCCAAGCCCGGCGCCTTCATGAACCTGGGCAAGCCGAAGCAGGTCGCCGACGAGCCCGGCAAGAACTTCGGCTATCCCGGCTACTCGCTCAAGTCCAAGGACCACCACTTCACCACGGTCAGCGGCGTGACCGTGTTCCAGGGCTCCGACGATGCCCTCTGGCAGGTCAAGGGCAACTGGCTGCAGTGCGCCAAGGGCAACATGGCCCTGACCTGCTTGGGCAACACCACCGTGGCCGCGCTGCGCAATGTCACGGTCGTCGCCCCGAGCGGGATGGGTCCTTCAGCCCGGCTCGACTACGGCAACAAGCTGCGCTCGGAGGCCTACAACAACCTGTACATCCACTACGCCGTCGACGACCTGCACTCGGGCCTGAAAAGCCTCTTCTACGGCGACAGCTGGAGAAGCGAGAGCCGGAAAGGGCAGGCCACCGCGGTCGCTCGCAGCCGGGATATCAACCTAGCCACGGCCACGGCCTTGGACGTCAAGGAAGGCGCCGACCCCGCGTACGGCGGGCTGCTCGGGGAGCTGTGGGACAAGCTCGGCGAGCTCGGCTGGACCGAGGCCCAACGGATCTCCGTCCTCGAGCCCTTCGAATGGGAGAGCGACCACTGGGAGATGCACGGCCTGTGCCCCGTCGGGTTTCCGGGCTCGGCCTATCCCGCGGTCTCTCGCTTCGACCCCTACCCGAACATCCCCCTCAACCGGAGCTCCCTCAAGGGAGTGCCGCTCAACATCTACGCCGCCATCTACCAGCTCTTCAACTGGGCGCGCCGCTTCGCCGACGTGTTCCGCTACATCCTGCCAGCCATCGAGAAGTTCCCAGTCTGCAAGTTCGTGATGGGCTACCTGAGCGCTTTCGAGAAGCTCGCCCTGATCGTCCCCTCTTTGGCCGACCTGTTCGTCGAGGACTTCGCGAGCCTGCCCGACGATCAGGTGGCGGAGTGGAACAAGTGGCTCGACGGGATGAAGAAGACCTTCTGGGTGCCCAAGGAGGACACCAAGGCCACCATCACGAGCCAGACCGAGCCGTTTGATCCCAACGGCATCGCCGTTACGAACCTGTACTTGGAGGTCGCCGACGCCAAGGAGGACACACTGGTCCAGACCGTCAGGTTCGGGTGTATCCCCGCGAGGGTGACTCTCACCGCCCACGCTGGTTTCAGGGCGGTGGATATCACGCTCGTCGATCCCAACCAGCCAGCCAGCATCACCGTCGGTGGCACCACGGCCGTCTACGCCGCCAGCTCGGATGTCTCGACCACCCCCGAGTGGCAGGATCTGCCAGCCACATCGGACTTCCACTGGGCACCCAAGGGCAAGCGGCTCAAGCGCTGGGACGGCGCGCTGTTCACCGTGGGCCAGGCGACCAACGTCACGTACAGCGAGACCACGAGCGATAGCGTCACGGTCACCATCGATGGCTCGCCCACAAACGTCTCCCTCCAGGACGTGGTCAACGAGACGGGCTCGACCGCGCGAGCTACCAAGCTCGCGGAGCTGATCGACTCGACGGGCCGGAAGGCAAGCGCCAGCGGCAGCTCGGTGACGGTCTCGGGCGGCATTGGCAAAAAGGGCCAGGTCAAGGTGGCCGGCCCCCTCGATGCGCTCGCCAGGGTGGGCCTCACAGGCGAGATCGAGATCCGCGGCGCGGACTTCTCCGCCACCACGGTCGCGGCAGCCATCACGGCGGTTAGGGGCAACTACACCGCCACCGTGGAACCTTCCACGGGGACCGACCCCAAGAAGGTGAAGGTGGAGCACACGACCGCGGGCTCCGATTCCTACCTGAAGATCACGGGCCCCTTCACCGAGCGCATCTTCGGCAAAGAGATAGCCGAATCCACGGGCAAGAGCGGCAGCGCCATGGCGGGCAAGACCTTCCAGGAGGGCTACCGCGGCATCGTCTCGACGGCGTCCATGGTGCTGCAGATCCCGAAGTGGCCCTCGCGTTTCTCGAATCTGCTGCGTCCGTTGATCAATCGCTTCATCGACGTCGCCGACCGATTCGACGAGCTCGAAGGCGCTGTTCGCACCGCGATGAAGGGCATGGGGGCCGACCCGCTGCCCAAGTACAACGTGGGCCTGTTCAGCGGGCAGGGCGGCATGATGACCCTTGGCGCCAACGGGCCGCTGTTCGGCTTGGGGCAGGCGATCACCTTCGTGGCCATGCCTCAGGGCCACCGCGACGGCTGGAAGAAGATCCCGGGGCTCGAGCACCTGCTCATGGACTACATGCTCGCAGCGAGCTGGAAGAAGAAGTTCAAGCTCACCAAGGCCCTCTTCGCCAACGAAGCGTTCAAGGTCAAGCCCGCCAAGCCCGCCCACAAGGGCCCAGCCGGCTTCCGCGTGGTCAGCAGCCAGGACATCTGCTTGCTGAGCAAGAACCACACCCGTATCGCCTCGCTCAAGGACATCACCCTCGACGGCGCGAGCGTGCAGATCAACGCGAGCGGTAAAACGGAGATATGCTCGAAAGAGAGCTGGATGAAGGTGTACGGCAAGTACATCGTCGTCGGCAGCCGCGAGGACGATGGGCCGCAGAAGGCCACCGAGCGGTTGGCCCTGTACTCCAAGGACGGCATCACCGCCGCCACCAACAAGCTCATGTTCTCGCTTTGGGGCGACAGCTGCAGCCTCGGCAAGCTGGACGACCAGAGCCTCATCGGCAAGGTGGGCAAGACCACCCCGTACCTCGAGCTCGACGCCTCGGGCTCGGGCAAGGTCGGGCTCGGCATTGGCGACGGCGCCAATGCGCTCGAGATCGAGGGAACGGACAAGCTCAACCTGAGTTCCGGCACGGCGAAGATCACGGGCAAGACGGAGGTCACCTTGGCCGGGGGCTCGGCCGGCTTGAAGGTGGCCGGCTCGGACGTGGAGGTCACTGGCGGCTTCAAGGTGGGCACCGAGCTCATCGTCAAGTCCATCGGCGTGATGGCGCCTACCCCGATGCTGAAGGGCCTCGAGATCCCCGAAAACGTCGAGCTGAAGCGGCAGACGCTCAAGGCGAAGCACCTGGCGCTCACCACGCAGGCAAAGGTCATGCTCAAGGCCTTGGTCTTGCTACGTACCGCCCAGAGCGAGGCGCGCGAGGCCTTCCGCGAAGACCAGAGCGAAGCCAGCGGAAAGCTGGTTCAGCAGCTCCGCAAGGCCCGTAGCGAAATGGCCGAGCTGTACCTCGGCGTGCAGGGGCAGATCGACGAAGTGCTCGCCGAAGCGGAGCTAGTCGGGCTCGTTCTGGAGGAGGAGTAGAGCGTAGCCTCGCTCAACCGACCAGCAGCCCCAAGGCCTGCAGCTGGAGCGCCGCGATCTGCACGAGCTCGAGCCGGGCCTTGGCGTCGCCGTGGGCTTGGGCGAGCTCTTCTGGCAGCTCGAGCGCACCGCTGGCGAGCTGACGGCCGAGTTCGGCGGCGACGGCGGGCAGATCGCGGCTACCGTCGAACAGCAGCAGCACGGCCCGCGTGAGCGCATCGAGGGGCAAGGGCTCGTGCCGAGCGGACGTAACCATATCGTGCTGCTCCGCTTCCATCCGCGTCACGGGATGAAGCCTCGGCGCGGGCGGAAGGCTCCTGGAGATCGTCGGGCTCCAGGGCAAGAGCTCGATCAACCTCCGCCGCCACAAGGAAACCAGCTCGTCGACGGTGCTCTCCATCTCGCCGCGGTCGACCTCGCAGCGCTCGAGCAGCCCCCGCGCTCGCAGCTCGGCGATGGCGGCGGCCACCACGGCGGGTGCGGTCATTCCCGCGGGCCAGGCCTGCGCGAGCAGCAGCAGAGCCGCCTTGAGCAGGGGGCGGTCGACCTCGATGAGGCCGCCTGTTGGACCGCGAAAGCCGAGGGACTTGCCTGGGCCGAGCAGTGGTTCCTCGCTCGTCGCAACGAGCCGCGCCGCAAAGTAGCCTCGCTCGCGGAGCGCGCCGTCGTCGGAGGCCTCGCGGAACGGCGCGTCTCGGTGGCACAGCAGCGTGGCGCGAAGCTGGCGGTAGGCCAGTAGATCGAGCAGCTGCTCGGCTTCGACGCGGTCGGCGCCCGCGCCGAGCTCGCCGAGCAGCTCGAGCTCGAGCTCGCCATCGGCCGTGGCGGGCAGCGACTCGGCCAGATAGGCGAGACCGTGCTCGGCGGCCCGGCGTACGAAGGTGCGGAAGTACACGGGCTCGTTGTGCTCGGCCAGAAGGTCCTGCCATAGCTCGCCTTCATCTTGAGCGGCCGCCAACCCGAGCTCGGCCGCGAGCAGGGTGTTGTAGGGATGGCGAGACGCGTCGTTGCGGCGCGCCAGCTCGTCCAGCGCGGCCCGGGCCGAGCGCAGCCCGGCTTCTTGAGTGGGCGCCCCTTGCGCTG
Organism: uncultured Polyangiaceae bacterium; assembly: GCA_964441055.1. Lineage (GTDB taxonomy): Bacteria > Myxococcota_A > Polyangia > Polyangiales > Polyangiaceae > JACQWT01. The sequence continues at coordinate 2,159 of CAYTYV010000322.1, read as the reverse complement.
CCGCGCGCGCTTGATCGCGCAGCACCGTGCGCAGCTTCCAGCCCGGGAAGGTGTTGTAGCTGAGCTGCGCCACGCCGCTGGCGGCCAGGCAGGCGGCGCATTGGGCGAGCAGGCGCTGCTGCCCGTCCGGCTCGAGCCACGAGTACTGGCCGTGGGCGACGACGAAGTCGAAGCGCTCGAGCTCGGTCGATACGGCATTGTCGCCCAGCTCCGCTCGCACGAGCTGGAGGTTGTCGAGCGTCGCTGCCTCGCGCGCTCGCTCGCCCTTTTCGATCGCCTCGGCGCAAGCGTCCACTCCCACGAAGGCAGCCGCGGGAAAGCGAGCCGCCAGGGCCAACAGATGGCGACCCGCACCGCAGCCGAGCTGCAGGTAGCGAAACCGCTCACCGAGCTCCGTCCGCAGGCCATGGAGCATGGCGAAGCTGGCGAGCCGGGCGGGATGGGCGGCGACGATGGGCTCGTCGGTCGAGGCGGGCTCGGTCTGGCTCATGGTTATTTCGCGAGCTTCGAGCCGGCCAGTCGCGCACCCTCGAGGCGCGTCTGCTGCACCGTCGCCTTCCAGGTTTCGACCGAGTAGAGGTTGGCGCCGCGCAGATCGGCCTGGCTCAGATCCGCGCCCTCGAAGTTGGCCTCCATCAGGTCGGCCGCAAGGGCGATGGCACCGACGAGGCGGGCCTGCCGAAAGCGCGCCCCCTTGGCGCTGGCGCCGCTGAGCTGGGCTCCGTCGAGCCGCGCGCGGGTGAACACCGCGCGATCGAGCACCGCCTCGGAGAAGTTGGCCTCGCCGAGGTCGGCCGCCTCGAACGAGGCGCTGGCGCCGCGGACGCGTTGAAACGAGCTGCGCACAAGGACGGCGTCGTCGGCGCGCAAGCGCTCGAGCGAGGCATCGTCAAAGGTGCACTCGGCCGCGGAGCAGTCGTACAGCTGCACATCGTCGAGCACCGCTCGGCAAAACGACGCTGCGGTCAAGCGGGCTCCAGAGCAGTCCGCCCCGGTCGCCTCCGCCTCGTCGAGCACGGCGCCAGAAAGCTCGGCCTCAGACAGGTTCGCTCGCTCGAGCCTCGCACCCACGAACCGCGCCTCGATGGCGCGCGCTTCGGCGAGGCTGGCACCCGTGAGATCCGTCTCGCTCAGATCGGCACCGCCGATGTCACACTCCGCCAGGTTGGCGCCCTGCAGCGTGGCTCCCTTGAGATGCGCGCCTCGGGCGCTCGCGCCGACGAGCACTGCACCCGTCAGGTCGGCGCCCTGCAGCGCGGCCCCGTCGAGCTTGGCGCCGCCCAGCCGAGCGCCCACGAAGGAGCGGCCGGTCAAGTCGAGCTCGGATAGATCGCAGCCCGATAGCTCGAAGCCGTCGAGCGGTCCCCCAGTACGAACCAGCGCTTCGACGGCAACGCGATCAAAGGCAGGCTCGAGGGTGGGCGCCGCCGTCGCGGGATCGGCGGCGGCGGGGTCGTCTCTCTCGGGCGCCGCCGTCGCGGGATCGTCGGCGGGGTCGTCTTGCTCGGGCGCCGCCGTCGCCGGATCGGCGGCGGCAAAGGGGCCGTGTTGCTTGGCCGCGGATGACTCACTCGCGGGCGGCTCCTCCTCCAGCTCCTGTCGCGACGGAGCTGGCACCTCGGACAAGCCGGGGTAGAGCTGCTCGACGCGGGCGACCAAACGCTGCTCAGCGGCGGCGAGATCGAGTCTGTCTTGGCTCGGGACCAGCGCCACGAACGCGGTGCCGATCTCGGGCGCGTGCTCGGCGCTCGTGGCCACGACGCCCCGCCACACGAGCGCGATCTTCATCGCTTCGGCGTCGAACCAAACCGTGTCGAGCTCGAGCGGTAGCTCCTGCAAGCCGGCTCCCGTCTCGGCGGTGCGAAGGATGAAGGCCTGCGGCACGAGGCCCGGAAGCCGACCTCGGATCACCGAATGCTCAGGGTGGACTCCCGCGAGCGAGAAGGCCTCGTCCCCGCGGGGATAGGCGATCTGCTGCGCCGCGGGAGCGGCGTTGAAGTAGCTCCAGTCGACATCGCGCGGCAGGTACGGCCACGCATCTTCGAGCCAGGCCCCGTCGTAGGTGCCGAGCTTGCTCGCCCGCGGCTTCCAGGTCGCGCTGACAGGCGCGAAGCAGGCTGGCGCGGGGCGGTCGTTGGGGCCGCGAATCAGCTGCTCGG
>CAYTYV010000321.1:0-7828 GCA_964441055.1 uncultured Polyangiaceae bacterium | reverse complement strand
CTCGATGATCTTGCGGTGCGGGAAGGTCACGTGGACCAGCCGGAAGCGCCGCCCGATGATGCGCGAGTTGCGGAAGGCCGAGCGCACCTGCTCGGGCAGTGCGCTGGTGGCCACGTCGAAGTCCTTGGGCTGGCGCTCGAGCAGCAGATCCCGCACGCAGCCGCCCACCAGGTAAGCCTGATGGCCGAAGCGGTCGAGCCGACGCACAACTTTCTTCACGTCGCTGTCGATGCTCCGCGGGTTCAGATCCACCTGGAACCTGCGAAGCTCGAGCGAGCGGTCCACGCCCGTGCGCCTCGATCGGCGATAGCGCGGCGCGCTGGGGCGTTCAGTGGGGCTCGATGTCAGTCGACCCATGTCAGACAGGAGGTTTTCGGTTTTGCAGTTGCCGCCACACCGAGCCGCGTGGGCGGCACCCCCATCCGCATAGATACCACGTTTCGCGCAGTTGTGCCTGCCGAGCGAGGCTTCCGGCCCAGTCGCCACGCCGAAAATGGCGCCGCTGCGCGGCCGTGCTGCCTTGTCCAAGGCCGCTCGCCCCCATGGGATCGTCTTAGAAAAACCTATAAAAAACGCTTATGTGCGAATGGAATTCGACGCGCATTCCCTTGCTTCTTGTGCTCGCAGGGTGTAGTTGCCCGCCCCACACCCACAGGTGCAAGTGATGCGCCCAATCGATCGCCCCGACGGTGGTGGCGACGGGCGCCAGCTACTTCGTCTTCGCCTCGTGTGATTTCCGCAGGGTCCCCATCGTTTCGGAGGAACGCGCGATGAACCAGATTTACCTCTACTCGCCCATTGGGGCGGCAGTGCTGGCACTGCTCTACGCATTTTACAAGGCCGCTTGGGTGGGAAAGCAGGATCCCGGCAACCAGCGCATGGTCAAGATCGGCTCCTGGATCGCCGACGGCGCCATGGCCTTTCTCGCCCGCGAGTACAAGGTGCTCGCCATCTTCGTCTTGGCCGTGGCCGTGCTGCTGGGCTGGTCCAACGCCTCGCTGGCCGACTCCAACTGGATGATCGCGGTGTCCTTCGTGGTCGGCGCTGGCTGCTCTGCCCTGGCCGGCTACATCGGCATGAAGGTGGCCACCCAGGCCAACATCCGGACGGCTGCGGCAGCCCGCACCAGCCTGAACGACGCCCTGCAGGTCGCCTTCTCGGGCGGCTCGGTCATGGGGCTGTGCGTGGTGGGGCTGGCGCTGCTCGGCCTGGGCGCGCTGTTCATCGGCTACTCGAGCATGTACGGCGTAAAGCCCGGCGAGGAGCTCACCCTCACGCTCAACGTGCTGTCGGGCTTCTCGCTCGGCGCCTCGTCGATCGCGCTGTTCGCCCGCGTGGGCGGCGGCATCTACACCAAGGCCGCTGACGTGGGCGCCGACCTGGTCGGCAAGGTCGAGGCTGGCATCCCCGAGGATCATCCGCTCAACCCGGCCACCATCGCCGACAACGTGGGCGACAACGTGGGCGACGTCGCGGGCATGGGCGCCGATCTCTTTGAGTCCTACGTCGGCTCCATCGTGGCCTCGATGATTCTCGGAGCCGCTTGGTACGCCGGGATCAGCCAGGCTGGCGGCGAGGGCATGAACGGCGTCTACCTGCCGCTCGCCATCGGCGTCATCGGCATCGTCTTCTCCATCCTCGGCACCTTCTTCGTGCGCACCAAGGAAGGCGGCAACCCGCAGACCGCGCTCAACTTCGGCACCATCGCCGCGGCCGTGCTGATGGTCATCGGCACCGTGGCGGCCCTCTACTACATGCTGCCGCACGGCGAGATCAAGGTGCTCAACGTCATCACGGGCGAGGAGGACACCTTCGTCTGGTGGGGCATCGCCGTGGCCATCGTGGGCGGGCTGGTCGCTGGCATGGCCATCGGCTTCGTCACCGAGTTCTACACCGCCACCAAGAAGAGCCCGGTCGAGAAGATCGTGGAGAGCTCCCGCACGGGGCCTGCCACCACCATCATCCAGGGCCTGGCGGTGGGCATGAACTCCACCACCCTGCCCGTGCTGTTCATCTGCGGCGCCATCATCGCGGCCTACGAGCTGGGCGGCCTGTACGGCGTGGCCCTGTCGGCCGTGGGCATGCTGTCCACGACGGGCATCCAGCTCGCCGTCGACGCCTACGGGCCCGTGGCGGACAACGCTGGCGGCATCGCCGAGATGGCGAACCTCGGCCGCAAGGTGCGCGCCCGCACCGACAACCTGGACGCCGTGGGCAACACGACGGCGGCCATCGGCAAGGGCTTTGCCATCGGCTCGGCCGCGCTGACGGCGCTGGCCATGACCGCGGCCTACATCACCAAGATGGGCTTTGCCGAGGACGGTGCCCCGCGGCTCGACATCAACGCGGTCAACCCCTACGTGCTGGTGGGCTTGCTCATCGGCTGCGCGCTGCCCTTCCGCTTCTCGGCCATGGCCATGGTGGCGGTGGGCAAGGCTGCCCAGGACATGATCCAAGAGGTGCGGCGCCAGTTCAAGGACGTGCCCGAGCTGCGGCCCGCCCTGCAAGCCGCGCAGAAGGCCGAGAGCGAGGAGCGCGAGCCCAACGACGAGGAAAAGGCGATCATCAAGGCGGCCGACGGCAAGGCCGAGTACGCCCATTGCGTGGACATCTCCACCGCGGCGGCCGTCCAGAAGATGATCGTGCCCGGGCTCATCGCCGTGCTGGTGCCCGTGATCGTCGGGCTCATCAACCCCAACATGCTCGGCGGGCTGCTCATCGGCTGCACCATCAGCGGCGTGTGCATGGCCATCTTCATGGCCAACGCGGGCGGCGCCTGGGACAACTCCAAGAAGCAGGTCAAGGACGGCGGCCACAAGGTCTACGGCGATGCCTACGACGAGATGCACAAGGCCACCGTCACGGGCGACACCGTCGGCGATCCGTTCAAGGATACCTCCGGTCCCAGCCTGAACATCCTCATCAAGCTGGTCAGCGTTGTCGCGATGATCATCGCCCCCATCCTGGCGGCGGTGCACTTCGGCTGATCGCCACAGCCTGACCGCGCGGGGCTGTCCCGCATGACCTCCGCCGCGACCGAGCCCAGGCTCGGCGCGGCGGTCGTCTTTTGTGGGGCGACGCCGCCAATGATCCGGGCTAGATCTTCTGCGGGGAACGTTCGTACCCACCGTCCAGGAGACTTGGGACCGAGTCATGCCTCGACCAGGGCCGTCGCCTTGCGGCCGCCTGGAGCGAAGGCGAAGCTAGAGGGACCATGGTGCAGCACAAAGCGGTTCTCGCCCTATTGATGCTCGGCGCTGTCGGCTCGACCGGCTGCGCATCTGGCCTGGTGCCGCCTCCCGTGGTGAGCGACGCGCCGCTCGGCCGCGTCGTCATCTATCGCAACGGGGTGGCCTACTTCGAGCGGCACACCCTGCCCGGGGACGACGAGCTCAGCATCCGGGTGCCTGCCGAGCGGGTGGACGACTTCCTGAAGTCGCTCAGCATCGTCGACGAAAAGAGCGGCAAGACCATGCCCGTGTCCTATCCCACGGCCCAGGGCGAGGGCGACGAGCTGGAGATGGCCATCAAGCTGCCCCAGGACGCCGAGCGGCTGCGCATCTCCTACGTGACCGAGAGCCCCGCCTGGAAGCCGACCTACCGCCTGGTGCTGGGCGACTCGAAGCGCGCTCGGCTGCACGCCTGGGCCGTGGTGGACAACGTCTCGGGCGAGGACTGGGAGCGGGTCGAGATCGGCGTGGGCTCCACCTCGGCGCTGTCCTTTCGCTACGACCTGCACAGCGTTCGCCTGGTCGAGCGCGAGACCCTGAGCACGGGCACACCCGTGGCGCTGGCCCCGCCGACCGGGGGCTCGCCCTATGCCGTGGCCGGTCGCAACGTGCGCGTGGTGGGCAACCTGAGCCCTGCGGATTTGCTCAGCCTCGAGGGCGGGGACGGCGAGGTGGACGAGGAGCTGCTGGTCGAGCCGGATATGGCGGTGGCCACGGCGGAAGACTCCGATGACGGCGGCGCGGACGCCACCTCGCGGGGAGGCGGTCGTCAACGAGCCATGCAGTTCCGCCGCCCAGGGGCGCGCGCGCGCGTGTTCAGCACCTCCTTGGCCAATCGGCTGCAGAGCTCGAACGAGCGCATCCGCATCGAGGGCTTTGCCCAGTCCAAGGACGACGACCCGAGGCAAGCCTCGCTCGACCGCGCCAACGCGCTGCGCGACCGGCTGATCGAGCAGGGCGTGGCCGCCGACCAGATCGAGGCCGTGGGCACGGGCATCATGAACCGCCGCGAGGCCGTGCGGGTGGTGGCGGTCGACGAGCCCGACCAGCACCGCGCCCAGCAGGCCAAGCAGCCCGAGGCCGATGCCGCGATGAGCGAGAGCCAGCCGCTCGGCAGCGCGCACTTCGTCTCGCTCAAGCCCGTGACCATCCGCCGCGACCACTCGGCCATGGTCAGCATCGTCAACACCGATACCCAGGCCGAGCGGGTGTACTTCTACGATCCCATCTCGCCGCGCGGCTCCAAGCGCTTCGCCTTCAACGCCGTGCGCTTCAAGAACCCGAGCGAGTACACCTTGGACAGCGGTCCGTTCACGGTCTACGCGGGCGGACAGTTTCTGGGCGAGGGGCTGAGCGATCCCATCCTGCCCGAGGACTGGGCCTTCGTGCCCTATGCCCTGGACCGCAGCATTGTGGTCGATCCCGAGGTGTCGACCCGCGAGGAGATCGACCGGCTGTTGACCATCCAGCGCGGCATCGTGGCCACCGAGACCCAGCGCGTCCGCCAGACCAAGCTCACGCTGAACAATCGAGGCACCGCGGCGGCGCGGGTCTACCTGCGACACGCCGTCGGGCAGGGCTACGAGCTGCGCAAGGGCAAGCTCGAGATGGACAAGCTGGGCGGGGCCTATCTGTTCAACGTGGACGTGCCCGCGGGCGAGGCGGTGAAGGTCGTCATCGAGGAGTCCACCCCGATCCTGAAGACCGTGGACATCCGCACCGCGCCAGGCATCAAAGCCATCGAGCTCTACCTCAAGAAGGCGCGGCTAGAGCCCGAGCTCGGGCGCAAGCTCGGCGACATCGTCCAGACCTACCAGGCCATGGCCGATCTCGAGCAGCGCATCGAGCTATTGGGCGAGCAGATGGCGGTTTATCGCACGCGCGTCGACGAGCTCAACGTGCAGCTCGTGACCCTGCGCAAGGTGCCCCAGGCCGCCCGACTGCGGCAGCACCTGTCGCGGAAGATGGAGGAGATCAGCGACGAGCTCCAGCAGGCCACCATGGAGATGACCGATCTGAAGGGGCAGCTCATGACGCTGCGAATCGATCTGCAGGACAAGCTGGCCGATCTGACGCTCAAGCGGAAGAAGGACGAGGCCGAGGACAAGGGCGAGGGCGAGGACAAGGGCGAGGCCGCCTAGGTCCGCATCAAGCGATTGGCCAAATCGGAGGAATCATGGCGAGCTCAAAGATCGTGCTGTCGCTTCTGGCGGCTGGTGCCTTTTGGACCGTCGGCTGCAGTGGCGGCGTGCAGCCCATTACCAGCGACGCAGCGCTAGGCAAGGTGATCATCTATCGCAATGGCGTGGCCTACTTCGAGCGCTACGCCGCGGTCACCGAGGGCAAGCTCAGCATCCGCGTGCCTGGCGAGCGGGTGGACGACTTTCTGAAATCGCTCACCGTGGTCGACGAAAAGACGGGCGAGACCATGCCTGTGGCCTACCCCACGGTGGAGGACTATGGCGCCGAGGTGGCCATGACCATCGAGGTGCCGCCAGGGCACCACCGCGTGCGCGTGGCCTACGTGACCGAGAGCCCCGCCTGGAAGCCCACCTATAGACTGGTGCTGCGCGATGAGGGCCCCGCGCGGCTTCACGCCTGGGCGGTGGTGGACAACGTCTCGGGCGAGGACTGGGAGCAGGTGAAGATCGGCGTGGGCTCCACCTCGGCGCTTTCGTTTCGCTACGATCTGCACAGCGTCAAGCTGGTCGAGCGGCAGACGCTCAGCCCGGACACGCTGCTGGCCCTGGCGCCGCCGACCGGAGGTTCGCCCTATGCGGTGGCGGGCAGGCCCGCGCAGGTGCTGGGTGGGCTTAGCGCGGCCGACGTGGCCGAGCTCGAGCGCAACAAGGACGCGAAGAAAAAGGAGGACCGCGAGCGCCGCGCCTATGCCGTGCGCACGGGCGAGCATCGGGTGACGGTCGATGCCTCTGGAGCCCGCACCACGCGCGGGGCGAGCGGTCTGGGCGTCAGCGGCGTAGGCGTGGGCGGTGGTGGCAAAGCCCCACCCCCGATGGCGACCGCCACCGCGAGGCGTGCTCCTCGTCCGCCCGCGAGCCACAGCCAGCAGGTGGTGTCGAACCTGTCGAACCAGCTTCGGGGCAGCGGGCAGCGGGTGCGCATCGAGGGCTTTGCCCAGCAGGGCGACAAGAGCCCGCGCCACGCCTCGCTCGAGCGCGCCAACCGGCTGCGCGAGGCACTGATCCTCGAAGGCATTCCGGCCGGACAGATCGACGCGGTGGGCACGGGGCGGTTTTCGGAAGGCGAGGTGGTGCGCGTGGTCACCGAGGAGGAAAAGCCGACCGAGGAGGCCCCCGCAGGCACCGATCTGGGCCCCAAGCCGTCCGAGGGTCGTCCCGTGGGCAGCGCGCACTTCGAGGCGGCCGAGCCCATGAGCATCGCCAAAGATCACTCGGCCATGGTCAGCATCCTGAACGCCGAGGCCGAGGCCGAGCGGGTTTACCTCTACGATCCCATCTCGCCCCGCGGCTCGAAGAAGTTCGCCTTCAATGCGGTGCGCTTTGCCAACCCGAGCCGCTACATGCTCGACTCAGGGCCGTTCACCGTGTACGCGGGCAGCCAGTTTCTGGGCGAAGGGCTGAGCGAGCCCATCCTGCCGCACGGCACGGCCTTTGTTCCCTATGCGCTGGACCGCAGCGTTTTGGCCGATCCCGAGGTCTCGACGCGCGAGGAGATCGACCGGCTCCTGACCATCCAGCGCGGCATCGTGACGACGGAGACGCAGCGCATTCGCCAGACCAAGCTCACCCTGACCAACCGCGGCAAAAAGCCAGCCAAGGTGTACATTCGACACGCGGTGCCAGCCGGCTACACGCTGCGCAAGGGCGCGCTCGAGGTCCAGCGGCTGGGGCAGAGCCATCTATTGCCCGTCACGGTGGAGGCGGGCGAGGCCGAGGTCGTGCTCATCGAGGAGTCGACCCCCGTGACCAAGACCGTGGACATCCGCACCGAGGGCGGGATCAAGGCCATTGCGGTCTACTTGAAGAAGGCCGATCTCGATCCCGCACTGCAGCAGAAGCTCGGCGACGTGGTCCAGACCCACACCCAGATGGCCGATCTGCAGGAGCGGATCGACGTTCTGGACGAGCAGATGGCCGTCTACCGCACGCGGGTCGACGAGATCAACGTGCAGCTCGTGACCCTGCGCAAGGTCCCGCAAGCAGCCCGGCTGCGCAAGCACCTGGCCGACAAGATGGAAGAGATCAGCGACAAGCTGCAGCGGGCCACCATGAAGATGACCGATCTCAAAGCCGAGCTGATGGCGCTGCAGATCGAGCTGCAGGACAAGGTGGCCGAGCTCACGCTCAAGCGCAAGAAGAAGGCGGCCGAGGCGGCGGGGGGCGGCGGCAGCTAGCGGAGGCGAGCCCGAGCCCGGGTCCACGTGCTCGTCGGCGACGGGTCAAGGCGATTCGTCGCCCAAGGCCTCCGCCGTCTTGTTGTACGGATCGGTCACATCGAACCAGATCTCCGAGCCGTCTTCGCAAATCATACAGTCGAGATGTCGATCGCCCTCTTGGACGAGAGACTGGCTCTTGAGCTTTTTGCGGAGATATCGAAGCAGGTCGTACTCGTCCGAG
>CAYTYV010000320.1:0-7845 GCA_964441055.1 uncultured Polyangiaceae bacterium | reverse complement strand
GCCTCCACCGCTGCCCGGCGAATGGGAGGGGGAAACTCACCCAGCCTTTCGATGAGCAACAGCCGCACCTCCGACACCCCCGTCAACGCCTCCACTACTTTCCGACGAACATCCCAGTCGGCGTCGCTCATTCTTTCGACCAGCAGTGGGCGCACCTCCGGTACTCCCGCCAAGGCCTCCACGGCTGCCTGGCGAACAAACGAGTCGGTGTCTCCGCGGGGAGGGGCCAGCATCCACTCCATGTCGGCACCCGCCTCCACCAGCGCCTGACTGGCGCGACGACCGAGATCCTCTGGCAGGCCGTACCTGCGCTCAGGCGCCGCAAGCCGCGCAGTCCAGGCCAGGATGTGGGCCAAGGCACCGCTACGGCCTGGCGCTTTGACGAGCGTGAGCAATGTGGCCTCGTCTCCCGGACTCGCAGCGGAGCCGCGGCGCAACCAGGGGCGCATGACCCGGAGCGCACGCTTGGCCTGGTCGGCAAGCTGCTCCTCAGACTTGCTGAAGCGGGCGGATGGAAGCTGCAGCCGCTCGGTGACGAGAGCAAGCACCTTGTCGGCTTGCTGCTCGCAGAAGGCGCATACCTCGGAGCCGCCCAAGGCCACGGCGCGCAAGAGCAAGCACAGCATGCGGTGGTCGGGCTCGTCCTGGCGCGCATCGGCCAGGGCAGCATCGAGCGCGCGTCGGCCTGCCTGGGCGTGGGCCATGGGTAGGGCCTCGAGCTCGTGGCTGACCTCGCCTTTTCGCCAGCGCGTGCGGAGGTGTGTAAGGTCCAGCTCGGGATGGCAGCCGGCGACGAGCTCGCCCAACGACAGGTGGGCGAAGCGCAGACGCTTGTTGCCGGTGAGTAGCCCCGAGTCGACGAGGAAGTCGCTGACCTCGTCGCGGGCAATCGTGATGCGCTCTGGGCCGGCTCTGGGCAGCAGATGGCGAGCCGCCATGCTGGCGAGGTCTGCGCGATGGCGCAGGATCTCGGCGCGGTCGAAAGCCCAACGGTGGGCGCGGCGGCCGAGCAGGACGTCGACTGCCTTGCGGTAGAGGTCCAGGGTGGCGTCGGGGAGCGTCTTCTGCTCTCGGCAGAGCGCGGCAGCCAAGGAGACGAGCACAGGCACTTGCGTCCACTGGTCGCCGTCGGGCAGGGCACGCAAGCCTTCGATCAAGGCGGTGATCCAAGGCTCGACGCCGAAGTAGCAGGAGAGGAAGCGCTCGGCGCCGCCCGCCCGTAGGCCCAGCAGATCTACAGCGATGAGCTCGGCGCTGGTGGGCGGCTGCCGGAGGCTGGGCCTGGAGGTAATGATGGCACGGGCACGGGGTAAACTGGCAAGACGGCTCAGCAAACCGACCTGGGTTGTCACGTGGGCCTCGTCCAGACCATCGAGAAAGAGCTGCGCCTTGCCGCTTGCGACCGCGCCACACAGATCGTCGCGGGCCGGGCAAAGGGCATCGAGCAGGTTCACCTGGCGCAGCGCGCACCCCGCAAGCTTGCGGGCCAGATCGCCGCTCGGCTCGGGCAGATCCTTGACCCAGACGGGCACTTCGCTGCTTCCCGCGGCCTGGCAGGCGAGCCACTGGAGCAGGGTGGACTTGCCAGTGCCTGCTGAGCCCCAGAGCATGATGCGGGGACCGAGGCCGAGGACCTGGCTCGCCGGCAGCGTGGTGGCCTTCTCTGGGCGTTCGCGGCGGGCGCGGAGCTCGGCGTCGAGCTCTTCTTGGGTGGCAACGTCGTCTCGGCTACTACCATGCTCAAAGCCGTCGTCAAATCCGTCGCTGAATGCTCCCTTGCCGCCGCGGCGGCCATCGTCCCTTCTTGGCTCGATGGCCTTGCGCTCGATGCGCATGACCTCCATCTCCACGAACACGTCCTGGATGGGCCGCCACTGCTCGTCGCCGAGCACCCGCACCTGGCCGGCAACCACCCGCAAGGCGCGCAAGTAGTCGCTCAGGCTCAAGTCGGCGAGCGGCTTGTCGAGCGGCGTCGCAGTGGTGATGGTTTTGCGATCGGCGGAGACCGCCGGGAGATCCGCGCTGAACACGAGCAGCACCTCAGGCCACCGCGCGGCAATCCTGGCAGTCCAGGCCGACGGGCCGCTGCCGGCAAAGCCCTCGAAGGCGATGCCTTCTTCGGCCGCTGCTTGCTCGATGCGCTTCTGCAGCCACCCGCAGTCCTTGTCGAGCTTGGCGAGCTGCTCGGTCATGCCGATCGGACCCGGGTCGTCCGCCAGCGGCAGATCGTCTTCAGCAAACAGCGAGAAGAAGACCGGCACGGGCCCGGCCGAGCCAGCCTCCCACCGAGGATCGGTCGGCAGCTCGCCCTTTTCGGCGTCGTGAAAGCCGAGGCTGTGCCAGCGGGCAAAGGCCCGCCAGGGGCTGGCATCTAGGATGATGTCGTGGCGGCAGATGGCCTCGATCTGCGCGCGGGCGACGTCCTCGTGCCGGAGCAGGGCGCCGATGCGAGCCATCACGGCTTGCGGCGGGAGCGGCTCGGGCGGCTGGTCAGCGGCAGCGCTGTCGAACGACTCCTCGCCCAGCACGGGCATGGCAGCCCAGAGCTTGTCGATCTTGGCGCGCACTTCGGGAGGCACGCCGTAGTACGGGCCGGCAACCAACACCCGAGGCTTGGGCTTGGGCGTGGCTTTCGGTCGCGGCTTGAGCGACGCCAAGAAGCCCGGCAGGTCCTCGTGCCGCTCGCCATAGGACAGGACAGAGATGCGCTCCTCGGGAGGATGCTGCTTCTGCAGCTTTGCCACCTCGCTCGCCAACGCCAGTCGGTAATGGCGGTACTCCGAGTCAGCAAACACCCGAGCCGACCACTTGCGCAGCGCAGCGAAGTTCGGGTCGGCGAGGCCATCGCCACAGCCCAAGAAGAGCAGCGTGCGCATCGCGCGCAAGGCCTGCTGCAGGGCCTGAGCGCGCTCGTCGCCGAGGATGCGCTTGTAGTCCCTGATGCCCAGCACCACGGACTTGGAACGCCTCCAGTAGCCGTGCAGGTGCACGATGTCGTTTGCGTCGCCGCGTAGCACCGTCTCGACCTCCGACGGATCGCGCCACGTGACGCCCGAACGGCCGGTGGCCTCCTCGAGCAGGCCGTCGTAGTTGGTGGTGAGAAGCGGCACGTCAAGCGCAGCCAGGGCGTCGAGCACGGCACGCTCTCGAAGCTTGAGGCTGCCAACGCTCTCGCGGAGCCAGCGGCGGTACTCGCCGCCTTCTGGAGCGCCAAGCCGTTGGCTGATCTCCTCGGCGGCGCGGAGCAACTCTTCGATGTCGCCCGAGTCGAGCTGGTGGAGCACGCGGTCCTTCCAGCCCTTGGGTAGGCGGCTCCCCAAGAACTCTTCGCAGTAGCTCGCCCCGTTCTTCAGAAGCCCGATCCAGCCGGCGACTTCCTGGCGAGTCGCGGCAATCGAGACCCCAGCCCCCACGATGCAAGCGACTTTTCCTTCCTTGATCTGGTCGCGCAGATCCTGCTTCAGCCGCTCGCTCATCCGCCCTGAGCATCTCGCTTCCCAGGGGGGGCGTCAACGCGGCGATGCCTTCTCGAGCGCGCCTGCGCCAGCCACGGGTAGAGCAAACTGGCCACGCGCTCGCGCCATCGCGGCCGGGAGCATCTCGCAGAAACCCCCGTGCCCGCTCGGTCGCATCTGGGAGCATCTCAGAGAAGCTCAGGTGCCCGGTCGACCGGCCTTCGAGCATCTCGGAGTAACCCTCAAGCCCGGTCGGTCGCCCCGGGGAGCATCTCCGAGAAGCTCGGGTGCCCGGTCGACCGGCCTTCGAGCATCTCCGGGTAGCTTCCGTGCCCGGCCGAGCGGTCTTCGGGCATCCAGAACAAGCCCAAGTGCCCGATCTGGGCCGCGTTTTCTTCCCCGCCGAGTGGCCATACCGCGGCCGTGGGGCACCTTGATGGCGCGGTGTTGGAGGCGATCCAGCTCAGTCCGATCCAGTGGATCGTCTCAGGAACCTGGATGGCCCTGCTTCCGCCCAGGCTCCTGCGATGCCTCTAGCCGGCGCGGAGGTTGTCGCCGCCGCACCCGCCCCCACGGCCAGCGGCTCAGGCGCCCTCTACGCCGCCTCGACCTGCTAGCCGCCCGCACCCGCGCTCGCCTCACTGCCCCGCCACTGCCGTCCTCCACAGTAGTCGGTGGCCTCTCGGCTCATCGGCCCAGGAGTAGCCGCCGTCCACTTGGCTTCGGCATGGCCTCCATCACCCCCGCATTCCCTTTGGGACTTCGAGGCTGCGGCTCGGTGCTCCTTGCGGTTTGCAGCGCCCGTTCGAGTCGTCGCTGCAACCTTCCCGCGAATGAGCTCGGCGAAGCGCCGGGGGCTTGGCTTGCTCAGCAGGCGTTCGAGGCCGAAGGTGTCAGCCGCGCCGATGACTCCGCTGATACCCGCTCCCACGCCGATTCCCGGCAGCACCGCGTCAGGCGCAATCAGCGCGCCCACGCCAGCGCCGAGTGCGCTTAACGTTGTCAACCTCGCGATCTTGAACCATGTGCGGTCCTTGACCGGCGCGTGCTGGATCGCCGCGAGCCAAGCCCGACTCACATCCTCCGCATCTCGCGGGTCAGGCTGTGACCAAAGCCACTTCCGCAGCTCAGCAGTCGCCGGATGTTGGCGCAATTTCACGACGTCAGCGAACGTGATGACCCTGGTCGCAAGTAGGGCCGGCACGTTCGGCAGGTGTTCCAGCGCCATGCCGCGCTGCACGGAGGCGACTGGACTGGGTGCCGAGACGATCTCGGCGAAACGCAGCAGGCGGTTCCACTCCCAGTCGCTCTCGTGGAGATCGAACTCGAGATCGCACAGCACCAGGCCCACGGCCGTATCTTCAGCGAGCTTGGCGAGTTGCGCCCGCTGCTCGTCAGGCAGGTCGTGGCGGGGCGTCTCGGGTGCGAGACCGGTACGGCGGAGTGCCCCGCGGTCGTAGGCCGCGCGGACTGCACCCACGGCGTCGTACGGCACGTTCGCTGCCGGGAGGTGGGTACGCTCAACAGCAAGGCCGGCGAGCCGTTCGAGCTTGGTCCACGGATGGGTCGTCCATCCTCCCTTCAACCCCATCTCGACCGACGCCTGCGGGTCGCTGTGAGCAGGCGTGCTGGCGTTGCCTGGTGCGAGGGGGTCGATCGCATTCTTGACTGGTTCTCCTTTCTCGTTGGTGACGGTCTGGTTTGCATGGAGATGGACGATCATCGGACGCCAGAGCAGGAACTGGAGAGCGTTCTCTTCGAGGAGCTGCTCCACGCCCGCCACGCCAAACGCATCAATGAGACGGCACAAGACCACATTCTCGCCGTAGACGCGGCAACAGACGGTGGGCGAAATCAACAGGGCCTCCGCGACGCTGAATCCCTCCAGAGCCATGGCTATCCGCACTGCTGGGAGGATAGCGTCCGGTGCGCCGGGGTTCTTGTGCCACTTTTGAGTGATTTCGTCGAAGCCAGTCGTGTAGAGGGCCTTCGGCAACCTGAGGGCCGCGCCCCGGTCATGTCTTCGCTTTCGCCTCATTCCTCGTCTCATCAGGGTTGCTATGGCGCGGTTTCTTGGCGCTGCCGCGGACCACCATACCACCTTGGTTGACTCGCGGGCCGGGGGGGGAGGGGGTGGTGGAGGCTGCCGTGCAGGCGTCGATATCGGAAAGGTACCTGCCGGGCTCGCGGTCGCTCTGTCACGCTCGATGCTGCTCCGCAGAACGGCAGGCCCGTCGATGACGACCGCAAAGCGGACGCCCTGCTCGCGAACCAAAGTTCCTCGGAAGGTCTCTCGGCCGCCTCACGTGATCTCGGGGAGACTCCCGAGGTTGTCCGCCTGGACGGAGTTCCGATCGGTTCGCAAATATCGGGAACCGTTGACACGAACGACGCGAACGTCGGCTCCGCGTACGTACTTGCCGCCGTTGCGGGGAGCGGTGATGAACGTCAGCCCCTGGAGGAGGATCGCGTTTACCACCGAGTCCTTGGTGAACCTCTGGGCTGCGCCGAGCGACGTACCAAGATCGCGGCGAGCCTCAACCTGGACGATGGCGGTCGGAAGCACGCCGTGCTTGACCGCCGTGATGCAGTAGTCTGCCGACTTCGACATGGATACCTCCGTGCCGGGGCTCCATGCGCCCGGCCCAATCTGGTAAAGGTGGCGATCAGGTCGGTTTTGCGATCGGCCGGCCTTTTTTGCGGTGGGCTCGCAAATGCGGGCCAGTGGCCACCTCTTCCGGGGTGGGCATCGTGGTGGACGCAGCGCTCATGCATACGGATGTCGAGGTTGATTGGGGCGACGCCCACAAGCGCCTGTGGCAGTACACACTCCGGAAGCTCGGTCGGGGACGGGAGGCTGACGCTGATCAGATCGTGCAAGAAGCGCCGATTTCACGATCCAGCGTACAAGGCCTGGGACCGCGCCAAAGAGCCGGACTTGCTCCGGCATCTCGGCAGCATCGTCAACGGCCTGGTGCGCAACCTGAGAAGGCGCAAGGGCTTCACCAACGAGTTGCTGCTCGACGACGAGCCGAGGGAGCGATCATATCGCCAGCCGTCGCCGGACGATGTCGTGCTCGCCAAGGACCTCTACGGCAAGCTGATCGACCGGCTCCTCGACCGACTTGATGGTGACGACCTTGCGACAGAGATCTTGATGCTCATGGTAGACGGAACCGATGCAGCTGCAGACCAAGCCGCCATCCTGGCGGTGCCAGTGGACGCGGTCTACAACACGCGCCGCCGTCTTGCGCACAACCGTGAGGCGGTTCGGGGGAACTGGAGGGAGCGCCATGACGACGAAGGGGAGGTCAAACGCCGATCTGTGGAGAGCGCTGGACGCGGTGGACGGCGATCTCCTCGACGCGGACTACCCAGCGTCCCTGGTCGACGAGGAGATTCGCGACGTGGGTCGTGACCCGGAGGAGGTGGCCCACCGTGGGGCGGTGCTCGTAGCGGAGATCGAGAATCAGCACCGCCTCGCGTGGCAGGTAGCTGCCAGACAGAAGCTGACGGAGATGAGGAGCCGCGTGGGCGGCGTAGTCACTTCGGTGAGCAGCGTCAGAGAGGAACTACTGGCACGGCTCGAAGCCCTGCGTGCTCACCCGCGAGTTCGCGGCCAGCTCTCGCTTGCGTTCAGGAAACGGAAGCCGGAGGAGTCGACGGACGCGGACTTGCAGACGCTCGTGGAAGACATGGAGGCGCTGCTGGCGTTGCACGATCCGTCTGGGGACGAGAGGAAGTAGACGTGGCTCGACGCAGTCCCGACCCCCCATCCGTAGCGGCCGCGAAACGGCTCGTCGCGTCCCTCCGCGTCCGTGCTCCCGATGAGATCGACGTGGAGCTGATCGCCGCGCACCTCGGTGTACTGGTCCGCCGCCGCGAGCTTGCGCATGAGGAAGGGCGTCTCGCACGCGCTGGCGACCGGGGCATCATCGTCGTGTCCGAATCGGCCTACCGGTCGCAGAAGTGGAGGTTCGTTATCGCCCACGAACTTGGTCATTTTCTGCGGCATCCTCAACTCGACCAGTACGTCCTCTGCACGGACAAGGACCTCGGCGCCTGGTACAAGGGGTCGGGTAGGGAAGGGGAGGCGAACGACTTCGCAGCGGAGTTGATCATGCCCGAGGCTCTGTTTGCCCCGAGATGCGATCGGAACAGACCGTCCCTGCACGATGTACGTGAGCTGGCAGCCGAGTTCGCCACGACGCTCACGGCAACGGCCATCCGATTCGTGCAGTTCGCGCCGGAGCCATGTGCGGTGGTCCACGCGACGGAGGGCCGCGTCGACTGGTGCGCGTGGAGCGAAGAATTTAGGCTCGGAATCCGGAAGGGTACGAGGCTCAATACGAGAACCTACGCCGGAGACATCTTCGCTGGTGAGCGGGTC